>CALVMP010000049.1 GCA_944346655.1 uncultured Clostridia bacterium
CATGCAGGGCGAAGAGGAGGAGTACACTCCCGTAACGCTCACGCCCGCACAGCAGAACGCATTAAATTATATCGAAAATTCCCCCAAAACCGTCCAGCTCATACACGGCGTAACGGGCAGCGGCAAGACGGAAATTTATTTAAGCTACATAGCCGAAGTTTTAAAGAGGGGCAAAACGGCTATATTTTTAGTCCCCGAAATCTCCTTAACCCCACAGATGCTCCGCCAGCTGCGGCGCAGGTTCAAGGGTCAGGCGGCGATAATGCACAGCGGACTCACCCCCGGCGAACGGTTCGACGAGTGGTGGCGCCTGCGCTCGGGCGAGGCAAAAATTGCAATCGGCGCCCGCTCGGCGGTGTTCGCCCCTTTGGAGAACCTCGGTGCGATAATCATTGACGAGGAGCACGACTCCTCCTACCAGTCCGAAACGGCTCCCCGCTATTCTACGATAGAAATTGCCCGCATGCGTGCGGAGTACAACGGCTGCAAACTCATCTTAGGCTCGGCGACTCCCTCGGTTGAAAGCTACATATGCGCCACACAGGGCGAGTACGGGCTTGTGGAGCTGCCCGACAGGATAAACAAAAAGCCCCTGCCCGAGGTGATAATCGCCGACATGCGCGAGGAGGTCAAGCGGGGCAACGCTTCCGCCTTTTCGCGGGCGCTTCGGGAGGAACTCTCCGGTACGCTCTCCTCGGGCAATCAGGCGATAATCTTTTTAAACCGCAGGGGATACGCAAAATCTGTCATCTGCCAGGACTGCGGGTATGTGGCAAAGTGCGAAAACTGCGACGT
Source organism: uncultured Clostridia bacterium (assembly GCA_944346655.1). Taxonomy (GTDB): domain Bacteria; phylum Bacillota; class Clostridia; order Christensenellales; family Borkfalkiaceae; genus Coproplasma. The sequence continues at coordinate 796 of CALVMP010000049.1, forward strand.
CTCCCTTACATACCACTCCGAGGAGCACTGCTTAAAGTGCCACTACTGCGGCGCAAAGTATCATATGCTTACTGCTTGTCCCGAATGCGGCGGCGTGCACCTCCGCTACGGCGGCACGGGCACGCAGAGGGTGGTGGCAGACCTTAAGGAGCTCTTCCCCAAGGCAAAAATTCTGCGCATGGACAACGATACCGTCACCGGCAAGGACGGGCACTATAAAATTCTTTCGGCATTCGCGCGGCGCGAGGCGGATATCCTCGTCGGCACGCAGATGATAGCAAAGGGGCACGACTTCCCCTCCGTCACACTCGTGGGCATTTTAGACGCCGACATGAGCCTGCACTTTTCCGACTACCGCAGCGGCGAAAGAACCTTTCAGCTGATAACCCAGGTCGCCGGCAGGAGCGGCAGGGCGGGCGCAAAGGGCAAGGTCGTCCTTCAGACCTTCTCGCCCGAAAACTACATTCTGCGCTATGCCGTAAACTACGACTACAAGGGCTTCTTCAACAACGAGGTCGCTGTGCGCAGGGCAACCAACTTTCCGCCCTTTTCGCTCATCTGCCGCGTAATGGTCACCGCCGAGGAGGACAAAGCCGCCCTCGGGGTCTTAAAGGAGGTCTATTTTGCCATAGACGAGCTAAGAAAGGAACACCCGGAGGAGTTTATCTTCTTCAATAAAATGCATTCGCCCATCAAAAAGTTGCAGGGCAGGGTGCGCTACCAGGTGCTCATGAGGCTCAAGGGCAAATCGCTCCTTTTCCGCATTTACGATATCGCCGCGGCGGCTTCCAACTCCTCGGCTCTCGCATATGTCGAAGAAAACCCTGCAAACCTTAGCTGACGCCGCAATTGAAGCGAAGCCCGTCAGAATTAATAATTGTAAACTCAAAGAGAGGTAAAATATGATACGTAACGTAGTTCAGATCGGCGACGAGGTCTTAAGGCAGAAGTGCGCCGAGGTTAAAAAATTTGACGCCGCGCTCGGCTCGCTTCTGGACGACATGAAGCAGACCGTCCGCGCCGAAAACGGGGCTGGTCTCGCCGCGCCCCAGGTGGGTCTACCCATACGCGTCGTCGTCATCGACGTGGAGGAGGGGTTCTATGAAATGGTCAACCCCGTCATCGTCTCCAAAAAGGGCGAGCAGACGGGACCCGAAGGCTGTCTTTCGGTAAAGGGCAAGCAGGGCACAGTCACCCGTCCCTACCGCGTAAAGGCGGAGTACCGCGACCGCACCGGTCGCAAGCACAAGCTTACCGCCGAAGGCTTCTTTGCCCGAGCCGTCTGCCATGAGCTCGACCACCTCGACGGTATAATCTACACCGACATAGCCGACGAGGTCTACGATCTTCCCGAGGAGCAGTCATGAAGATAGTATTCGCGGGTTCGCCCGCCTATGCCCTGCCCGCTTTGAAGGCGCTGTACGAACGCGGCGAAGTGGCGGGCGTCATCACCCAGCCCGATAAGCCCGTAGGCAGGAAGAGGGTGCTGACCCCCACGCCCGTAAAGCAGTTCGCGCTCGAAAAGGGCATTCCCGTTCTCGACTTTTCCAAAATTCGCGAACACGTCGAGGATGTAAAGGCGCTCGGCGGCGACATAATGATAACCTGCGCCTACGGTCAGATCCTTTCAAAGGAAATTCTCCTCTCCTTCCCCGAGGGGGTGTGGAACCTGCACGCCTCCCTTCTGCCCAAATTCAGGGGCGCAAGCCCCATTCAATCCGCCATACTTGCAGGCGAATGCCATACGGGAGTTACCGTAATGAAGACCGAAGTCGAGCTCGACAGCGGCGACATTCTGCTCGTCAAGCGGTGCGAGGTGGGCGAAAAGACGTACGGCGAACTCTCCGAAGAGCTCTCACTGCTCTCCGCGGAGGCGGCTTTAGAGGCGGTTGAATATATCGAAGCGGGCAACCCCCAGGTGCTCATGCAGGACGAAAGTGCTGCCACCTACTGTAAAAAGATAACGGCGGCGGACGCAAAGCTTGACTTTACCGAAGCTTCCGCCTGCGTAAGACTCATAAAAGCCATGAGTCCTTCCCCCCTCGCGTGGTGCTCAAAAGAGGGCGTAAGACTGAATATTCACAACGCCCGCCTCTGCCCCGGCATGGACGGCGGCGAGGGCGGCAGGGTGGTAAAAGCCGACAAAAAGGGTATTGTGGTTTCCTGTGCGGAGGGGTGCTTCGAGATACTCAAAGCGCAGTTTGCGGGCGGCAAACCCCTTTCGGCTTCCGACCTCGTGAACGGCAGAAAGATAAAGGAAGGCGACAGGCTTGACTAACCCATTGGTTGACCCCTATATTGTGCTCTCTAAGGTATATTCTGGGGGCAAATACTTCAAACAGGCACTTTCGGAGAGCCTTATAGAGCCCGCGCGGAAGGGTGAAACGACGGCGATCTGCTACGGCGTTTTGGAGCGGGACATATACCTCGGATACATAATTTCAAAAAACGTGCAAAAGAGCCCCAAAGCTGCCGTGAAGCTGATATTGAAGATTGCGCTCTACGCCCTCGAATTTTTAAAGTGGAAGGAGTACGCCGTCGTCGACAGCGCCGTGGAGCTTGCAAAAAAGCTGGGCAAGGGCGGCGCGGCTGGCTTCGTAAACGCCTTTCTTCGCTCCTATAAGGTGCCCGCACTGCCCGAACAGGCAGATGAAAGGCTTTCCGTCTCGGCTTCCGTTCCGCTGTGGCTGGCAAAAGCCGCCAGGCGCGCATATAAGTCGGAGGCGGAGAGCATTTTATGCACCCCCTCCCCGGGCGTGTGCGTGCGGTTTGAAAGGGGGGAGGAGTATATCTCCCGTGCGGACGAACGCCCCGTCGAAACTCCCTTCAAGGGCGTGTATATCTTTAAACGCTTTGTGCGCGGCGAGGGTTTTTTAAGGGGCGACTATACCTTCCAGTCGGTGGGCTCAATAGCCATTTGCGCGGCAATATGCGGCGGCGAACGGCTGCTCGATATGTGCGCCGCGCCCGGCGGAAAGAGCGTGCTTCTCTCCAAAAAATTTAAAAAGGTCACCTCGTGCGAACTTCACCCCCACAGGGTTGAGCTGATAGAGAGCTATTGCAGGCGCATGGGCGTTGAAAACGTCGAACCCGTCTGCGCCGACGGCACGGTGTTCAACCCCGCATATGAGGAGGTGTACGACGCCGTACTCGTCGACGCGCCCTGCTCGGGCACGGGGGTAATCAACGAAAATCCCGATATAAAACTCAACCGCAGGGAGGAGGATATCCCTTCGCTTGCGGCAACGCAGGCGGCTCTGCTTGCAAACGCCGCGCGGTACGTAAAGGTCGGCGGCAGGCTGTACTATTCCACCTGCTCCATTCTCCCGCAGGAAAACGATACCGCCGCGCATAACTTTCTGGAGGGGCATAAAAATTTCGAACTCGTATCGTTAAACAGCCCCCTCGCGCACAAAATCACGCGCTACGGCATGCAGTTTTTGCCCCACATCTCCCTGGGCGCGGGGTTCTATATCGCCTGCTTTGAAAGGAAAAGTTAAATGAAGGCAATAATTCAGGATTTAAGCTTTGAACAGATTAAAGAATTAGCCTCGTCCCTCGGTCAGCCCGCCTTCCGCGCCAGACAGCTGTACGAAGGCATTACGCAGGGCAAGGATATCTCTCAGATTTCCACCCTGCCGAACTCATTCAAGGAGAGGCTTTTAACCGAATTCGAGGACTGCGCCGTTAAAATCAAAGAAGTTTTCGAAAGTTCGGACGGCACAAAAAAGTTTCTGTTCGAGCTTGCCGACGGCAACATAATCGAAGGCGTGCTCATGAGCTACAAGTACGGCAATACCCAGTGCGTGTCCACCCAGGTGGGCTGCCGCATGGGCTGTAAGTTCTGCGCCTCCACGTTGAACGGACTTATCCGCAACCTCTCCCCGGGCGAAATTCTCTCCCAGATTTTAAAGGTCAACGCTGCATACGGCGGCACCAAGGAAAAAAGGGCTGTCACAAACGTCGTTTTAATGGGCAGCGGGGAGCCCTTCGACAACTACGCAAACGTCGTGCAGTTTTTAAAAAATCTCACCTCGCAGGAAGGCTTGAACATTTCCCCCCGCAATATCTCCCTTTCAACCTGCGGACTGGTAGATAAAATGTACGCCTTTGCAGAGGAAAATATACCCTTGAACCTCACCGTTTCGCTGCACCAGACGACGGATAGTGAGCGAGCCCGCACCATGCCCATTGCGAACAAGTGGTCGATTGCCGAAATTTTGCAGGCGTGCGACAATTATTTTGCAAAGACGGGCAGGCGGTATATATTCGAATACTCCTTAATAGAGGGCGAAAACTGCGACAGGCGGCACGCCGAAGAGCTGATAAATTTACTCAAAGGCAGACCCTGCCACGTCAACCTCATCCGCCTCAACGAGGTGAATGAGCGCACCCTGAAAGCCACCGACGAAAAATCGGCCTACCGCTTTTTGGGGCTTTTGGAAAAGGGCGGGCTTTCGGCAACGCTCCGCCGTCAGATAGGCTCGGACATAGGCGGCGCCTGCGGTCAGCTAAGGGCGTCGTATATAAAAAAACAGGGCGATTGATAAAATCCCTCAGATACATAAACATTCAAAAGGAAAAAATTATATGCACACAAAAATTGCGCCTTCAATCCTCTCCGCCGACTTTTCGGACATGGGCGGGGCAATAAAAAAACTCAACGCGGCAGGCGCCGACCTCATTCACTGCGACGTCATGGACGGCAGCTTTGTCGAGCCCATAACCTTCGGCGGGCAGATGGTAAAAAATATCCGCCCCTTAACAAAGCTTCCCCTCGACTGCCATCTTATGATAGAGCACCCCAAAACGCAGATTAAATTTTTTGCCGAGGCGGGCGCCGATATCATAACCGTGCACTGCGAAGCCTGCGCAAAAATTTCGCCGACCTATTTAAGGGAGACGCTGGAACTCATAAAATCTTACGGCGTAAAGTGCGGCGCCGTCGTCAATCCCGATACTGACGTCGAAAAAATCTTTCCCGTGTTCGACCTCTGCGACATGGTGCTGGTAATGTCCGTATTCCCCGGCTACGGCGGGCAGAAGTTCATTCCCTCGGCTCTCGGTCAGATTAAAAAGGCGAAAGAATATGCGCTTTCAATCGGCAGGGAAGATCTCGACATCGAGGTCGACGGCGGCGTTACGGCTGAAAACGTGCAGGAGATAAGGGCTGCGGGCGCAAATATAATCGTCGCCGGCTCCGCCGTGTTCAAAGCAAACGATATGGCTGCCGCAATCTCCTCGTTAAAGGCATGAAAAAGGGCATTTTACTATTAAACGGCGAACCGTTCAGTGAGCCCATAGACGACAGCGATGCAGTGGTCTATTGTTGCGACGGAGCGTATGAGTGGGCAAAGGGCAGGGTGCGCATCGATAAAACCGTGGGCGATTTCGATTCCCTTTCATATATCCCCGACCCTCCGCCCGAGGAAATTTTTCCCTCCGAAAAGAACTTCACCGACGGAGAAATCGCGCTCTTTAAAATGATAGCCGCAGGCTTCGGCGACATTACAATCTACGGGGGAGGCGGCGGCAGGGAGGACCACTTTCTCGGCAATTTACAGTTATTGCACGCCGCCCTCTCGCGCGGGGTCAGTTGCCGCATGATAACCTCCCGTTCGATAATTTATGCCGCAAGGGGAGTGGTGGAACTGGGCTTATATGCAGGCTCAACCTTTTCGCTGTTACCTTTCGGAAACGAAGTTCATATAATGGATAGCAGAGGGTGCAAGTACGCCTATCCCGAAAAAATCTGCGTCGGCGAGTGCAGGGGCATTTCAAACATTGTCCAAAGCAAAGAAGCCTTCGTAAGATTAAGGGAGGGCGATACTGCGCTAATAATTGTGAACAGGGGTAAGGTATGACGATAATTGCGGTTGTAAAACCTCCTAAACCTGTACAAAAGATTTTAAAAGTTTTAACCCGAAAATAAAAACCGCCGCCCCGCGACATGTCGCGGGGCGGCGGTTTTGTCGGAAGGAATAAATTTTTGCAAAAACCGACGTGAAAATATCGACGATCGGGGTGCGTGATATAAACTTGAAATACATGTGCCCGCACCGCATAAATTGCTCGGGAATAATTTCAAAGCTTCGGAAGAAGAGCTCAATAGATCCGGTGTATGAAAGATAAAACCAAATCCGCTGTGGAGGGGTTCCGCCGCGGATATTTAATTTTTTACGGCATTGCGGAGATTAAGTATTTTTTTTGCAATGCCTTTTATGCATGTCAGGCAATAATAAATAAGTATTTTACATTGCAATGCGCATGAGTTATAATATAGTTGAAATTCAAGGCGGAGGTTATGGCATGAAGATTGTTGTTTTAGAGGGCAGCCCCAATAAAAACGGCTCGTCGAATATGCTGGCGGGCGAATTTATCCGCGGAGCGAAGGAGGCGGGGTACACCGTCGGAGTAATCGACGCGGCTCACGCAAATATTCACCCCTGCACGGGCTGCATACGCTGCGGTTACGAGGGACCCTGTTCGCAGAAGGACGATATGGAAAAGATTAGGGAGCAAATTCTTTCCGCCGACATGATGGTGTTCGTAACTCCGCTCTATTACTACGGCATGTCCGCCCAGCTTAAAATTTTAGTCGACAGATTCTGCGCCTTCAATTCAAGCATACACCGTAAAAACATGAAGTCGGCAATTATTTCCGCGGCGTGGAATTCCGACGGCTGGACGTTTGAAGCCTTGGAGAGCCACTATAAAACGCTCGTGCGCTATCTGAATTTAAAGAACATGGGTACCGTGTGGGGAAAGGGCTGCGGCACGCCGTCTATGACGAGGGCTTCGCGGTACATGAAAGAGGTGTACGAACTCGGAAAAAATCTTAAGTAAGCGCGGCGTATTGCATATAGCCCGTTGCAAAATATTTAAATAATTTTAAGAGGTGATTAAAATGGATAAGCAATTTGAAAATAGCAACGTATTCGGACTGGGCAACGAAAATTCTGCCTATGCGCAGTATTTCATCGGCAAGTCGTATCTCAACCCTCTGACAACGCCCCAGCCCGGCGTACCCTTCTTTGCCAACGTAACGTTCGAGCCCGGCTGCCGCAACAACTGGCATGTTCACCACGCCTCAAAGGGAGGCGGGCAGATACTTTTGTGCGTTGCGGGCAGCGGCTGGTATCAGGAGTGGGGCAAGCCCGCGCAGTCTCTTAATCCCGGCGACGTAGTGGTAATCCCTCCCGAAGTCAAGCACTGGCACGGAGCAAAGAAGGATAGCTGGTTCTCGCACATTGCCGTGGAAGTGCCAGGCGAAAACACCTCCAACGAGTGGTTAGAGCCCGTCGACGACGGTCAGTACGGCAGCCTTTAATATATACCGCCCAATGGCAGGGGCATATATCGGGGGCAATTATGGAAGTAAGAGTACTTAAATACTTTTTGACCGTCGCCCGTGAGGAAAATATAACCCGTGCGGCGGAAATTCTGCATATCTCCCAGCCCGCGCTTTCCCGTCAGATGATGCAGCTCGAGGAGGAACTCGGCGCACAGCTCTTTGTGCGCGGCAGACACTCGAGTTCGCTTACGGAAGCGGGCATGCTTTTAAGGCGCAGGGCGCAGGAGATTGTCGACTTGACCGATAAGACGGAAAAGGAGTTTCAAAACAAGGGCGAAACTCTCACGGGCACGATAGCTATCGGCAGCGGCGAGGCATACACAATGCGCTATCTCGCCGAGGCAATGCGCGACTTCAGTGATACATATCCCGAGGTCAAGTTCGATATATACTCCAACGACGCCGACCACGTAAAGGAGCGGCTGGAGCGCGGCTCTTTGGACATAGGCGTGCTTTTGGGGCAGACGGATATTTTTAGGTACGAGGGCGTACCCCTGCCCGTAAAGGAGCGGTGGGGCGTGCTCGTTCCCAAAAAGTGCCCGCTGTTTGAAAAGGAGTACGTCACCCGCGAGGACTTAGTCGGCAGAAGAGTGTTCATCGCCAAACGGGGCGTGGCTCAGGGCGTGGCTGATTGGTTCGGCGAATATTACGATAAAATGAATATATTTGCCACATACAATCTTTTGTACAACGCCGCCACGCTCGTCGATTGCGGCATAGGTGCGGCAATCACCATAGAGGGCGCGGCATCGCTCTATAAAAACCCGGATATGTCCTTCAAGCCCTTTATGCCCGAACTTGCCGTAAAGAGTGTTATGGTGTGGAAGAAGCACCAGCCGCATACGGCGGCGGTGGCGCAATTTATTGAATTTATAAAACAAAGACTCAACATGCAAAATAAATAGTTAAGGAGGAATATCTATGCAGTATACAAAACTCGGCAACAGCGGGATAGAAGTTTCTAAGCTCTGCCTCGGCTGCATGAGCTTCGGCGACCCCGCCAGCAAGATGCACGCCTGGACTTTAAACCCCGAAGAGAGCGAAAAGATAATAAAGCACGCCCTCGACCTCGGCATAAACTTTTTCGATACCGCCAACGGCTACTCCGCGGGCACCAGCGAGGAGTACTTGGGCAGGGCAATTAAGAACAACGTCTCCCGCGACAAGGTTGTACTCGCCTCCAAGGTATACTTCAACGAAGGGCACCTTTCAAAGGCGGCAATCAACCGCGAGATTGAGGGCACTTTAAAGAGGCTGGGCACCGATTATCTCGATTTATATATAATTCACCGCTTCGACTATTCAACGCCGATAGAGGAGACCATGGAGGCGCTCAACGGGCTCGTAAAAGCGGGCAAGGTGAGGGCTTTAGGGGCTTCCGCCATGTACGGATATCAGTTTTACAACATGCAGCTTTGCGCGCGGGACAATAATTTAACGCCCTTTGTCTCCATGCAAAATCACTACAATCCCTTATACCGCGAGGACGAAAGGGAGCTCATTCCCATATGCAGACAGATGAACGTGGCTCTCACGCCCTACAGCCCGCTGGCTTCGGGCAGGTGCGCCCGCCCCGGCTGGGAGGCGGACACCATGCGCAGCAAAACGGATGCAACGGCGCACGGCAAGTACGATTCCACAGAGGAGCAGGACAAGGCAATCTCTTCAAGAATCAACGAACTGGCAGGCAAGTACGGCACAAGCATGACGGCAATAACCTTTGCTTGGCACTTCAAAAAGGGGATAGCCTCGCCCATAGTCGGTGCCACAAAGGAAAAGTATCTCGACGACGCTGTCGCCGCCTTCGATGTAAACCTCACCGATGAGGACGCGGCATATATAGACGAGCTCTACGTTCCCCACAAGATAGTAGGCGCTCTTTAACGGCGCTTTAAAATTTTCTCTCAACAAGGCGTCGGCGCACGTGCCGGCGCCGCTTTTGCGCGTTAAAGAAAATTTTTTGCCAAAGTTGTCTTTCGCTGTTGCGCGGCGGGCGTTTGTCTGCTATAATTACGGTATAAAAATGTAAGGAGGGTAAAAGTGGACTACATAATTGCAGACTGCACGGTGGCAGACGTCGAAAACTGCACCCTCGCCGGACACCGCGACATTTATATTTCGGGGCAGAAAATTGTCCGCATATGCCCTGCGGGAGACAGACCGCGGGGCGCAAAGATAATAGACGGCGGCGGCAGATACGCCGTGCCCGGGCTCATCAACCTGCACGTTCACCTTTTCGGCACGGGCAGACCGAGCAAGATACTCGGCGGCGGAAAATTGCAGAAGGCAGTGCTCTCATTTATCCGCACCCCGATAGGGCGGGTCGTGCTCTCCCGTCTGGTCTCCTCTGCGGCAAAAAACGAGTTGTTGTCGGGAGTCACTACCCTCCGCGCCGTCGGGGATTTTCACGGCTCGGACATTGCCCTCCGCGACAGGTGCAACTCGTTCAAGGGTGCGGCGGCAGGGCTCCGCATGTATGTTTCGGGCATGGCTATAACCGCCCCTGGCGGGCACGGCGACGGCACTTTTGCAAATTCTGCGGCTTCGCCCGAAGGGCTGAGGGAGCTCACCTTAAAGCAGATTGAGGCGGGCGCCGACTTTATAAAGATATGCATAACGGGCGGCGTGATGGACGCCGTAAAGCGGGGCGAACCGGGCGAAGTCAAGATGACCGAAGAGCAGGTGAAGGCGGTGTGCGACTGTGCGCATGCCTCGGGCAAGAAGGTTGCGGCGCACGTGCAGAGCACACTCGGCGCAGAGATAGCCGCCCGCTGCGGAGTGGACACCATAGAACACGGCGCACCCTTCACGGAGGAGAGCCTTAAAATCTTAAAGGCGCGCGGCGGGGCGCAGGTGGTCACCCTGTCGCCGGCAATGCCCTGCTGGCTGCTTCCGCGCGAATTCACAAAACTCGGCGAGGACGCCTCGTACAACTCGAGCGTTGTCACCCGCGGCATGCTTGAGGGTGCAAAACAGTCCATGGCCGCGGGCATACCCGTCGGGCTGGGCACAGATGCTTCCTGTCCCTTCTGCACCCAGTACAATATGTGGCGCGAGGTGCAGTGGTTCAGCATTGCCTCGGGCATATCCCCCGTCCAATGCCTCAAAATGGCAACCCTCGGCAACGCGAAAATACTCGGCATAGAGGATATCACGGGTTCGCTTTCGGAGGGCAAGAGCGCAGATATCCTGCTGCTCGACAACAACCCCTGCGACGACCTGTCCGCCCTGCGTTCCATACATTGCATGTTTGTCCGCGGAAGATATATCCGCCGTCCCGCGCCCTCGCGCAGCGCCGCCATGGAAAGGCGGCTCGACGAGCTCACTGAGGAGATTAAAAATGCAAAATTATTTGATTGACGAACAGCGCACCATAGAGGTAAACGGCGACAGACAGAATATCCGCATACGCGCGGCGGAGCGCGGGCTGCCCGTCATTTTGTTTCTGCACGGAGGACCGGGAGTGTGCGACAGGCACCTCGTCCTTTCAAACCAGTCGGATCTCGCGCGGTACTACACCATGGTGTGCTGGGACCAGCGCGGCTCGGGCAAGAGCTATAACCGCTCCATAAAAAAACAGCAGCTTTCGGTCGAGACCTACGTCGACGACGCCGAGGCGGTAATCGACTACCTGCGCGACTCTTTCGGGGTCGAAAAGGTGATAATCGCCGGGCACAGCTGGGGCACGGTTATCGGGACCAAGCTCGCCCTGCGCTGTCCGCAGAAAATCTCTGCGTATATCGCCCAGGGCATGTTCATAGACGGCGCCGAAAACGAGCTGCAGTCGTACAACTTCTGTCTCGCCCGGGCAAGGGAACTGGGCGACAAAAAGGCGGTTTCAAGGCTCGAACCCATCTGCCCGAAGGACGGAAGGTATCCATCCGACAAGGCGATGATGACCCAGCGCGACTATCTTTCAAAGTACGGCGGCGGCACATATAAAAAGCGCGAGGGCATGATCCGTTCGCTGCTCGTGCCCCTTCTTAAGACAAAGGAATACCGCCTGCGCGATATTCCCGCCTACGCAAAGGGCGGGCTGTATCTTTCAAAAACGCTGTGGAACGACATTGTGTCCGTCAGCTTTTTGTCAGTCACCTCGCTTAAAGTCCCCTTAATCGTCACGCAGGGCGACCACGACTACAACACGCCGACCGCCATAGCCGGGGAGTGGTTCGGCAGTCTAAGTGCCCCTTACAAGGCATGGATATCCTTTGACTCGTCCGCCCACTCGCCCATATTCGAAGAGCCCGAAAAGTGGGGGAGAGAGGTGCTCGCCGCCCTCGGTGCCATCGGCG
>CALVMP010000050.1 GCA_944346655.1 uncultured Clostridia bacterium
TTCGGACGGCAAGAGGGAGGTAAACGTTGAAGTGCAGATACGGACAATCGCAATGGACTTCTGGGCGAGCCTCGAACACCAGATAAAGTATAAACGCGAACTCCCCGCGCAGGACGAGGTGGTCGCACGGCTTAAGGAATGCGCCGACGTAATCGCCCGCACCGACGCCGAAATGCTGGAGCTGAGAAGAAAAATCGAAAGCGCCGAGGACGCACCCTCCGAGGAGGAGGTGCTGATCGAAAAAATCAAACGGCTGGACATACAGATAGACTGACCCACCTGCCCCGCCCCGCACCCGTTGCGGCGGCGGGGCTTTTTTATTGCGTTGGGGACGGGATTTTGCCGAAAAAACTTTTTGCCGCCTTTATTAAGTTGGGTTGCAACATTGAAAATATTGTGATATAGTAGTAAAGACGGAGTGAAAATTCCGCCAATACCAAAGAAGGGAGAGTTTTACAATGAAACTTATCTACGGCGTAAAGGACAGACCTGCCCCCGGGCGGCTGATACTCTTTGCCCTGCAGCAGTTGCTGGCAATTCTTGCGGCAACAATTGCCGTGCCCATGATAATAGGCAACGGCATGTCCATTTCCGCCGCGCTGTTCGGCGCGGGCATAGGCACTATCGTCTACCTGCTCTTCACCAAATTCAAGAGCCCCGTTTTCCTCGGCAGTTCGTTCGCCTTCATAGGCTCCATGTCCGCGGCGTTCGCGGGGGCGGCGTCGGTGGCGTACCTCGGCTACTTCGGGCTGATAATCGGTGCGCTCTTTGCAGGTCTCGTGTACGTGATAATCGCCATAATAATAAAGTTTGCGGGCGTAGACTGGATAGACAAGGTGATGCCCGCCGTGGTAATCGGTCCCACCGTGGCGCTCATAGGGCTGTCGCTTTCAACAAGCGCTGTGGGAAATATTGCGGGCAACGTCATCGACCCTGCCTCGGGCGCGTACGTCATGGACGTGCACGGCATAGTGTGCCTGGTGTGCGGACTCATCACCCTCGCCGTGACAATAGTGTGCTCCATATACGGCAAAAAGCTTTTAAAGATGATACCCTTTATAATAGGTATACTCTCGGGCTACGTCGTGGCCGCGATTTTTACCGGCTTCAGCTACATAGAGGGCGCCGAGGCGCTGAGGATAATAGACTTTACGCAGTTTTCCCGGATGGAGTGGTACCCCGAGTTCACCTTTTTGAGGCTGTTCGACATTGACTACGGCGCCGCAGACATGGGCGCGTACATAGGCACCATAGCCGTTGCATATATCCCCGTGGCGTTCGTCGTGTTTGCCGAACACCTTGCCGACCACAAGAACATATCCTCCATAATAGAGACAGATCTTTTGAAGGACCCCGGACTTTCGCGCACCCTTTTGGGCGACGGCGTCGGCTCTATCGTGGGCGCCTTCTTCGGCGGCTGCCCCAACACCACCTACGGCGAGTCCATAGGCTGCGTGGCAATTTCGGGCAACGCCTCCGTAATAACCATTCTTCTTACGACAATCCTTGCCATAGTCGCCTCGTTCATAGCGCCCTTCGTAACCTTCCTCGCCACCATTCCCGACTGTGTAATGGGCGGCGTATGCATGGCGCTGTACGGCTTTATAGCGGTGTCCGGCCTTAAAATGATTCAGAAGGTCGACCTCAACGACAACAAGAACCTGTTCGTCGTGTCCGTAATACTCATCGCGGGCGTGGGCGGAATGGCACTGCAGTTCGGCGAAGTCACCGTAACCGCCATAGCCTGCGCACTCATTTTAGGCATACTTGCCAACGTGCTCGTAAACATACGCGGCAAAAAGAAGGACGGCGAAGAGGCCGAAGAGCAAAGCGGGGAGAATAAAGATGAAACAGTTTAAAAACGTATTTATCTTCGACCACCCCCTGATAAAGCACAAGATATCCATACTCCGCGACAAGAACACGGGCATGAAGGAGTTCCGCGAGCTCGTGGAGGAGATAACCACCATAATGACCTACGAGAGCATGCGCGACGTGGAGCTCGTGCCCGTGCAAGTGGAGACCCCCCTCGAGACGACCACCCAGTACAGGGTGCCCGAGGACAGCATTGCAATTGTGCCCATACTCCGCGCCGGGCTGGGCATGGTAAACGGCGTGCACAGGGTGTTCCCCACGGCAAAGGTGGGTCACATAGGCATGTACCGCGACGAGGACACACTTGAGCCGCACGAATATTACTGCAAGCTGCCCGAAGGCATAGAGAACAAGACGGTGTTTTTGATAGACCCCATGCTGGCGACGGGCGGTTCGGCGTGCGACGCGCTCGACGCGCTCAAAAAGCGGGGCTGCAAAAAGATAAAGCTCATGTCCATAATCGCCGCGCCCCAGGGCATTGAGGCGGTTGCAACCGCCCACCCCGACGTGCCCGTGTATGTGTCCACCCTCGACAGGGGACTCAACGAGCACGGCTACATTCTCCCCGGTCTCGGCGACGCGGGCGACAGACTGTACGGCACCAAATAACCCCACCCCCTCCGTATTTTCGGAGGGGGTTTTGTTGTGTCATAAAGATTGGAGGACGCATATTATGGTATGAACGACGGATACGGGAGGTCGCCCTTTGAATTTTTGCAGACTGCCGCCGTGTTGCGGCGAATTTGAAAGAATTATCTACCGCCCCGTCACGGGAATCACGGGCGCGACAGGGGCTACGGGAGCCACCGGTTCAACAGGTCCGACGGGAGCCACCGGCGTTACAGGCGCGACAGGTGCCACAGGCAGTACCGGAGCAACGGGGGCGACAGGCGCAACGGGTCCCGCGGGTGCGACGGGTGCTACAGGCACAACGGGCGCAACCGGCGTTACGGGCGCTACGGGCGCTACGGGTCCCGCGGGCGGGGAGGCGCAGGCTCTGACGGCTTACTCCGTACCGTCCGCCCCGATAGCGGACGGCGGCGCGGCAGTGTTCGATCTAAACGGCACACAGGCGGGCGGAGATTTAAGCCATGAAGCCGGCGGCACGGACGTAACCATTTCGGCTGCGGGAATATACTATGCGCAGTACTCAGCATTTGTCGCCCCCGCAGGCGGCACGCTGCCGGTCACCAATACCGTGACATTTGAATTAGACGGAACGACCGTCAACGCGGGCGCGGGCATAGCCGGGTTTACGGCTTCGACCCCCGCAAAACAGGTTGTTGCCGCGGCAATAATAGAGGTGACTGCCCCGCCCTCCGTTCTCAAAGTTATTTCACGGGGCGGAACCTTTATATATTCGGGCGCAACCATAAATATATTCCGTATATAATTTCCATAAACTGCGGCGTTTTTGCACGGCGCAGTATTTTTTTAGAGAAAGCCGCAAAACGCTTGCAAAATAAAAAACGGGTGCTATAATATATGCGGTTCCGAAAGGAATACAAAATTTTATGTGAGAGCTTGCAATGTTTTACGTAAACACACCCCTCGGCTACGTCATGATTGTAGCCATCGTTTTACTCTTTACGAAGCTGTTCGGCCTGCTCTTCCGAAGAATCAAGTTGCCCGAAGTGCTCGGCTACATAATAGCCGGCATCGTCATAGGACCGGCAATATTCGGCCAGTTCTGCGGGTTTTCGCTGATAGGCTTCGAGGACGGGGCTTACAACACCCTGTTTACATTGGAAGGCAGCGCGGGAAACAACGAGGTCGTATCCGTTCTCTCCAAAATAGGCGTAATACTTATAATGTTCTCGGCAGGGCTTGAGACGAACATCGAGGACATAAAGCACACGGGGCTTGCCAGCGTGCTGATGGCTACCGTGGGCGTAATCGTACCCATGGGACTGGGCATTCTCATAAGCCTGCCCTTCGGGGACATAGGTCTTGGCGTCGAAAACATATACCGCTGCGTATTCATAGGCACCATACTCACCGCAACCAGCGTGGCGATAACCGTATCCGTCCTGAAGGAGCTGGGCAAGATAAATACAAAGCTCGGCACCACCATAGTGTCGGCTGCGGTAATCGACGATGTTATAGGCATAGTCGTACTGTCCATTGTCACAAGCATCGCCCGCCAGGGCACCGTCGTTGCGGAAAACGGGTTCGAGGCATTTAAATCGACTATATACGGCACCATAATAATGATAATCGCCTTCTTCATCGTGGCGATCGTCGCGGGCATCGGCATAAACAAGCTGTTCAAATGGCTGGAGGACAGATGGCCCCACACCCACAGGCTGCCAGTGTTCTCCCTCGTAGTATGCTTTATCTACAGCTGGGTCGCCGAGGAAATTTTCGGCGTTGCCGACATAACGGGCGCCTTCCTTGCGGGCATAGTGCTTGCCACCGTGCACCGCCAGACGGAGTACGTCGACTCCAAAATCAATGTGACCGTGTACACGATATTCGCGCCCATGTTCTTTGCAAATATAGGCATAAGCAACATCAACTTCGAAGGCGTGGGCGGAACCATGATACTGTTTGCACTGCTTGCCGTGCTTATGGGGCTCATAGGCAAAATTATAGGTTGCGGCGGCGTGGCGAAGGCGTTCGGCTACAGCTGGAAGGAGAGCGCCATAGGCGGTGTGGGCATGATGGCGCGCGGCGAGGTTGCGCTCATCGTCACCCAGACGGTCACATCTCCCACCCTCGGCGCAAACGCGCTGGGCGGCGAGTTCATGATAATGACCGTGCTTTTAATCCTCATCTCCTCCATTCTGACGCCCATACTTTTAAAGGTGCTGTACAGCAGAGACCTGCCCCTTAAAACCGCCCCCGCTGAGCAGATAACCATGGACGAGGTAGACCCCGGCAACAAATAATTGCCCCCGTAATATCATGCGTTCTTTCGCATTCACCAACAAAAATAATCTCCCCGAAATCTCAAATTCGGGGAGATTATTTTATATAAATTATTAAAAAACTCCGCGAAAGCGGAGTTTTTTGATTAACCCTTGTTGTAGTAAACTTTAACGCCGGGACCCATTGTGGAGGCGATGGTAACGCTCTTTATATACTGTCCCTTTGCGGTGGCGGGCTTCGCCTTGACGATGGCGTCCATGAGCGCGTTGAAGTTTTCTGCAATCTTTTCCGCGCCGAACGACTTTTTGCCGATGGGGCAGTGAATGATGGCGGTTTTGTCGAGACGGTACTCAACCTTACCTGCTTTAACTTCCTTTACAGCCTTTACGACGTCCATTGTAACGGTGCCGCTCTTGGGGTTGGGCATCAAGCCCTTGGGACCGAGGATACGGCCGATGCGTCCGACGACGCCCATCATGTCGGGCGTGGTGATCATTACGTCGAAATCGAACCAGTTGTCCTTCTGAATGCGCTGGATGGTCTCCTCTGCGCCTACGTAATCGGCGCCCGCAGCCTGAGCCTGGTCTGCCTTGTCGCCCTTGGCGATGACGAGAACCTTCTTGTCCTTACCGGTACCGTTGGGAAGAACGAGAACGCCGCGCACCTGCTGATCTGCCTGGCGGGGGTCTACGCCCAGACGGACGTGAAGTTCGATTGTTTCGTCGAACTTAGCTTTTGCGGTCGAGAGAACGAGGTTAACGGCCTCGGTGAGGTCGTATGCCTTTAAGTGGTCATAGGATTTAACGCTTTCAGCGTACTTCTTTCCGACTTTCATCTATGCGTACCTCCTGCCTTATTCCTCCACCGTGACGCCCATGGAGCGCGCGGTGCCCTTGACCATCGACTTTGCCATCTCTAAATCCGTGCAGTTTAAATCGGGCATTTTGGTCTTTGCAATCTCTTCAACCTGAGCCTTGGTGAGCATGCCTACCTTGTCCCTGTTGGGGCGTGCGGAAGCAGTTTCGATGCCCAGCGCCTTTTTGATGAGCACGGGCGTGGGGGGCGTCTTTAAGACAAAGGTGAAGCTTCTGTCCTGATAGATGGTTACTACGCAGGGAATTATGAGCCCTGCCTGGGATGCGGTTTTAGCGTTGAATTCCTTTGTAAAGCCGGGAATGTTGATTCCGTGGGGACCGAGAGTGGAACCTACGGGGGGTGCGGGTGTGGCTTTACCTGCGGGAAGCTGGAGCTTTACGACCGCGGTGATTTTCTTTGCCATTTTTAAAATCCTCCGAAGTGGTAAAAACGAACGTACCATGAAAGAGATTTAATACGCTCTCCCACTTTTATTAACACAAGAATATCTTGCCTTAATCTTTTATAAATCGCAAAATTACATTGAACGGCATATATGTGCCGCTCAACTTGCGCTTAACCTTCGCTTGCGGGCGGGTCTATCTTCTTTATCTGGATATACTCCACCTCGACGTCGGTCGAGCGGCCGAACATCTGAATGTTGACCTTTGCCTTCTGGGCGAGATCGTTGAGCTCGGTTATAACGCCGTCGAAGCCCGCAAGGGGACCGGCGTCTATGTTTACGGTGTCGCCCACCTTGAAGTCGGCGTCGACCACGACCTCTTCGAGCCTCATCTTTCTTATCTCTTCATCCTTCATGGGGATGGGTCTGCCCTGGGGACCGACGAAGCCTGTTACGCCCCTCGTGTTGGTGACGAGATACCAAAGCTGGTTGGAGTAGATCATCTTTATAAAAACATAGCAGGGTAAAAGCTTGCGCTCGACCAGTTTGCGCTTGCCGTTCTTTTCCTCTATGGTCTGCTCCATGGGGATTTTGACGTCAAAGATCTGATCCTGAAGGTTGTTGTTTTCAACAAGCCTGAACAGAGAATCCTTGACCATCATTTCATAGCCCGAGTAGGTGTGCAGTATATACCAGCAGGGCTGTTCCCGAACGTCTGCCATAAGCGTTTCAGCCTCCTATGCCCGTGAGCAGTTCCAGGAGGAACTGGAAGAGCTGGTTGATGCCCGTGACCACGAGCAGGAATACCACGACTACGCCCAAAACGACGCACGTGGACTTGACCACCTTGGGAAAGGTGGGCCATGTTACCCTTTTGAGTTCGGAAAAGGTCTCCTTGAGCTTTTTGCCCATTCTTACAAAAATGTTGGGCTTTTTGGCTTCATTTTTGTTTGCCATATTAACTCCTTTAATACCGCAAAAAAACTTAAATTACTTGGTTTCCTTGTGTTCTGTGTGCTTTTTGCAGAAAGGGCAGTACTTGGAAATGGTAAGCCTGTCGGGATCGTTGCGCTTATTTTTATAGCTGTCGTAGTTTCTGCGCTTGCATTCTGTGCACTCGAACGTGATCTTTGTTCTTGTTGATGCCTTCATTTTGGAAAACTCCGTACAAAAAAATTACACCCCGTTCCGGTGTGTGTAATAGATATTAGCATTAAAATTGCAACTTGTCAATTAATTTAAGGGCACATTTTAAAGAAATTTGTCCTTTTATTATATAATAGTAAAGCTGCCTTCCGCCCCGAATATACAATATCTCCCCCGCAGGCGAAACTGCGGGGGAGGGTTGATAGTTTTTTAAATCAATTTACGCTGAAGGCGTAGGTGTCCCTGTCCTCGGGGAAGATTGGTCCGTTGATTACGGGCAGGTTCAAAGGCTGGATATATGCCTGAGCCGTGAGGTTGGTGACCATGGAGCGGAGATAGGGATAGAGCATAGCCGTCGCTTCTATCACAAAATCCCTCTCTGCGGCTGCGTCGACTTCCTCGGCGAGCTCGTATATGCCGACGACGGAGACCTCTATATCGAAGGGCTTGGGCTCCTCTTCGGTTGTAAGCACGGCAACCTTGAGGTTGACAAACATGAGCTTGGGGTTATCGTTAGCCTTTCTTACCTGGCGGGAAAACTGGGGCTTGATGTCCAGCCTCTGGTTGGGCTCGAGCCTTACCCTGTTGAGCTTGAAGGAAAGCTGTTCGCAAGTAATGCCTTTAAATTCGTATTTTACCATCTTTATCACTCCTGAAATATATAAAATATTACCTTGATATTTTAGCAAATGTGCGGGCGTTTGTCAATGCTAATGACTGCATTTTTGAAAGCTTCGGGCATTTTTTGAAATTTAAACACAATTGAGCTTGATAAATAAATTTTTTATGCTATACTTTAAACGTATGACTGTGAACATAGACGAGCTTAAAGATATACTTTTGAAGGTGGAAAAGCCATCGCGCTATACGGGCGGGGAGTACGGCGAGGTGAAGTGCCCCCCTTCGCCCTTTTATTTCTGCATGGCGTTTCCCGACCTGTACGAGGTGGGCATGAGCAACCTCGGCATAAAGATTGTTGCCGAAAGCTTTATAAAAAGAGGCTATGCCGCCGACTACTGTTTTGCGCCCTACACCGACTTCGGCGACGCCATAAAGGCGGCGGGCGTGCCCCTCTACTCCCTCGCTCTCAAAAAGCCGCTTGCAGAATTCGACATGATAGGCTTTTCCCTTCAGTTCGAGCTGTGCTACACAAACCTTCTGTATATGCTCGACCTTGCGGGCATACCTTTAAGGCGGGCAGACCGCGCGGGCAAAAAGTACCCCGTGATAGCCGTGGGCGGACCGTGTGCCGTAAACCCCGAGCCGCTTGCCGACTTTGTAGACATAGTGTTCATAGGCGACGGCGAGAGCGTCGACGCCGACGTGGCGGGCATATACCTCGAATGCGGAGGGGCGACGGAGGAATTTTACCGCAGGGCGGCTGAGCTCGAGGGCGTTTACGTACCCGCGCTCATGGAGGTGAAATACGACAAAGAGGGGCACATATGCGGCTTTGAAAGCAATTTTAAACCCCGCAGGGCGATAGTTTGCGACCTCGATAATGCAATCTTTCCTTCAAGCCAGCCCGTGCCCAACTGCGAGAGCGTTTTCGACCGCTCGATAATAGAGGTCATGCGCGGCTGCTACCGCGGCTGCAGGTTCTGCCAGGCGGGCTTTATATACCGCCCCGTGCGGCAGCGCTCGGTGGAGACTCTGACGAGGCAAGCCTGCTCGCTGATAGCTTCGACGGGCTATGACGAAGTGAGCCTGAACTCCCTTTCGACGGGCGACTATCCCCATTTGCGCGAACTCTTAAGGAGCCTTAAAGGGAGCCTGCCCGAGGGCGTTACTCTCGCCCTGCCCTCGCTGAGGGTGGACTCGTTCGACTCGGAGTTTGCGCAGGACGCGCGAAAAATCTCTTTGACGTTCGCCCCCGAGGCGGGCAGCCAGCGGCTGAGGGACGTTATAAACAAGGACATAACCGAAGAGGAGATACTCTCCGCCGCCGAAAGCGCGTTCGACATAGGATATTCCGCGGTCAAACTCTATTTCATGCTCGGTCTGCCCACCGAAAACGACGACGACCTTAAAGCCATACGCCGCATATGCGACCTTATAAAGAGCGCGTACGGCAGAAAGAAACGGGCAAAATCGCTGCGCATTTCGGTGTCCGTTTCCACCTTCATACCAAAGCCCTTTACTCCCTTCCAGTGGGAGGCGCAGTGCACGGGCGAAGAGGTGGAAAGGAAGCAGAATATCCTTAAACAAACGCTGTACATAAAGGGCGTAACTTTAAGCTGGAGCGACTACTTTACCTCCCGCCTCGAAGCCGTATTTGCCCGCGGCGACAGAAAACTTGCGCCCGTTTTAGAGAGGGCGTACCGCCTCGGCTGCCGCTTTGACGGGTGGACGAAGGAACTTAAAAAGGATTTATGGGAACAGGCGTTTGAAGAATGCGGCGTTGACCCCGGCATATATACCCGCGAACGGGGCACGGACGAGATTTTGCCCTGGGATTTTATAGATATAGGCATAGACAAAAAATTCTTTGCGCGCGAGAGGCAGAGGGCGTATTCGGGTGTGGTTACGGGCAGCTGCAAAAATGCCTGCTCGGGCTGCGGCTTGCAGAAAAAGTGCCCTGCCGCAAGGGGGGAGATATGATAGCCTTTAAGTATACAAAGACGGACGGCGCGGAGTACCTTTCACACCTCGACCTGCTGCGCCACATATACCGCACCATGCGCAGGGCTGACATAGACGTGGCATATTCGGGGGGATACCATGCGCACCCGCGCATATTTTTAAACAACCCCCTCGGCACGGGCATTAAATCCGTGGCTGAATACGGCGCCGTGGAGAGTACGTTTGCAGGCGATTTCATGGAGGCGTTCAACTCCCGCTCGCCTGACGGCGTAAAGGTTACAAAATGGGCTTATGTAAAGGAAAACCCCAACTACGCCAACTGCATAGTAAAGTGCACATATACCGCGGAAGGAATACAGCCCTTTGACATTGATAATTTTTTATCCGAAAAAAGCATCGTCATAACCGACCTGCGCGGACGGGAGGTAGACATTCGCCCCAGGATATATACCGTTGAACGCCGGGGCGACAGGCTTTTATTCACCCTCGGCTGCGGTGAAAACAACCTGCGCCCCGACCTGTTCTGCTCCTACCTTGAAAAAAGGTTCGGCGGACACGCCGAAGATATTATAAAGACCGCCTCGATAATGAGCGGCGATGAGTTCGTTTAATAAAATTTTTAAGGATTTTTACATATGGGCAAAAAAACGCTCTACTTCGACAGCTTTTGCGGCATGGAATCGTACGCCATGGTTGAGGACGGAAAGATCACCGAGTTCAACTATGAGTCCAAAAACCGCGTAAACATCATCGGCAACATATACAAAGGCAAGGTCACCGACGTTCTGAACGGCATGCAGGCGGCTTTCGTAAACTGCGGGCTCGAGCGCAACTGCTATCTCTCTGTCGAGGATCTCTTTCCCGACAAGGGCAAGTACGACGGGGGCGACGTCGATATCCCCGCAGAGCTCCACTTAAAAGCGGGCGATGAAATTCTCGTTCAGGTGGTAAAGGCTCCCGTAGGAAAGAAGGGGGCAAAGGTCACGACGGCGCTCTCCTTCGTGGGCAAATACACTATCTACATGCCCTGCACGCCCTTTATAGGCGTTTCGCGCAAAATTCACGACCCTGAGCTGAGAAAAAACCTGCTTTTTACCGCTTCGCGGATGTGCAAAGGTTCCGAGGGCATGATTGTCCGCACCGCCGCGCCATACGCCAACCGCAAACAGGCGGAAACCGAGATAAACTATTACCGCAGAATGTACCGCGCAATCGCCGATAAATTCAAAAAATTGCCCGTGGGCAGCATTTTATACACCGACTATCCCCTTTTTATGCGCGTTCTGAGGGACACCCTTCTTTCGGACGTCGAAAAGGTGTGCGTGGGCAACTCCTTTGTTTATGAAAAGATACGGGAAATTGTAAAGGTCACGGGCGCCAGGGTGAGGGCAGTCGAACTGCACGACAATGGCACCGACATGTTTTACGACCTCGGGCTGACCGAACAGATTCTTGAGATGGCGTCGCCAAAAGTTGCGCTGGACAACGGCGGCTACCTCGTCATCGAAAAGACGGAGGCGCTGACAGTTATAGACGTGAACACGGGAAAATTTACGGGCGACGACAGCCTTGAACACACCGTATACTACACGAACATTTTAGCCGCACGGGAGATTGCAAGGCAGGTAAAACTCAGAAATATAGGCGGCATAGTCGTAGTCGACTTTATAGACATGGAGGACGAAAAGCACCGCGCAGCCATTGTGGAGGAGCTTGAAAGGGCGCTGGAAAACGACAAGACCAAGTGCAATGTTTTACCCATGTCCAAGTTCGGGCTCGTCGAATTCACGCGCAAGCGCACGGGTCCTTCGGTCGTTTCGCAGCTTACAAAACCCTGCCGCTACTGCGGGGGCGCGGGAGCCGCCTTTGTGCCCGAATTTATTCTTTTAAAAATGCGGGCGCACCTTTTGGACACCCTGTCCAAGGGCAACAGGGTGGTGACGATAGATATGAACGCCGCCATTGCCGAAAGGTTGTTTTCGTGGAAGGAGCTCACCGACGAAGTTGCAAAGCTATACCCCAACGCCCGCGTATACGTTATACCCCACCGCACTTACCACGACGACCACATTATTATCCGCGCCGAGCTTTCAAACAGCTTTCCCCTCCCCTCCGACGCCATTCAATTGTACTAACTGTATTAAACAAATTCTCAATTCGCCAAAATCTGTATTATCTGTAGTCCGTTTTAGTTCAAGAATCTTGTATTATCTGTATTATTTGTATTAACTATATTATAATATAACCCCCGCAAGCGAAAGCTTGCGGGGGTTATTATTAAGATTATTATGATAAAATATTTAAAATTCCGTCTGCAACCTGCAAGGCGGTTTTATCTGTCGTATCCATCTTTATTGCGGAAACAAGCTGCGCCGCCTTCAATCTTTCAACTGCGCGGTCAATGACGTCGGGAGCGCGCAATCCCTCGGCTATATCCTTTTCAAGCCGCTTTACCAATTGTTCCTCCGAACATGTAAGCGTTATGCACGTCACGGATACGCCGTCGAGGTTGAGCCGCGACAAAATGCAATCTATAATGCTCTGCTCGTGCATGACCCACGAAAGGATTATGTTTTCGTACTCGCC
>CALVMP010000051.1 GCA_944346655.1 uncultured Clostridia bacterium
GACTTAGGTCAGACAGAATCAATAATATATCTACGAAACTTTGCTTAAACTACTTGAAAAATTTTGTATGGACGCGTCCCGGTAATTTAGTTTTACATTAAATAGGATTTAAGTCGCCAAATAAATTCTGTGCAGAGCTGTAAAAGTTCAGGGTGCAGATTGATTTATCGGAATAATTTGATGCGATTTATTTATTACATGTTGCACTGCAGAAATTTAGCAGCAAATCGCTTTAATTTCGTTGAAACACCGTCAAAATCGATGTTTTAATTAAATTAACGGATTTTAACCCATTGTTGGCTGTCGAACTGTTCTGAAGCTTGAAAAACAAATTCCATACGTGCCAATTTTTTGCAAGCTTTACCCTTGCTTTTATCGCAGCCGAATGACTTTTATCTGCTATTTTTTCAGACGAATAAACCTTATAAATGCGACTATATTATCAATTATGTCACACATAGTACTATTGATTAATTTATATTTCAATCAAAAAGCGGGCTATTTTGCCCGCTTTTTGATTAAGTTAGATTATTTATTGAGGGGTTTGAGATTCCAGATATTTTCAGCATACTCCTTAATGCTTCTGTCTGCGGCAAAGTAACCCGCGGCAGCAATATTGCGGAGCGAAATCTGATTCCACTTCATCTTGTCGTTTACATACAAATCTGAAAGCTCCTTTTGCGTCTTACTATATGACGTAAAATCAGCCATGCACATGTAAGGGTCGGCTACGGGCGAACCTGTCAGCAGATAGTTCGCCATGTCGGAGAACGATTGCCCGTTAAAGCCGATTATAAGTGCTTCTATTATTCTGCGAAGTCTGGGTGATTCGTTATAATATTTGCTTGAACTGTAGCCCGAGCGCCAGATATCGTCCACCTCGTTTGACTTGTGACCAAAGATAAAGATATTTTCATCCCCCACAGCCTCTGCCATCTCTACGTTGGCGCCGTCGAGCGTGCCGATTGTGAGAGCGCCGTTTATCATGAACTTCATGTTGCCGGTGCCGCTCGCTTCTTTGCCTGCAAGAGAAATCTGTTCAGAGATTTCAGAAGCCGGCATCAGGATTTCCGACATAGTGACGTTGTAGTCTTCCATGTATACGACGTTGAGTTTTTCGTTGATCTTTTTATCCTTCCTGATTTCTTCGGAGAGGAAATTGATAAGCTTGATAATCTGCTTTGCCATTGAATATCCGGGCGCAGCCTTCGCTCCGAAGATATAAGTCTTGGGCTGGATATTCATGTCGGGGTTGTCACGCAGGTCGAGGTAGGTATCGATAATATTGAGTGCGTTCAAAAGCTGGCGCTTGTATTCGTGCAATCTCTTTGCCTGTGTGTCGAAAATTGACTTGGGGTCAATCACAAAGCCCTGTTTTTTATAGGCATAGTCTGCGAACTGCTGCTTTTTTACCGCCTTAATTTCTTCAAGCCTTGCAAGAACTGTTTTATCGTCTTCAAATTTCTTGAACTCGGCAAGCTTCATGCTGTCATGCACGAATCCGTCGCCTATGCACTCCACAAGCAGACTCGTAAGCTCGGGGTTTGCCTGACAAAGCCATCTTCTGTAGGCAATGCCGTTCGTCACGTTTGTAAACTTTTCGGGAGTAAATTCGTAATAGTCTTTGAAAATCGATTTTTTGATAATATCACTGTGAAGGGCGGCAACGCCGTTAACGCTGTGACTGCCGTAGACAGAAAGGTTTGCCATCTTGACGCGGTCATGTTCGATTATCGACATGCGCGAAATTTTCGCCCATTCGCCGGGGAACCTGTTCCAGAGCTCTTCGCACAATCTTCTGTTGATTTCCTTTATAATGGAATGAATTCTGGGCACGGTTCTTTCAACGAGATCTTCCTGCCATGTCTCGAGCGCTTCGGCAAGTACGGTGTGGTTTGTGTACGCACACGAAGCAGTCGTTATTGCCCATGCCTCTTCCCACTTGTAATAGTACTCGTCGACAAGAATTCTCATCAGCTCCGCTATAGCCATTGCAGGGTGAGTATCGTTGAGGTGAATTGCGGCGAGCTTGGGAAGATCTCTCAAATCTCCGTATCTGCGCCTGTGGTCGCTTATAATGTTCTGGATTGAAGCCGAGCAAAGGAAATACTGCTGTTTAAGCCTCAGCGCCTTGCCGTTCACATGGTTGTCTGCGGGATAGAGCACCTTCGTAAGCACGTCGGCGTCGTTATCCTCCACCATTGCCTGATAGTAGTCGCCCTGGGAGAATAGCTTCATGTTGAAGTCCTGCACGGGCTTCGCCTTCCAGAGCCTGAGCACTGATACCGCGTCGCTGTCCTTACCGGAAATCATCATATCGTACGCCACCGCCTCGACGTCCTGACTGTCGATATAGGTTATTTCCATGCCGTTTTCAGCCCACTTTTCCTCTACCCTGCCGCCAAAGCGGACGAGATAGGATTTATCCGAACGCTGCGTAAGCCACGCTTCGCCGCCGGGAAGCCACACGTCGGGCAGCTCGGTCTGCCAACCGTCGATTATTTTTTGTTTGAACAGACCGTATTCATACCTCAGCGAGTACCCCATTGCGGGATAATTGCCCGTAGCGAGTGCATCCATAAAGCATGCGGCAAGTCTGCCGAGACCACCATTACCCAAACCCGCGTCAGGTTCCATTTCGTAAAGCTCGTCAAGTTCAACTCCGAATCCGTCAAGAACCTTTTTGAACGTATCTGTTGCGCTTAAATTGTAAAGACTGTTTTTAAGCGAGCGACCGAGCAGGAATTCCATGCACAGGTAATATACTCTCTTAGCCCGTTTTGCCTTTACCTTTTTGGAAAAGAGCTGACGCTTCTGCAAAAGTATATCCCTTACGCTCATTACGACAGCCTTATAAATCTGGTCTTTCGTCGCTTCGGCGGGGCTCACTCCGTAATAGCGGGCGAGTTTGCCTTTGACGAGATCCCTGACTTCTTTTTCGGTAATAGTTGTTGCCATTAAAAAATCTCCTGTATATAAGTAAAATTATTTGAGCATGTCAAGATACAACGCTTCGTACTGCTTTGCCGAATTGGTCCAGCTGAAGTCGGTCGTAGCCGCTCTGTACATGAGTTGCGACCACGTCTCCTTGTTTTTATAGTCCTCCATTGCCTGCCTTATTACATAGAGCATGTCATGTGCGTTGTAGTTTGTAAATGTATAGCCGTTCTGAAGGGGCTTGATAGAATCGTACAGACCGCCCGTTTCCCTTACTATGGGAACTGTTGCGTATCTGCACGCAATCATCTGGGAAAGCCCGCAGGGTTCCGACTTTGAGGGCATCAGGAAAATATCCGAGCCCGAATAAATTTTGCGCGACAAATCGTTGTTGAACATTATCTGTACGCTCATCTTTTCGGGATACCTTCTTGCAAGATCCTTGAAGAACCCTTCGTAGTGGGAATCGCCCGTGCCGAGTACAACAAACTGGACGTCGCTCTGCAAAAGCTCCTCGATAATATTGAGCACGAGGTCAAATCCCTTATGTGAAACAAGGCGCGAAATCATCGAAATGACAGGCGTATCTGACTTGACGGGAAGATTGAGCATCTTCTGAAGTTCAGCCTTGCACACAGCCTTGTTACTCATGTCCTCGGGTGTGTAGTTGGCAAAGATGTGGGTGTCGTGCTGGGGATTGTAGCCGACGTCGTCTATACCGTTGAGTATACCCGTAAGTTTGAATTCGTTGCGCCGTACAATAGGGTCGAGCCCGTGAGCAAAATAAGGATCCTTGATCTCCTCCGCGTATCTGGGTGAAACGGTCGAGAACCTTTCGCAGCACTCGATGGCGCCCTTCATGAGATTTATGGAGTTGTTGTACTCTACAAGATACTGATATTTTCCGTAAATGTCAAACAAAGACGACAGTATATCCAGAGAATATTGTCCCTGATATTCAATATTGTGAATGGTGAACAACGCTCTTATAAACTGATACTCCTGCCTGAAGCAATAGTTTGTTTTAAGATAAATTGCCGCAAGCGCGGACTGCCAGTCGTGGCAGTGCATTACTTCGGGATAGAAATTCAGGAATGGCATAATTTCAAGCACAGCCCTCGAGAAGAATGCAAACCTCTCGCCGTCGTCAAAATATCCGTAGCAGCCGGGGCGCTTGAAATAGAATTCGTTGTCAAGGAAATAGAATATCACGCCGTCCTGCTCATAGGAGAAAATACCGCAGTATTGATTTCTCCACGCAAGGTGAACATAGATATTGCCGAGGAAGGTAAATTTATCTCTGTATTCCTTCTTTATATCCGAATATAGGGGAATTACCACCCTTACGTCGAACTTGCCCGAAGCCGCAAGCGCCTTCGAGAGAGATCCGATAACTTCGGCAAGCCCTCCCGTGACAATGTATGGCGTGCACTCCGATGCCACAAAAAGTATCTTGCGCTTTCCGGGCACGGCGGGTGCGGCAGCCGTCGTTTTGGGTTTCCTTGCGACCGGTCTCTTTGTCGTTGTCTTTGCTGTTGCCATTATATGTTATCCCCCTTTTTTTGTATAATTAAATGTGAGTGCCTTTATTTATGAAATAAGGTTTTTTGGCGCAACCTGCAAGGGTCGTTCCGTTGCCTATGGCGACATCCTTATCGCTTACGACATACGAAAGGTTGCAGTCGTCTCCGATAAAATTCTCGCTCATTATAATGCAGTTTTTAAGTACTGCCCCCTTGCCGACTTTAACGCCGCGGAAGAGAATGCAGTTTTCAACCGTGCCCTCTATGAGACAGCCGTCGTGAACGAGCGAATTGACTACTTTTGCGCTGCCCGTAAATTTCGCGGGAGGAGCGTCGTTGACCTTGGTGTAGATGTCCCTGTCGCCGAAAAGCTCTGTGCGGACACTCTTATTCAGAAGATCCATGTTCGCTTTGAAATAGGATTCCAAAGAGTCTATCGCCTGATAATAGCCGTCGTACTTATAGCCGTAGATGTTGCCCATCTTTGCGGCGGGGACGAGGATATCGCCCGAAAAGCTTGAATAGCCGCGCGCGATGGCGGTCTGGATAAGGCTTAAAAGATATGACGTGCGGGCGACGAAAACATTTATGTAATGCTTGCGCACGCCGCTACTCTTTTGGTTTACGTCGATGGACACGATTTTTCCGCTGCCGTCCGTTTCGAACATCATGTAGGAATTTACTTCGCCGCACTCGTGCTCATGATATACGAGCGTAAGGTCAGCGTTTGTTTTAACATGTTCCTCTATAACCTTGCTGTAGTCGAGCTTATAAACAGCGTCGCTGTCGGCAACGACTACAAAATCTTCTTTGCATTTTTTTAGGAATGCCGAAGAGCCCTTAAGCCCTTCCAGACGGTTGCGGTACAACATTTCGCTCTCATCGCTGTAGGGAGGCAGAAGAATAAGCCCTCCCTCCTTCCTCGCCAGATCCCACTCCTTGCCGGAGCCGAGATGGTCCATAAGAGACTGGTAGTTATTTTTTGTTATCATACCCACCGTCGTAATGCCCGAATTGACCATGCACGAAAGAGCAAAGTCAACCAGGCGGTAGCGCCCTCCGTAAGGGATGGAACCCTTGGATCTGACCTTGGTTAATTCGGGTACGTTTTCATCATTTACGCTTGAAAAAATAACGCCAACTGTCGAAGCCATGTTTCTTTCCTCCCTCACACATTTTTATCGACTATTTCGCCCGCAGGGACGGTTTTGCCCTTGCCCACGGTTATGCCTCTGCCGAGCACGGTAATTCCGCCGGTCTTGCCTTCGAGCTTACTTGCTTTTTCAATAACGTCGCCGACGACGGCTTTTTCGCCGATATTTACTTCCTCGTCGATTATTGAATAGTTGACTTTGGCTCCCGCCTTTATAACGGTGTTGCCCATAAGCACGCAGTCCTTAACCTCGGCACCCTTTTCAATTACGCAATTGGTGCCGATTACGGAATTTATAACCGTGCCCTCAATCTCGCAGCCGTTGGCGATCATTGAATTGACCACCTCCCCCTCAACGTATGCGGGAGGCGCCAAAGGACTTCTCGAATGAATTACCCTTTCGGTGTCGCGCAGGTCAAACTTGGGAACGACGCCGAGCAAATCCATATTGGCTTCCCAAAGCGAGGTTATCGTGCCGACGTCCTTCCAATATCCTTCGAAGCGGTAGGAATACATCTTCTCGCCCGCGTTGAGCATTGCGGGAAGTACGTTTTTGCCGAAGTCTTTTTCCGATTTGGGGTCTTTTTCGTCAAGCTCGAGATATTTGAAGAGTTTGGAAGCCGTGAAGATATAGATTCCCATCGAAGCCAGATCGCTCTTGGGCTGCTTGGGCTTTTCTTCGAATTCATAGATGGTTCCGTCGGGGTTAGTGTTCAGAATACCGAAACGCGAAGCTTCTTTCATGGGCACTTTCATGCACGCGATCGTGCAATCGGCGCCCGCCGCCTTGTGTGCTTCAAGCATCTTGTCGTAGTCCATCTTGTAGATGTGGTCGCCCGAAAGAATGAGCACATACTCGGGGTCATACATTTTCATGAACCTTATGTTCTGGTAGATGGCGTTTGCCGTTCCCTTGTACCAGGACGTGTCCGTCTTTGCCTCGTATGGCGAAAGAATATGTACGCCGCCGAAGGTCCTGTCAAGGTCCCACGGCTGACCGTTGCCCACATACTCGTTTAAGATCAAGGGCTGGTACTGCGTCAAAACGCCTACGGTGTCGATACCCGAGTTGATGCAGTTCGAAAGCGGAAAGTCGATAATTCTGTACTTGGCGCCAAAGCAAACTGCGGGTTTGGCTATGTTGCTCGTCAAGGCGTACAGTCTGCTGCCCTGTCCGCCCGCAAGTAACATTGCCACGCATTCTTTTTTTCTGAGCATTGCAAAATCCCCCAATAAATTATTTTTCTTTTATAAAATACAAACAAGCCAGCTTTGGAATATCTAAAGTCACCGAATACTCCTTGCCGTGACTTGGCTGTTTCTTTGTTGTCAGCACGCGCTTTTTGAATTTGCCATCGCCGCCAAACCTTTTTTTGTCGCTGTCAAGCACAAGACGGTATTTGCCCTTATGCTGACCAAAACGGTAATCCGGCTGGTCTATGCCCGAAAAGTTGACTACGCAAAGTAGGGAGTTCCCCTCATTGTCGTAGCGGTTGAAGGCGAGCACGTTGTTTATTACGTCGTCAACAACCAGCCATTCAAAACCCTTCCAGTCGGTCTCCACCTCATAGAGCGGAGGACAGCTTTTGTAGAGTTCGTTTAAATATTTTACAAAGATCTGCATCTTTGCGTGCTTTTCAAATTTAGTGAGAAAATAATCTACAGATTTTGTATAGTCCCATTCGGCAAACTGCGCAACTTCATACCCCATGAAATTGAGTTTTTTACCTGGATGGGCATACATAAAGCCGAGCATTCCCCTTTCGCCCGCGAACTTGTCCGCATATTCTCCGGGGAATTTATTTACTATTGCACCCTTTACGTGCACGACTTCGTCGTGGGAAAGGGGCAGAATGTACCTTTCGTTCAAAGAATACATCATCGAAAAGGTTATCTTCTGATGATGGTAATGCCTGTACAAGGGGTCCTGGCGGCAATAAAATAATACGTCGTTCATCCAGCCCATATTCCACTTGAAGTCAAATCCGAGTCCCCCGTCCTCAACTTTTGTCGTGACGCCGGAGTATGCCGTCGACTCCTCGGCGACTATCATCGCACCCGGAAATTTTTCATGCAGTAAACTGTTGAACTTTTTTATAAATTCTATCGCCTCAAGATTACGGTTATCGCCGTATTTATTGGGCGTCCATTGTCCGCTGCCCTTGTCGTAGTCGAGATAGAGCATTGAAGCCACGGCGTCGACTCTCAGTCCGTCCACGGCGTACCGGTCGAGAAAAAACGCCGCACTCGAAAGAAGAAAGCTGTCAACCTCTCCTCTGCCGAAGTCAAACTTTCTCGTGCCCCAGCCGCTGTGCTCCATTCTGTCCCACAGAGGGCACTCGTAGAGCGGCTGACCGTCGAATTCGTACAGTCCGAAGTCGTCTTTGGGAAAGTGCGCCGGCACCCAGTCGAGAATTACCCTTATTCCCCTTTGGTGAAATGCGTCGACAAGAGCCGCAAAATCTTCTGGCGGACCGAGCCTGTCCGTTACGCTGAAATACCCCGTCACCTGATAGCCCCATGAGCCGTCGAAAGGATATTCGGTAACAGGCATGAACTCGACGTGGGTATAGCCCATTTCGGCAACATAGGGTACAAGCTGTTCCTTTAGCTCCGAAAATGAGAGATAACTGCCGTCGGCATGTCTTTTCCAGCTTAAAAGGTTGACTTCGAAAATATTTACGGGCTCCGATATCAGATCGCCGCATGCAAGCCATTTATTCCTTGGCGGAAGAGTACAGATTTTAGAAAACTTTGAATGCGGCAAATCGCTTCTGAAGGCATAAGGGTCGCTTTTTAAAAGTTCCCTTCCTTCGAAGGTTATGATTTTATATGCATACAAATCCCCGTTTTCCGCTACTGAGGAAATATATTCGAAGCTTTCACCGTCGCCAAGCCGGGTCATGCCGGCTTGCTCTTTACCCTCTATGATAAGAATAACAGACGACGCATGAGGAGCCCAGACGCGAAAAACGAAACCGCTCTCCCCGTACGGGTGGCAGCCGTATAATTCGTATGCGGTGCAACTTTGTCCGCTATGAAATAACTTTTCGGCGTCGTTATTATCCATACCCGTAAACTATTTTACCATACCCGTCGGGAATTTTCAAGACTCATTTAAAATTTAATGGCTAAATTCTTCTGTAAAATCTAAAGAATAAGCAAATGAATAGTTTTATTTATCAAAATTCTTATCTGCATCTGAAAAACGCAGCATAATCACTCTTCCCGCGAAGCACACCCGTCAAGCTTTCCTCACCCCGGTTGCGTGAACATATTCCTTCTGAGGGAAGTTAATAAAGAGCCTTCATTCTACCGGCGTATAATTTATCGAAGAAATTTCGTCGGTCGCCTCCAGTTTAAAAATTACAGGTCTCAGCCCGTCGTTGCAGCTGCATATGGCTACGCCGGGCTTTTTTATCCAGTCGCCGTAATAGAACAGCTCTTTACCCGCTCCGTGGGCAAGCGCAAAGACATACTGATAGATTGCCTTCCACGCCTCGTCGCACAGCCCTTCGGGTTTAGCATAGTCGGCATAAAACACCTGCCCCTCTTTAAGCATCGGGCATGCGGTCAATCCGTCTATGCCGTATTCCGCGGCGAGCTCCTTATCCAAGTGTTTTTTGAGAACCGTAATCTTTACTCTGTTCATAAAATTACTCCCGTACCAAACATCCATTAAATATTATAGAATAAGCTTGCTAAAAAATCAATACCTAAAATAAAATTTTTCGCTATTATGTTTTTAAGGCACGCGCAATTGACAGCGCTCAAAATTAAATATATAATTATAATATGAGTAATATAATTCTTATAGGCATGCCCGCTTCGGGCAAAAGCACGGCAGGCGTCCTGCTTGCAAAAACAATAGGTTACGGCTATATTGACAGCGATCTTCTGATTCAGAATGAACAGAAAGCTCTTTTATGCGACATACTCGAACATGCGGGAGTCGACGGGTTTATTTATATAGAGGAAAAGGTAAACTCCGAACTTTGGGCTGAAAGGTGCGTAATCTCTCCCGGGGGCAGCGTTGTCTACGGCGATAAAGCGATGATGCATTTGAAATCGTTGGGCAAAGTTGTTTATATCAAGGTAAGTCTGAATGAGCTTGAAAGGCGGCTTGCAGGAAAGGATCTGTTCAAACGCGGCGTCGTCATGAAAAAACCCGGCACCACGCTTGCCGAGTTATATGCAGAACGCGCTCCGCTTTATGAAAAATATGCCGACATAACTGTCGACTGCGACTCGCTTACCCTCGACCAGACGGTGGAAGCAATTATTAAAGCATTAAAAAAAATAAGCAAGTAAAACAAAAACCCCGCATGCGGGGTTTTTAAAATTTAAAAAAGACCAAAGTTTTACTTTGTGTTTTATAGTTTTTTCAACTGGGGTAATTCCGACAACGACGTAATGGTTATATAGGGCATTTCTTCGTCCCTGCCGCAAGACAACCGAGAGCGATTGACCCATATTCTTTCCCACCCCATTTTACGGGCGGGAACTATATCCCACCAATATCCCCTTGCAATGTGACAATGTTCTTTCTCCTTCCGCTCAAAAGCATCCTCGGCCATTTTGAAAAATTCTAATTCCGGTTTATAGCATTTTGCTTCATCGGCTGTAAGAGCGAAATTAAAAAGATTATTCATCTTTTCAAGGTGGAATTTCATGAAATTCTTCGTAGAATTGGACATTATTGCAAGCTCATAACCTTTGTCCTTTAATTTTTTCAGCGCAGGTAATACATCAGGAAACGGTTCAAAATTATTGTATACACTTATCAGCTTATTATATAATAAAGCGAATTTTTTTGTATCGAGCTCCATATCGCAGTAAGAGAGGATTTCATATAACAATGTATCATACGGCAAAAAATCTTCGCCGTACATAAGCCTGTCCTCATATGCGCAAAACACATTAACCGCCTTCTCCGCTTCAATACCCTCTGAACTCACTGCATTACCGATGAATTCATATAGCGGACTTGTGTCCAACAGAGTCCCATAGCAATCGAAAGTAAGTATTTGATTCATGGCAAAACCTCTGAAAAACATAGTATTGCTTTAACTTATAAAAATAAATCCGAACCAATCTCACGTAACAATTATTGGCTCGGATTCAACTGATATGGGTTTAGTGGATAAAAATGCTACCTTTGTTATATTAGATGGTTGATACTGCTTTTCAACGAGTTATTAAGAGAATTGAAAACACCTATTGCTGTCCAACCATAGGGGCTCGGATTGCAATAGGTGTATCAACTTTTTCTTTTAGAAATTAATAATTTCAATACTTAGACCAGAGTTTACTGACGGTAATCCTAAAAAAGTATCAATGCCAACATTTTGTCTTAAATCATTTAATAAACAATTAGCATCTAGAATCTGACCAATCTTTTCTTCGGATTCTATTCGCGGGTTACTAACTGTTTTCGCTCTATAGACACGTATTTTTTTATTATTATAAATTGCAAATTTACACAAAGCACGAATATAAAATCTATTAAATTCACCTTCAGCTAAAGTAAGTGGAGCATTTCTTGGCATATTAACTAAAACATAACCGCCACTTGAATTTTTTCGTCTATAGTGACTATTAAAATATCCACTTAATAAAGAAGCAAACGATTCCTCATTTCCTTCTCTAATGTTTTTTAATAATAATTGGCAATAAATTTTTTTCCCTTCAGAAGTTAACCTATCACTGATATAAAGGTTATTATTATTTACATCATAATTAACCTCATCCACCATAAGTTGTCGAATTTCATTTGTAAGGTTATTAAAACAAAAAGCCATTTAGTTATTCCCCCTGTTTAATAATAGTTTTTAACTCCAAAGTTAAAAATTTATTTCTTATAATTAAATTATACCTTTTTTTACTCAATATTGCAAGTTAAATTGCAAACAACACAAATATGCATCAACCCCTATTATTTTATCAAACATAAGTAGTAAAATAATTATTACATAAAACGATAAGGAGAAAAGTTATGACCAAATACACAAAAGAAGTAAAAAGCGATGTTCTTAAACTATACCAGAAAGGAACGCCTATACAGTTAATCATTCAAAATACAGACATTCCACGCAGTACGATCTATCATTGGATAAAGAATCCTCCACTATCTAAAAAAGAAGAAACAGCAAAAACAATTCG
>CALVMP010000052.1 GCA_944346655.1 uncultured Clostridia bacterium
TGAGCCCGGTGCAATACCGAACTCATTACCAAACAATTTAATTAAATTTTGTCCAAACTTTGGGGTTCACTTCAAAGAGGGGAGCATTTTTTGTTGCTTTTTAATTTTTTTATGAGTATAAGTCGTCGTC
The DNA here is from genome assembly GCA_944346655.1 of uncultured Clostridia bacterium. Lineage (GTDB taxonomy): Bacteria > Bacillota > Clostridia > Christensenellales > Borkfalkiaceae > Coproplasma. The sequence goes on from CALVMP010000052.1 coordinate 131, forward strand.
GGTATTTTTGGGCTTTCTGCCCTTTCTCACATTGCCTTCGCCCTTGCGGGTGAGATAGAAGGTCACATATCCCGCAGCCACGAGCACGAGCAGCACTATCAAAAGCACTATCAGCACCGTGCGCATGTTGTCGTCATAGGTAAAACCTTCTGTGCCCGTCGAGTTTTCGGGCTCGTTCTCCGCGGAGAAGGTGTAGGGGGTTAAAAGGTTCTCGGCAACATATCCCGTAACCTCTTCGCCGCCGACCGTCGCCGTAACGCGGTAAAAGGTATCGTCGGGGTATTGCAGGTTTATGGTCTTGAAGCTGAACTTTTCGCTTACCTCAAAAACAGTGCCCGCTTCAACCTCAAAAATAGCCGTTTCCCCGCACATATAGGGGCGCGAATATATTGTAAGGTCGCTCAAGGCATAGGCATGGGTCATGTCGTTTTCCTGTGCAGAATAGTCGGTGTCAGCCACGGCGGTGCTCAGCGTTAAATAGCTTTGGTTCAGTCCGTTTTCGTCGGGCATTACGATTATGGTTGCATTGCCGACCTCGGCTATGGCGAGCGCCGAGCCCGTGTTCACCACTTTTGAGGTACCCTGCGTTGCAAATGTGGCTCCCGAATTGTTTAAATCTATCTTTGTTACGTACGCCTCGTAGCCGTCGGAAGTTTCGGGGTTTAAAGTTACTTTTCTTATGGAATATGCCGAGGTCAACGCCTCCGAAAGGTTGCCCGTGTAAATGTTGTTTGCCACGGTAAAGTCGGTGTACTCGGCGTGCTGTCTTGTTGCTGTCAGTCCGTCCAGCGCGTAAACGGCGTTTGAGTTGAGCACATATACGACGCCCGAATATTCCTTGAGATTGCTGCATCCCTCTTCAAATATAGTCACGGGTTTGTTGTCCGCGCCTATGGCATACAGCTCGCCGCTGCCGTCCACAAGTCTGTATTCGTAGTCACCCGCATCTATGGTGGTGTCGTCCGTAAACACATAGCTTGAAACCGCCATATCGGGGTAGGCGTAAACGGTGTTGTCGTTGCTCAGAACATACAGGTTTCCCTCGGCGTCGTAGTCTATCGCCGTCAGCTGAAATCCGCAGTCGACTGTCGTGAGTATCTCGTCGCCGTACTCGTCGGGGGATATTATATAAAGGTTAGTGCTCGCGGCATAAGCCCTTGCGTCGCCGAAAACGGCATAGTCGGCAAGGTTTTCAAGTTCGAGTTCGCTTATAAACTGAGTGGGATAAACGCACTCGTTTTCGCTGTCGGCAAGCGCGATGTTGTATGCAGGCGCGGCAGAACATGCCAGAATCAGCGCCGTTGTAATTGCCGTAAGTCTCTTCACAGTCAAAATTATACCACCTTTTAAAAGTATTGTAAAGTTTTTGCGCCCCATTCCCTCAGCCGCATTTGTATTTTCGGCGGTAAGAGCTTTCGGGGCATTTATTATATTTTGTAATAATAGCGTGCCGCGCCGATAGTGTGCGATACTGCGGCAGAGATTCTTCGACAAGTTTTTGCGGGTTGTTATCGTCTTTTCAATCACGCCCAAAAGTGCCGCAAAAGCAGCGCTTCGCTCGCGCAACATGACAAAAGGCAGATAAGGCGCAGATATCTTCACCTTAGCACTCACACAAAACCGTGGCTTTTGTGTGAAAGAGGAGGCGCAATGATTAAAAGCGGAAATGTGAGCTTGCGAGCATTTTCGAAAAATTTCATTTGCGCCGACGAGCGGAGTACGGCAGCGGGGTTACGCCGTCGGCACATGAAAAATTTATAAAAAACTTAAATTTATTTTTTAAATATGCACTTTTTGTCACCATTTCCGTTTTATAATACACATGTAAACAAACAAATGTTCGTATTTTTGTTCGCAAAATTGAAAACGGCAAGGGAGAGAATTAGTTTGAAGAGCAAGAGAATACTCAAATTTTATTTCTGTGCGCAGCGGCTCAACGACGCATTGGACAACCTTATCGTTCACGCGGCGTGCTCGTCGGGACGGGAAGATTTTTGGAAATGCGCCGACAAAGTCATTTCGCTCATTTCGGCAAAGCAACAGCTCGCCTCGCTGTGGGGGTATCTCGACGGCGTGATGCAGGGGTTTGACGAGGGGGACAGAACTATATTGCGTGGCTACGCCTTTTCGCGCGTCGGCTATTCCGGACTGCCGAGGGACAAAGCCAACCGCGTGCGGCGTGTGGTGGTCCGCTTCATGCGAAGAGCGCGTAGTCTCCGCCTGTACGGGGCGGGGGTGGAGCTTGTCGGCAGGTACTATGCGCTCCTCGGCAGGTAAAACTCATTCGCTTTTCTTCTTGCGTGAGGAGAGGTACACGAGAACTATGGCTCCTGCCACGAGCGCGACTATTATCACAGCCGTGACCAGTCCGCCGCTTCCGCCGCGCTCTCCCTCGTTTGAAGGGTCTTCGGTTTCCTCCCCGCTCGGCAGGTCGTTTAAGGGGTAATCGTCGTTTGCCCCCGCAATATAGCCGAACGAACCTTCGCACAGCACGTATGAATAGGCTGTCGCGCCCGAATAATAGGTGCCGTAAAAAGCTGCCTCCACCTCGATTTCGCCGAGGGCGGGCAGCGACGAATTTTCGTCCCCCGCGCTGTAGGTTATGGTTATGCTCTTAAACAGGTATGTAACGGCGGGCGGGTCCTCCAGAAGCACGAAGTCATCCTTCAGAACATACCCGTACATGGCGCGGTACAGTCCTTCGTCCTCGGCGTACTGCACATAGTACCACTGCCCGTCGCCGCGTATCACCCTCACGTACCACGTGTACGGCACCGCAAACAGCGAGGAGGAGAGGTCCTTCTCCTTGAAAAAATACGCCGTCGTCGTAACCGCCTGCGCATAGCTGTAGGAGTCGGAGGCATATGCGGCAGGACTGCCCGGGGCAAAAAACAGGGCAAGCGTACAAATTATTACCGCCAATAATAATTTCTTCATACCCGCACATTATATAATGCCACGCGGGGTGAAATGTAAGAGGAATTGTCGAAAATAAATGACTAAACAGGAAATTATAGACCGCCTTGCCGCGATTGAGGCAATTCTTAACTCAAGGCGGCATAAAAATAATCTCGACGGCTACAACTCGGGACGGAAAAAGCACAAAAAACAGCTTGCCTTTCACCGCTGCAAAAAGCGCAACCGCTGGGTGTTCGGCGGCAACAGGTCGGGCAAAACGGAGTGCGGCGCCGTCGAAGCGATCTGGATTGCCCGCGGCAACCACCCCTACAGAAAGAACAAAAAGGATGTGTTCGGCTGGGTGGTTTCCCTCAGCCAGCAGGTCCAGCGCGACGTCGCCCAGAGCAAAATTTTACATTACCTACCGCCCTCGTGGATTGCCGACATAACAATGCTTTCGGGCAGAAAGGACAGCCCCGCCTCGGGAATTATCGACCAGATAAAAATTAAAAACGTATTCGGCGGCATATCGACGATAGGTTTTAAAAGCTGCGACCAGGGCAGGGAAAAGTTTCAGGGGTCCTCGCTCGATTTCGTGTGGTTCGACGAGGAACCGCCCAAGGACGTATACGAGGAATGCGTCATGCGCGTCATGGATAAGCGGGGGGATATCTTCGGAACAATGACTCCCTTAAAGGGCATGACTTTTATATACAACGAAATTTTCTTAAACCGCAAAAACAACCCCGAGATATGGTGCGAGTTCGTCAGCTGGGAGGACAATCCCTTTCTCTCCAAACAGGAGATCAAACTGCTCGAAACCGCCCTCGACCAAGCTACGCTCGACAGCCGCCGCTACGGCAAGTTCTCCTCTGCCGAGGGGCTGGTCTATCCCGAGTTCGACCCCTCGGTGCACGTCATTCCACCCTTTAAAGTACCCGAAGAGTGGCAGGCGGCAATTTCCATCGACCCCGGGCTCAACAATCCCCTCTCGGCGCACTGGTACGCCGTCGACTACGACGGCAACGTGTACGTCGTCGCCGAGCACTTCGCGGCGGGCAAGGATATAGACTATCATGCCGCTTGCATAAGGCATATATGCGGGGCAATCGGGTGGAGGGGCGACGGAAAGGGGAGGGTGAACGCCCTCATAGACAGCGCCGCCTCCCAGCGCACGCTCGCTTCCTCGAAGTCGGTTGCCGAACTGTTCTGCGAAAAGGGCATACTCGTAAACACAAAGGTAAACAAGGACGTGTTCGCGGGCATATGCAGGGTCAAAGAGTACCTTAAAAGGGGAAACGGGCACCCGGACATATATGTTTTCGACACGTGCAGGGCTATGATAGAGGAGTTTTTAACTTATTCGTGGAGCGGGGGAGACAGCCCGAGAAAGGTTGACGACCACGCCATGGACGAGCTGAGGTACTTCATAATGACCCGCCCCCGCCCGCCCGAAAGGGAGCAGAGCCCGCCGATCGCGGCAGACAAGGAGAGGAGGATAAAAAAGCTCAGCCGCCTCCGCCGCGCAAAGGGCTGAAAAATTAAAAAGGAGGTGCTATGGAAAGGGACGAAAGTTTACAGGCGGCGCTCAAAAAATGCGCGGTGGGCTTCGATACGAGCGAAACCGTCGAGGAGTACGCCGTGCAGGACGGAGAGCTTAAACTCGTCAAGCGCAAGGTGACAAAGAGGGATATCCCGCCCGACATAAAGGCAGTGAAGATGCTGCTCGACGGCGAGGCGGATATCGGCGGGCTATCCGACGAACAGTTGGAGGCTGAAAAGCAAAAATTACTGAAAATGTTAAAGGAGGAAGATTTTGACTGATTTTGAAAACTCCGCCGCAAGGGCGGAAAGAGAGCTGGCACGGGAGGTGCAGGAGGAATTCGCCCGCCGCCAGGAGGAGAGGAGGCAGACAGAGCGCGGCTGGCAGCTGAATATGAACTTTTTAAGCGGCAACCAGTACTGCGACGTAAACGCCCTCGGCGAAATAGAGGAGGACGAGTCGGGCTACTGGTGGCAGACAAAGCGGGTGTTCAACTACATAGCCCCCGCCATAGACATGCGGCTTGCCAAGCTCAACCGCATACGCCCCAAGCTTGCGGTGCGCCCCCTCTCGGACAGCGAGGAGGATATCCGCTCCGCGCGCATCTCGTCGGAGGTGCTCGCCGCCGTAGCCGAAAGGGAGAGCCTGGACGAGATAATCACCCGAGCCACCGTGTGGTCGGAGTGCTGCGGCACGGCGTTCTACAAAATTATATGGGATAACTCCGCGGGCGCCCTTCTCGGCGAAAGCGCGGAAGGCGGTCTGCGCGAAGGCGGGGTGAGAATAATCCCAGTCTCCCCCTTCGAAATTTACCCCGCCTCCCTCTCGGAGGAGAGCATACAGGCTCAACCGGGCATAATCCACGCCCGCGCCGTTCCCGTCGAGGAAATTTATGCAACCTACGGGGTAAAGCTTGCGGGCAGGGACATTGACGAATTTTCGCTCTCGCCCTACTCGGCTTCGGTGCACTCGATAACGCGCGTCTCCCCGTTAAAGGCGGTAAGGCACGGCTACGAAATAGTCATCGAGCGGTACGAGCGCCCCACCGCCGACCAGCCCGGAGGCAGGCTGACGATAGTCGCGGGCGATAAGGTGCTATACGACGGCGACCTGCCCTACGTCAACGGCGCGGACGGCGAAAGGGGGTATCCCTTCGTGCGGCAGACCTGCCTCTCGCTCGCGGGCGGATTCTTCGGCGGAAGCATTGTGGACAGGCTCATCCCCGTCCAGCGCGCGTACAACGCCGTAAAAAACCGCAAGCATGAATTTCTGAACAGAATCTCCATGGGCACCGTCGCCGTCGAGGACGGCTCTGTCGACACGGACGAGCTCATGGAGGACGGGCTCACCCCGGGCAAAATCCTCGTCTACCGTCAGGGCGGAACCCCTCCCGCAATGCTCACACTCGGCTCGGTCCCCGCGGAGTTTTCCGAGGAGGAGGACAGGCTCGTCAACGAGTTCGGCAAAATTTCGGGCGTGGGAGAAATTTCGCAGACGGCAAGCTCGTTCAACTCGGTGACTTCCGCAACGGGACTGCAACTTTTAATCGAGCAGGACGAAGCGAGGCTTACCGTCTCCTACGAGTCAATCCGTTCGGCTTTAAAGAGTATAGGGCGGCACATATTGTCCCTCTGCCGCCAGTTCTGCGGAGGGATGAGGGTCATGCGCGGCAGGCAGGAGGAGGGCGGAAAACTGTTTTCTTTCACCTCTTCCGACATCTCGTCCGGCGACGTCGTGCTCGAATCGGACAGCGACATCAACCTTTCGCCCGCCCGCCGCAGGACGGTAATGTACGAACTGTTGTCCACCGGGCTCTTAAACGGCGCCGACGGCTCCGTGCCCGAGGGCACAAAGAGCAAAATACTCACATATCTCGGCTATAACGGGCTTGCGGAGGGCAGGGACATGACAGCCCTTCACCGCGCCCGCTGCGAGGAGGAAAACAAGCTTTTGCAGGGCGGATATGTGCCCGCCAAAGCTTACGACGACCACGCCGTGCACATAGAGGAACATACGGCGTTCATACTCACCGAGCATCTTTCGTCCCAATGCGAGGAGGCGTTTTTGCGCCACCTCGGGGAACATAAAAAACTGTTAAAGGAGGAACAAAATGGATAACGACACCACTTTAAATGCAGCCGCGGCGCAACCCGCAGAGGCGGAAAAGAGTCAGACAGGCGCGACAGGGCTGGGAAAATTCAAAGATGTTGCCGCCCTTTTGGAGGCGTACGAGCATCTCGAGGCGGAGTTTACCCGACGCAGCCAACGCCTTAAGGAGCTCGAAAAAGCGTCAAGGGAGACCCCGCCCGCGCAGGCGGCAAGCGGGGAAGCTCCCCCGCAGCCTCCCCTGACCCAAAGCGGGGAAACCCCTGCCTGCAGCCCCGGAATTTCCGAAGAGGAAAAAATGAACATCATTTCGGAATATCTCGAGGGAGTTGCAAAAAACAGGGGAGTGCCCTTAATCGCGGGCGGGGTACAGGTTTCCGCCCGCCGCGCGGCGCCTGCCACCGTAAGGGAGGCGGGCGAGCTCGCGCAACAATTTTTAAATAAAAGGAGATAACTGAAATTGATTACGCTTTCAAACGCAGACGCTGCTTTAAAGGAATATTACCTCGACGCGGTCACCCAACAGCTCAACGACGGCGTTTCGCCCTTCTTTTCGGCAATTGAAAAGACCACACAGTATGTGTACGGCAAAAACGCCAGGTGCGCCCTTATAAAGGGCGATCTCAACAGAATAGTTTCGGGCGACGAGGACGGGGAACTTCCCGACGCCGTCGGCAACAACTATTACGACGTGACCCTGCCCTTAAAGAATATCTACGGCACCGTCGCCATCAGCGACAAGGCGATAAGGGCTTCCCAGGATTCCTCGGGCGCGTTCGTCAATCTCTTAAACGCTGAAATGGAGGGGCTCGTCTCTGACGCAAAGGCAAACTTTTCGCGCATGCTCTTCGGCGACGGCAACGGCTTCATCGCCTACATTGTAGAGGCGAAGAGCGGTACAACCTTCAGGCTCAGCTCGGTAAAGAGCTGGTTCAAGGGTTTAAAGGTGGCGATACTCAACGCCGCGGGCAACGGATATTCGGCGCAGAACCTTACAATCTCCTCCGTCGATACCGAAGCCGGCACTATAACTCTCTCCACCAGCCTTGCCAACTACACCACCCTCGCGGGTTACTCCGTCGTCATAAACGGAGTGCTCGGCAAGGAACTCACGGGGCTTGCGGCAATCTTCGACGGCGGCACGCTCTACGGCTATACAAAGACTGACGACGAGTTCTTCAGCCCCTACATAAAGTCGTATACCGATCTTACGGCGGACGACGTCATCGGCGCCATCGAGGAGCTTGAAGAGCGCAGCGGCGAAAAGGTTAAGATGATCGTCTGCTCCCACGCGGTGCGCAACAAAATCGCATCCCTCTTTTCGGGTTCGAGGGTTATAAACACTTCGGAAATAACCGGAGGTTATACGGGAGTGTACGTAAACGACGTGCCCGTCTATGCCGACAGGTTCTGCCCCGGCGACAGAATTTATCTTTTAAACCCCGACGATTTCGTTCTGTGCCAGCTGTGCGACTGGGAGTGGATGGAGGACGACGGCGGCAGAATTCTCACCCGCGTTGCCGGCAAGGCGGCATACACCGCAACGCTCGTAAAGTATGCGGAGCTCATCTGCAAAAAGCCGTACGCGCAGGGGCTTCTGCAACAGGCGGTGGAATAAGTTTTAAAGGAGGAAAAAATGCAGGTCAGACAACTACTGTGTAACGTAATGCGCATGGTGGGCAGGGACGACGCCGCCGAACTCACGGAGGATGAAACCCCGACGGAGGAAGTCACCCGCATGTGTACTGCCATGCTCCTCCTTTTGAACGCCGTCGTAGACGAAATTTCCCGCGGGTATTTTCCCGTCACTGCAAAGGAGAGCCTCACCTCCTCCAACGGCAAATACTCTTTTTCCGCATTCAATAAAACGCCCAACAGAATTGTTGCCGTATATGCGGAAGGGGAAAGGGTGGACTGGTCGTACACCCCAACATATCTTGAATGTAACTACAATGCGGTGGAGGTGGAGTACGAGTACACTCCCGATAAATTCACCCTGGAGGACGAGTTCTCCTATCCCGACGCCATAGTCTCCGAAAGCTTAGTTGCAATGGGCGTTGCGGCTGAATATCTGCTCGTTTCGGGCGACATATCCTCGGCGGGCATGTGGGAGGACAGGTACCGTGCCGAGCTCAACAGGCTCATTGCCCTGCGCCCCGTGCGCGGCAGGGTGAGAATGAGGAGGTGGGTATGAAAAGGCAGGTGAAAAGGGGGACGATAACCCGTTCAACAAAGAGCGCGGCGTACAACCTGCTTGAAGGCGTTCCCCTGTACACCGTCAACATGTACGGGGAGGACGGAAAGTTCACGCCCGCCGTAAGCGCCGTGCCCCTCGGGCTTCCCGCCTGCCCGCAGGCTCCCTCAAAGGGGTACTATTCCGAGGGCAACGGTGCGCTCTTCGTGTATGCAAACGGCACCGTAAGCAGGCTCAACAAGGGTGCGGCTTCCTTTGTCACCATGGAGCAGAACCTCTCGGAGAACTGTTTTTTTACCGACATGTACTTAAACGGCTTTTCCGCCGCCGTGCTCTTCGACGGCGCCGACCAGTATGTGTTTTTAGGGGCTCTTCAGGAGGATACGACGTGCGCTCACTCCTTTTATGCGGGCGCGTGGCACTGCGGCAGGTTCTTTGCCCGCGACTTAAACGACGGCTTCAGAATATGGTGGGCTGCTTCGGACTCGGTCGACTGGACGGAGGGCATAAACGGCTGCGGCTACACCTACCTTCCCGCGGAGGGGGGAGAGGTGCTCAGGCTGTTCAGCTTCAGGGAAAGGCTCGTGGCCGTCCGCCGCAGGGGCATAACTGTCATTCACGCCTACGGGGAACCCCAGCACTACAAAGTGGACGCCACCGCCAACTACCTCGTCGCCGACGGGGTGATTGGGGAAACGTGCGCCATGTGCGCGGGCGGAATAGTGTTCTGCACGGAGAGCGGCATATACCTCTTCAACGGCAGCTCGCTCGAAAGAATTTTTCTCTTCAACGGCGGCCGCGTAAGCTCGCCTGCGCGGGCGGCGGCTTGCGGGGAGCGGTACTGTTTCGTGTGCGACGACGTTCATCTCGGCGGGGGAGTGCTTGCGGTGCTCGACGTGCCCTCGGGCAGGCTCGCCGTGACAGACATAACTCCCGGCGCCGTCTTTGCGGGCAAGGACGGCGTGTACGTCTCGGTCGGCACCGCGCTCTGTAAAATCGAAGACGGCGGCACGGGCGAGCTGTACCTGCCCTCCTTCCTTCCCGAAAATTCCCCGAGGGCGCACATAAAAAGCATTTGCGTCCAATGCTCGGGCGGCTGTACCGTCGCTCTGTCCTCAAACGGAGTGCAGCGCGCCTTTTCGGGAAGCGGCAGACACCGCGTCGGCATGGGCGGGCACAACTTTTCGTTCGCCGTGCAGGCTGAGGGCAGCCTTTCGCGGCTGACGGCGCAAGCGGAGGTGTAAATGGAGTTTGATATAATCGACCTCTCGGAGGAAGAGCTCGACATGCTCTCCACCATTCAGTTAAAACTTTTGCGCACAGCCCAGCAGACCAAGAACGAGATGACCGTAAAGCTCAATGAGGAACTCGTCACCTTCTACAATCTCTGCAAGACCAACAACGTCTATCTCGCCTCAATCTATACCGATAAAAAGGCGGCGCTCGAGGAAGAGTACGACCGCGAGGTGGCAATCCTTAAAGAACAGCTCATATTCAACATGAGCCTGAGCGAACCCACCAACGATGGCGAAACGGGATCTTCGGGCAGCGACGATTCGGCTTATCTCGTCGACTACGAGCTGTCCTATCTCGAGCGGTACATAGCCGTGCGCGACTACTATCTCACCATAGAGGACGCCGACCAGAGAATGGCTCTGTACGCCGCCGACGAAACGGCAAAGTCCTATCTCGGCAGTTACTACAACTCGCTGTATAACTATCTTTCAACCTATACGGCATAACAAAAAAAATCTGCGCGGTTCGCCGCGCAGTATTTTTTTATTTTAGGGGATAGGGGGTAGGGAATAGGGGATAGGGACGAACCCAACAATTCTCCAAACACGGACATCCAGTGTCTGGGTTGGGTGAGATGAGCAAACGCGTGATTGAAAGGATTATAAACACCCGCAAAAACGTAGTCGAAACATCTCCTTGTAGCGCCTCGGTCGAAGCCTCATCGAATGAATAATGAAGAATGAATAATTGTGGCGGAAATTAATCGGGAAACACCTTTCACCTAACCCTACGTTGTCCGCAAGACGAACGCGGCTATAAGAAAAACGGCAGGATTGCGGAGTACGACGGCAGGCTCAGCCTGTCCGCAAGACGATAACGGGAGAAAAACCAGCAAAGATTGCGGAGCTCGTCAACGGGGACACCCCGTTTTTTGCTTTACTTTTGCGGGAGGATAATTTATAATAATTGTCATGAGGATTGCAGACGGCTGGACCGATTACAAAATAATAGCCACGGGCGACGGCATGAAGTTAGAGCGCTGGGGCGAGGTATGCCTTCTGCGCCCCGACCCGCAGGTCATCTGGCGGTCGAAAGCAGACCTCTATTCCTACAAGGGCATACACGCCGTCTACTGCCGCAGCTCCAAGGGCGGCGGAGCATGGGAAAAGCGGTTGCCCTTCCCCGAAGAGTGGCTCATATCCTACCGCGACCTCACATTCAAAATCAAGCCCATGGGCTTCAAGCACACGGGGCTGTTCCCCGAACAGGCCGTCAACTGGGACGCCATGCGCTCATTAATCGAAGAGCGTAAAAAAGCCCGTCCGGACCGCCCCGTAAAGGTTTTAAATCTCTTTGCCTACACCGGCGCGGCTTCGGTCGCCTGCGCAAAGTCCGGCGCGGAGGTAACGCATGTGGATGCGGCAAAGGGCATGGTCGAACGTGCCGGCGAAAACGCGCGGCTTTCTGGCATAACCAGGGGCATACGCTACATAATAGACGACTGCGCCAAATTCGTCGCCCGCGAAATACGCCGCGGCAACCGCTACGACGCCATAATTATGGACCCGCCCAGCTACGGCAGGGGTCC
>CALVMP010000053.1 GCA_944346655.1 uncultured Clostridia bacterium
AACAAATTATACTTTTATTATCCATTTTTGAATTATACTATTTATATACTGTTTAGTCAAATGATTTTTTGCATAAGTGCATTTATTTTATTTAACCTGAAGTTAAACTTTAATTATACTTTGCAAAAAATTTCAAATCTTCCTCATCCGAGCTGCGGGAGAGGAAGATTTTTGCGTTGGTTGGGGCATATGTGCGGGGCAACGGGTTATTTTGTGGCTTTGTTTGCGATGACGGCGGCAATTACGACCACGGCGATTATGACCAAAATTCCGCCGCCGAGCGCCGCCGCGACCATGTACAGCCCGTAGTTTACGGGGTCGGCGTCGCCCGACGAAAAGTCGATTGTAATATCGTGCGGGGAGAGCGCGAACTTAAGCTCGCCCTCCGGAAGGACGGGGGACGACCAGACGTACGCCTCCCCATCCCTCTGCCATTCGCCCATGGTGCCGCCGCAATAGTTGTAGGGCGTGACGATTTTTATGTTGAGGTTGGAAAAGCTTGCCCAGTCGGTCGCGGGGGAGAGATAGTAACGATAGGTATAGTAGTCCCTGCCGCTCGTAACTATGGAGGGATATACGGGCGCCTTTACCCTGTTGACAAGCCGCTGACCCGCGGAAATTTTTACCGTATATGCATACCAGCGCAGCAGTTCCTCTTCTGGGTCGAGGTCAAAGGAGCCGCTCTGATAGAAGAGATAGCCGTCCTCAAACACCCTTTCGGAGGAGATAATCCTGTCGCAGACAGCGTTGAACCAGTCGACCTTTGAGACGGTGCCCTCGTTGTATCCGCTCAAAATAAGTTCGCCGAGGGTAATCGTTTGCACCTTCATAGTACAGCCTCCGCCATCCATGTTCCACTCCATGGGTTCTTTAAGCGGCTGACCTATTGCCGAGACCGTGAAGGTTTCCCCGTCCGAGAGACTTTTAGTGAAAATGCGTGTGTCGTAGCTGAACCCTTCGGAGGGGCAGAGGAGCGCGGTGGTAAGGGGGTTGAAGTCGGGGAAGGCGGCGGTCGCACGGGCGTAGTTGCTTCCGCCGCCGAGGTCCGCCGTGTAGGAATAGAGCGTGACGGGCGAGGAGTACGAAAACAGCCCCTCGGAGAGAAAATTTTCGCGCAGACGGGATTTGTCTTCCTCGTTGTCGTAGTCCGACCACAGCGAGGAATAGGTGTGGCGCAGCGTGCGTTGCACCTCCTCCCCGTCAACTTGTATGGCATAGCCCGGGTCGGTTGCCGGGTCGAGGACGGAGGCGTCGAAGGCGAGGTGGTAGTCGGGAAGCTTGCCGAAGGGAAAGGCGAGGTTGACCTCCACGTCGTAGCCTGCCGGGTTATAGAGGTGGTACTCCGCCGTGACGGTCGAGGCGTCGGAAAGCAGCGCGCCGTAACTCTCGTAGTAGTTTGAAGGGAATGAGGGCACTTCGAAGGTGAGGTTTTCCTCCTCCACGATGACGGGACAGTTTTCGTCCATGACGTAGGCGCCCGAGGCGTACCTGCCAGACCACGAGGTCTGAGCGGAGTTCGCAAGGCTAACGCCCGCGGGAATAAGATTGACGGCTACAAGCGCCGCGGAAAGCAGTAAGGCGGTGCGCCCGAACTTTTTCATTGGTTCCCTCCTTTTTATTTATTGTAACATGCAGGGTGCGATTTTTCAATACCCCTTTACAATTAACACAACCCAAATGCCCCAAACCTGACCATATAAAAAAATTCCATAAAGAAAACTTTACGGAATTTTTAATTAAAGTATTTTTTCGAGAGTGGTTTTTAATGGCAGGAGCCCCATTTTTTGGTAGAACGCCTTGGCGGAGGAGTTGAGCTCCCACACGTTGAGGGTGATATTGTAACAGTCGTGTTCCCTGGCAAATTGCACGGCGGCGTTGTAGAGAATGCGCCCCACTCCCCTGCCGCGGCAGCTTTTATCTACGCACAGATCGTCGATATAGAGTGAATTGTTATTTTTTATGTATTCCGCAAAACCGGGGGAAGAAAGTTTGCAAAAGCAATAGCCCACAGTTTTGCCGCCCTCTCTTGCTACAATGACGGGCAGAACGGGATTAGTAAGGATTTCCTTAACTTGCTCTTCGGTATATTTTGACTGCCCGGGGAAGATATCGGGGCGGGCTGAGGCGTGCACCTCGTGAACCTGCTTTAAAAGTTCCATTATTGCGGGAATATCCCCCTCTTTTGCAATATCTGTTACAGTTTCCATAGGTTTTTGTATGCTTTGATTGAAGTAAGGAAAGTATGATTATTGGGTAGTGATTAGGGGTTAGGGGTTAGGGGTTCGTCCCTTTACACAAGGGAGCCTTAGGGCGTTCCTAATCCCTATTCTCTATTCCCTATCCCCTATTCTCTAAAATCACTTCTTTTTGGGCTGAATGGAACTCTTGCCGCCCATGTAGGGACGGAGCACTTCGGGGATAAACACCGAGCCGTCTGCCTGAAGGTGATTTTCAAGGAAGGCAATGAGCATTCTGGGGGGCGCTACAACCGTGTTGTTGAGGGTGTGGGCGTAGACGTTTTTGCCGGTTGCGGAGTCCTTGTACTTTATGCCCAGCCTTCTTGCCTGGGCGTCGGTCAAGTTAGAGCAGGAGCCGACTTCGAAATATCCCTTTCTTCTGGGGGACCATGCCTCGACGTCGAGACTTCTGTACTTGAGGTCGGCAAGATCCCCCGAGCAGCACACGAGCGTTCTTACGGGAATGCCCATGGAGACGAAGAGTTCGACGGTGTAGTTCCACATTTTTTCGTACCAGCTGTCCGACTCTTCGGGCTTGCAGATGACAATCATCTCCTGCTTTTCGAACTGGTGAATGCGATAGATGCCCCTCTCCTCCAGTCCGTGGGCGCCCTTTTCCTTTCTGAAACAGGGCGAATAGGAGGTTAAAGTCAAGGGCAGGTCGCTCTCTTTTAAGGTGGTGTTCATAAAGCGACCTATCATGGAGTGTTCGCTCGTGCCGATGAGGTAAAGATCCTCACCCTCTATCTTGTACATCATGCCGTCCATCTCTTCAAAGGACATTACGCCCGAAACGACGTCCGAACGGATCATGAAGGGGGGTATGCAGTAGGTGAAGCCCTTATCTATCATAAAGTCGCGGGCGTAGGCTAAAACTGCCGAATGCAGCCTTGCGACGTCGCCCAGAAGATAATAAAAGCCGTTGCCCGAGGTCCGCCTTGCGGAGTCGAGGTCGATACAGCCGAGATTTTCCAAGATATCGAGGTGATAGGGAACTTCGAAGGGTTTTTCCTCGGGGGTCAGGTAGGTGTTCCACTGCACGTTGCAGCTGTCGTCCTTGCCGATGGGGACGTCGTCTGCAATTATGTTGGGGATTGCCATCATGTCCTTTTTTAAGAGGGCTTCGACTTCGGCCGTCTCCCTTTCTATCTCGGCGATGCGGTCGTTGTTGAGCTTGGACTCCTCCTTTGCCCTTTCGCCCTCCTCCTTCTTGCCCTCGCGCATGAGCTGCCCTATGGTCTTGGCATAGACGTTGCGCTGAGCCCTGCGGCTGTCGCCCTCCTGCTGGAGCGTTCTCCTCTTTGCGTCGAGTTCCAAAACTTCGTCGACAAGGTGGAGTTTATGGTCCTGAAACTTCTTTTTAATGTTTTCGCGGACGAGGTCGGGGTTTGTCCTGATTAAATTGATGTCTATCATATTACCACGCTTTTTTCATTAATATTGACTGGAAATAATTATAAACCAAAATAAGAGATATTGCAAACGAATTGTGCTTTTATTTAATTGAAAAAATGCGAGGGGTATGATATAATTAAAGCAATTAATTTTATAAGGTTTGAAAATGGCAAAAATTTATTATAAACCGCAGAGAACGCCCGAGGGCGAAGAACCTGAAAAAACGCCCGCGGAAAACAGTGCGGAACCTGAAAAGGTTGCAGCCGCAAAAGAGCCTACAGCACAGGCGGCGGACGGCGGGCAGCAGACCATGACCGCCTCGGCAAAGCGCACGGGCAGCCCCGCGGTGAGAAGGAGACGCCGCGAGGAGCAGAGAATAAATTCGGAAATTTACGACGAGAGCGCCGCCGCAGAGGCGGTTGCAGACACCTCGCCCCAGCCCGCGCAGAGCGAAAACGTGCAGACCGAGCCCGTTAAGGCGACATATGACTTTGACAAGCAGAAGATAATAAAGTACTTTAAGCGCCATCCCAAGAAGGCGGTGTCCTCGGCTAAACTGGAAAGATTTTCGCCTGCACTCGGCGAGGGGCTTTCGCAGGCGCAGGTCGAGGAGAGGTTCAAACAGTTTGCCTTTAACGACACGAACAGAAAGTACTCAAAGTCGTATGCGAGCATATTTGTTTCGAACATATGCACCTTTTTCAACCTCTTGTGCCTTTGCGCGTTTATAGCGCTACTGATTGCGGGCACGACGGGTTTTACCAACTACCTTGTAATACTTATTACCTCGGCGAACATAATCCTCGGCGTAATTCAGGAGATAAGGTCCAAAAAGTCGATAGATAAGCTCTCCATTTTAGCTACAGCCACCTCGAAAGTGGTGCGCGACGGCGAAGTTATGGAGATACCCTCCTCCGAGATAGTTCTGGACGACATACTGATTTTAGAGCTCGGAAACCAGGTTCCTGCCGACTGCATACTGGCGGAGGGGTCGGTTGAGGTGAACGAGAGCCTTTTAACGGGCGAATCAATCGCCATTAAAAAACAGCCCGGCGATCTGCTGTATGCGGGAAGTTTTATAGCCTCCGGCAGCGGAAAGTTCAGGGTGGAAAAGGTGGGCAAGGAGACATACCTTGAAAAACTGACCGCAAAGGCGAAAAAATATAAGCGCCCCAACTCCGAGCTTATGAATTCGACCAAGCTCATAATCAAGGCGGTAGGCTTTCTGATTGTGCCCATTGCGATCGGCATGTTCTTTACGACATACAGCGCACCGCTTTCGGAGACGGCTTTGGGGGGAGTTTTCGACTATATCTTCCCTGCCAAGGTAAACTACGCCATACAGCGAACCTGCACGGTTGTTATAGGAATGATACCTTCGGGCATGATGCTTTTAACCACCATGGCTTTAGCCGTGGGCGTCATTCGGCTTGCAAAGAACAATACGCTCGTGCAAGATCTGTATTCCCTGGAGATGCTGGCGCGCGTGAACGTTTTGTGCCTGGATAAGACGGGCACGATAACCGACGGGCGCATGAGGGTGAGCGACTGCGTTATTTTAAATACAGTTGGAGAGTATTCGCTCAATGATATTATGGGGTCTATGCTCTCTTCGCTCGACGACAACAACCAGACTTCCATAGCCCTTTACAACCACTTCGGGCATAACGACGTGCTTTCTCCCATAGCTAAAATTCCCTTCTCCTCCAAGAGAAAACTTTCAGCCGTGACCTTTGACGACGTGGGAACATTTGTTATGGGCGCGCCCGAGTTTGTTTTAAAGCCCATGCCGGCAAAGGTCGACAGAATCGTAAAACAGTACGCAACTATGGGGTTGAGGGTTATTGTGCTGGCGCACTCGCCCGCGGGCATTGCAGGCGACAAACTGCCCACCGTTTTAAAGCCCGTTGCAATAATTTCCATTGCAGACAACATACGCGAGGACGCCGTTGACACCATTAAGTGGTTCCGCGAAAACGACGTCGCGGTAAAAGTTATTTCGGGCGATAACGCCGTTACGGTTGCCGAAGTTGCAAGGCGCGCCGGCATAGAGAGAGCCGATAAGTTTATCTCGCTCGAGGGCTTGAACGACAAGGAAGTCGAGAGCGTGGCAAACCAGTACACCGTGTTCGGCAGGGTAACGCCCGAGCAGAAAGCAATACTCGTACGCGCTATAAAGAGCGCGGGAAACACCGTTGCCATGACGGGCGACGGCGTAAACGACATTCTCGCACTGAAGGAAGCCGACTGCGCGATTTCGGTTGCCTCGGGCAGCGAGGCGGCGAGGAACGTGAGCCACCTTGTTTTAATGGACAACAACTTCGCTTCCATGCCGAAGGTCGTGGGCGAGGGCAGAAGGGTTATTAACAATATTAAAAACTCCTCCTCCCTCTACCTTATGAAAACGCTGTTCACAGCCATTCTCGCCGTGATATGCATGCTCATACTTCAGCAGCCCTACCTGTTTATGCCGAGCAACATGCTCCTTTTGGAGGTGTGCATTATAGGCGCTCCCTCCTTTATGCTCTCCCTTCAGCCCAACAAAGAGAGGGTACAGGGAAAATTCATAACCCACGTTATGAGCCGAAGCATTCCCGGGGCGATACTCATGATATGCTGCGTTATGGCGCTGTATCTTACGTGCATGTTCATACCCGAATATGCGGGGCTTACGACTCCGCTGTGCATGATGGCAATGACGCTTGCCGGGCTCGTGATGCTGTACCGCGTGTGCCAGCCGTTTAACGGGTACAGGCTGGTGCTGTTCTGTTGCATGGTGGGACTGACCGCCGTGGCTTTGAGCGTGCCCGCGCTCGGCGATATGCTGTACTTTATCAGCGACGAGGTGAAATGGTCGACCATTCAATGGGATTACACCAAGTTCCTCATTCTTGCCGTAGTCATCGAAGCGGCGTTCCCCCTTTCGAACAGCCTGATAAAGATTATGCAGATTATTCTCCCCTCCTCCACCGGAAAAAAACCTGAAGTTTTAGAGATTGAAAGAACAAAATAAATTTAAAAAACGCAGCCACGGCTGCGTTTTTTTATGAGGTGATTTTATGGACGGGAAAAAGATATTGGATAAAATAATGAGCGGAACGAACGGCGACCGCGTTGCCGAAATTAAAAGGCGCTTTTGCGTGAGACTGAATGATTTGAGGCAGGAGAAAAATCTTTCGCAAAAGGAGGTTGCCGACAAAATAGCCATTCCCGTGAGCACATACGCAAATTGGGAACAGGGCAGGCGCGAGCCCGGAATTTTCGATATCTACAGCATACTATGGGCTTTGGACATTGAGGCGACCGACTTATTTTCATTAGATTACTGACAAAAATTTCCTCGCCACTTAAAAAACAAACTATAAACATTATACAAAAAAACCACTCGTTAAGAGTGGTTTTTTAATGTTAAAGGGTTGTTTATTCGTCGTCGGAGGGGGCGGTTTCCCCTTCGGGGAGGTCGGCGGCAGTCTCTTCGGGAGCTTCAGTTTCGACCTCGTCGTCGCGCTCGGTGACGGCTACCGTGGCAACCTGTCCGTCCTTAAGCCGCATTAAGCGCACGCCCCTGGTGGCTCTGCCTATGGTGGAGATATCCGAGCAGTGCATTCTGATTATCGTGCCGCCGTCGGAGATTATCATTATGTCGTCCTCGTCGGTGACCTGCTTTAAGTTTACAAGCTGACCGGTGACCTCGTTGAACACGCCCGCTTTTATGCCCTTGCCGGCACGACCCTGGACGCGGTAGTCCTCGAGCCTGCACCTCTTGCCGTAGCCGTTTGCCGAAACGGTGAGAACGTCCTTTTGGGGGTCTACGACGAGCATGTCGACCAGTCTGTCGTCCTCTCCATCCAGCTTTATTGCGCGGACGCCCGCGGTGTCCCTGCCCATGGCTCTGATATCTTCTTCGGAGAAGCGGATGCACTTGCCGCCGCGGGTGGCGATCATGATTTCGTCGCTGCCCGAGGTGTGGTGAACGGAGATGAGCTCGTCGCCCTCGTTGAGTTTAATGGCTATTTTGCCGTTCTTGTTGACGCGGTCGAACTCGGTGACCGACGTCTTTTTCATGAGTCCGTTTTTGGTTGCAAAGGCGATATAGCCGCGGCTTTCTCCCTCTTCGGGCTGGCGCACGGCGATGAGGGCATTTATCTTTTCGTCCTGCGCAACCTGCACGAGATTGACGATTGCCCTGCCGCGGGAAGTCCGCGCCGCTTCGGGAATCTGGTAGCCCTTTATGGAGTACACCCTGCCGAGGGACGAGAACATCAATATGTCGTCGTGCGAGGAGCAGATAAACATGCTCTCGACAAAGTCCTCCTCCTTGGGCTTGTGCGCCGTTATTCCCATACCGCCGCGGTGCTGAGCCTTATATTCGGAGATGGGCATGCGCTTGATGTAGCCCGAGTGGGTGAGGGAAATGACGACCTGCTCCACGGGTATTAAATCGGCGTCCTCTATGTCGCCATAGTCGACGGCAATTTCCGTCTTTCTCTCGGAGGGGTACTTGCGCTTTATCTCCAGGAGGTCCGCCTTGATTATATCGAGCACGCGGCTTTCGTTGGCGAGGATATCCTTATAATCTGCAATCGCCGCCTCCAGCGAGGCGAGCTCTTCGTTGAGCTTGTCGACCTCTAAGTGGGAAAGTCTGTACAGCCTGAGTTCGGCGACGGCGGTTGCCTGGCGCTCGTCGAGGACGAAGTTTGCAACCAGTTTTTCTACGCAGTCGGTCTTGTCCTTTGCCGTTTTGCAGATTTCTACAACCTCGTCTATGGATGCTTCGGCAATGACGAGACCGCGCAATATGTGGGCGCGTTCCTCGGTTTTTGCAAGGTCGTACTTGGTTCTGCGGATTATTATGTCCTTCTGGTGCTCTAAGTAGTAGTATATGAATTCCTTGAGGTTTAAGATTTTGGGCGTGCCGTCGACGAGAGCGAGCATTATGAGACCGTCGGAGATCTGAAGGTTGGTGTGCTTATAGAGAAGGTTCAACACAACCTGCGCGTTGGCGTCCTTTTTGATTTCGATGACAATTCTCATACCGTCGCGGTCGGATTCTTCACGGATATCAGAGATGCCCTCTATCCTCTTATCCTTGACGAGGTCGGCAATCGATTCGATGAGTTTTGCCTTGTTGACCTGGTAGGGAATTTCGGTGACAATTATCCTCTGGCGGGTCTGGTTGCCGCTCTGGTAGTCCTCGATTTCGCAGCGGGAGCGGATTATTATGGAGCCCCTGCCAGTGCGGTACGCCTTGCGGATGCCCGCCCTGCCCATTATCATGCCGCCCGTAGGGAAGTCAGGGGCGGGGATATAGGTCATGAGCTCGTCAATGTCGATATCGGGGTTATCTATCATGGCGCAGACGCCGTCGATAACCTCGCCGAGGTTGTGGGGAGGAATGTTGGTTGCCATGCCCACGGCTATGCCGTCGGAACCGTTTACGAGCATGTTGGGGAAGCGTGAGGGCAGCACGGTGGGCTGCATGCCGGTGTCGTCGAACGTGGGGTAGAAGTCTACCGTTTCCTTGTCGAGATCCCTGAGCATTTCAGAGGCTATTTTTGAAAGCCTTGCCTCGGTGTACCTCATGGCGGCGGCGGGGTCGCCGTCGACAGAGCCGAAGTTGCCGTGACCTTCGACGAGGGGCATGTTTATGGTGAAATCCTGCGCGAGCCTGACGAGCGCGTCGTAGACCGAGCTGTCGCCGTGGGGGTGGTATTTACCGAGGCAGTCGCCGACGATACGGGCGCACTTGCGGAACGCCTTGTCGGAGTACAGCCCCAGTTCGTGCATGGAGTAGAGTATTCTGCGGTGCACGGGCTTTAAGCCGTCCCTTACGTCGGGAATGGCGCGGGATACGTTTACAGCCATTGCGTAGGCTATGAAGGATTTTTTGAGCTCTTCGTCTACCTCGACGTCGAGCATCTTTGTCATTGCGAGGGTTTTGGCAAACTCCTCAGTCAGCTCGGGGCTGGTAATCTTTTTTGCCATATGGGTGTGCTCCCTCCTTTATACGTCGAGCTCTTCGACGAGTTTGGCGTTTTCTTCAATGAACTGGCGCCTGAGTTCGGGCTGTTCGCCCATGAGTATGCCGAACATTCTGTCCGCTTCGACGGCGTCGGCGACGTTTATTCTTACGAGCGTGCGCTTGGCGGGGTCCATGGTCGTCTCCCACAGCTGCTCCTTGTTCATTTCGCCTAAGCCCTTGTAGCGCTGGAGTTCGAACTTGACGCCCTGATGGGTGTCCCTGAAGTCCTGAAGCGCCTTATCGTCGTATAGGTACAAGTCGTCCATGCCCTTTGCCGAGACCTTGTACAAAGGCGGCTGGGCGGCGTAGACGTGCCCGTTTTCGACGAGGGGGCGCATGTAGCGGAAGAAGAAAGTGAGCAAAAGTATTCTTATGTGCGAGCCGTCGACGTCGGCGTCCGTCATTATGATGATGCGGTCGTAGCGGAGCTTGCTCTCGTCGAAGTTGTCCTGTATGCCGCAGCCGAAAGCCGTTATCATGGCTTTTATCTCTTCATTTTCGAGCACGCGGTTGATGCGCACCTTTTCAACGTTTAATATCTTGCCCCTCAGGGGGAGGATTGCCTGGAAGCGCCTGTCCCTGCCCTGCTTTGCCGTGCCGCCCGCCGAGTCGCCCTCGACGAGGTATATCTCGCACAGCTCCGGGCGCTTATCCGAACAGTCGGCAAGCTTGCCGGGGAGCTTGGTGGACTCTAAGACGCCCTTACGTCTCGTCTCCTCCCTTGCCAGCCTTGCCGCGTCCCTCGCCCTCTGGGCGGTTATGCAGCGGAGGATGAGCTCCTTTGTTTCGGCGGGGTGCTCTTCAAGGTAGGTGCCGAACTTTTCGGTGACAGCCTTCTGCACGAAGCCCCTGACGTAGGTCGAACAGAGCTTTGCCTTGGTCTGGCTTTCGTACTGGGCGTCGGCAATCTTTACGGAGACGACGGCGGTTATGCCCTCGCGGACGTCCTCGCCCGAGAGTTTGTCGTTCTCCTTTAAGATATTGAGGCGGTGACCCGCGTCGTTTATTACCTTAGTCAAAGCCGCCTTGAAGCCCTCTAAGTGGGTGCCGCCGTCAGGCTGGCGGATATTGTTGGAGAAGGGGAAGATCTGCTCGGTGTACCCGTCGTTGTACTGAATGGCAACTTCCAGAAATTTATCGTCGCCCTCGTTGTATTCGAAGTACACGGGGGAAGCGAACAGGGTATTCTTGCCCGAGTTGATGTCCTCGATAAAGTGCACGACGCCGCCCGCGTAGCAGAACGTGTCCGTGCGGACGGTGCCGCCGCGGAGGTCGGTTAAAGTTAAAGTTAAACCCTTGTTGAGGTAGGACAGCTCGCGGAGGAGCGTTTTCAATGTTTCGTAGTTGAAGTCCACCGTTTCGAACATGGTAGCGTCGGGGTGGAAGCAGATGGAGGTGCCCGTCTCGTCGGTGTCGCCGATAACTTTCAAGGGTTCTTCGGGAATGCCGCAGTGGTACCGCTGGAAGAACCTGTGACCGTTCTGGCAGACTTCGGCGGTAAGAGTGTCGGAGAGCGCGTTTACGCAGGAGACGCCCACGCCGTGGAGACCGGAGGAAATTTTATATCCCCCCGCCTTGTTGCCGCCGCCGAACTTGCCGCCCGCGTTGAGGTTGGTCAAAGCCAGCTCGACGCCGCTTATGCCCTCCTCCTCGTTTATGCCGGTGGGAATGCCCCTGCCGTTATCCTTTACGCAGCAGCTGCCGTCCTCGGTTATGGTGACCTCTATCTTATCGCAGTAGCCGGCTAAGGCTTCGTCGATAGAGTTGTCTATGACCTCGCGCACGAGGGTGTGCAGTCCGCGCTCGTCGGTGGGACCGATGTACATGCCTGGATGCTCCCTTACGGGCTCGAGACCCTTTAACGCCTTGAGGGAGTTGGCGTCGTAATTTGAGTTGATTTTATCGGGCATTTTTTACCTCTCCGAATAATGACTTTTATACCTCTTTATTATACCATATTATA
>CALVMP010000054.1 GCA_944346655.1 uncultured Clostridia bacterium
TTGTAAATGCTCGGTTGATTTTTAAAATATTATTCACCACAATGCAGGCAACGCCCGCAATTCATGTTGCCATTGGCTGAGTCGATTGAAAAGAGGAGTGAAGGCAACAATTCATGCACGAAGTGAAATTCATCGGTCACGCGCCCGCCGTAGCAAGAGGAATTTAATTGTAAGAGATAAGTAATTGCGGCGGGGGAGTTTATATCTATGTTATAATTTTAATATTAAATAATATGGTACGGTCAAGGAGACGGCATGAAAAAGAATAAAAAATCTTCCGGGGAGTCGACTGCGTGGGGAAAGCCCAAAAAAAAGCTCTCCGGAAAAGTTAAAATATTAATAATTACTTTGGCGATACTCGTCGCAGTCGTCGGCATAGCGGGCGGCGTTCTCGGTTTTATGTTCTGCGGCGGCGAACACATGCACAGCATGGAGAGAATTTCCGCAAGGAGAGCCGCAACATGCACGGCTGAGGGCAATACGGGCTGTTACTACTGCGCCGACTGCGGCAAGTATTTCACGGATATGTCGGGGGCAACCGAGCTCGCCTCTCCCGAAGAGAGCGTAATCCCTGCGCTCGGGCACAACATTGCATATGTCGAAGCGACCGCCGCGACCTGCACGGCAGACGGCGAAATCGCCCACTGGTACTGCCCCCGTTGCGAGACTGCCTTTGAAGATGAGGAGGCGACGACTGAAATTGCGGCGGAGGACCTCGTGGTTCCCGCGACAGGACATACCGAAGACGGTGGCGAAATTACTTCTTCCCCGACCTGTACCGCCGACGGCGTCAGGACATATACCTGCACGGTGTGTAGCGTGATTGTAAGGACCGAAGTTGTGCCCGCCCTCAACCACGACTACAGCGTTACAAAGGCGGACGTCATGCAGCACTGGACGGAGTGCTCCCGCTGCGGCGACGAAGAGGAGGACAGCCGCCGTTACCACGACTATATCTCCTCCTACGATACGGAGACCTGTTCGTGCGGGACTGAGATTACCTATTCCCAAGGCTTGGCATTCACATATTCTGCGGAGAGCGACGGTTATATGCTTTCGGGAATGGGTGAGTGCACGGACGGACAGTTGTTCATGCCTCCAACCTACGACGACGGCGCAAACGGCAACAAACCCGTCATCGGCATCCAAGACGGCGCATTCAGCTACGGAGCCGACGGGGTAATCTTTGTGCGCCTGCCCGGAAGCTTTACCTTTATCGGGGAACGGAGTTTCTTCATGTGCACAAGCCTTTCTATGATTATTTTCCCGCCAGTGCTTACGGAGATAGCGGACAATGCATTTTACGGCTGTTCTTCGCTCGAAAACCTCGTAATTCCCGCATCGGTCAGCCATATCGGTGCTTATGCATTCGAACAGTGCAATGCCGAGATAACCTTCGAGGACCCATCGGGCTGGACTCTTTCCGACGGTACTCCGACAGCCGACCCTGCAGCCGCGCTCAGGGAGGGGGAGGAGTTATTCAAATCCGCCGTCTGAAAAAAGTACACACAAAATAATTATAATCTCCTTATAAAAAACTGCCCCCGCCGCGCAATTCCGCGCGGCGGGGGCAGTTACTATATTGTTTTATTCGGGATATGTAAGGCGTTTTGCCGTTTTGAGTTCGGTGAGGTATCTGGAGATGTAGTACTTTGCCATGGCAAGATTCTGTTCGGAGTAGTTGCCGCACTCTTCGGGCTTTGCTCCGGGGATATCCCCCGAGTAATCGAGTATAAAGGAGCACATGTCGTACACAAGCCCGAGCACGTCGGAGCTTTCGCAGTCGCCGAACACGACAAGATAGAATCCCGTGCGGCAGCCCATCGGTCCGAAGTAGATTATATCGTCTTTTCTACGGCTGTTTCTGAGATATGTCGCGCCGAGGTGTTCTATCGTGTGAACGGCGGGCATATCCATAACGGGTTCCCTGTTTGGCGCCGTCATGCGCAGGTCGAAGGTTGAAACGCACACTCCGTCCCGCCTGTCCCTGCGCGAAAGGTACAGCCCCGGCAACAGATTTAAATGGTTTACGGTAAAGCTTGCAATTTTTTCCATCTAATTACTTCATCTTGGTCAGGCGCTCTGCCGTCTCAATGAGTTCCTTGGGCGGAATGACCTCATCGGAATTTTTAACCTGCATATCGACGAAAACCTTAGCCTTTACTGGGTCTATTATGGTTCCCACGCCCGCAACGCAGCCGCCGGGGCAACCCATGCCCTCTATCATATAGCCGTTGAGCTTGCCCGCGCGGGCGAGAAGGAGGGTCTTTTTGCAGTCGGTCAGTCCCTCTGCGTGAACAATCTTCACCTCGGTGCCGGGGTGGTATTCGTTTATGCACTTTTCTATTGCCGCGGCAACGCCGCCCGCAACCGCATAGCCCCTGCCCGCGCCCGAAGCGTCGGTGTTCAGGGTATCCTCCTCGCAGGTCGAAGGGTCGATATTCTTTGCAGCAAACATGCCGTTGAGTTCTTCAAATGTTAAAACAAAGTCGACAAAGCTCCTCAAGTCCTTTCTCGAAGCTTCGAGTTTTTTTGCCGCGCAGGGACCTATGAACACAACCCTCGCCTCTTCGTCCTTTTCCTTTATCTTTCTCGCGGTGGCAACCATGGGGGTGAGCTCCTGCGAAACTTCGGGCGCAAGGTCGGGGAAGTGTTTTTTGGTGAGCGAAGCCCATGCGGGACAGCACGAGGTGAAGAGGAAGGGCAGGTGCCCCGTGGCAATCTCGGTGGCGTAGTGGTGCGCTTCGGCAATGCAGCCCATGTCGGCACCCTCGGCTACCTCGTAAACGTCGGCAAAGCCCAGTTTTTTGAGCGCCGTTTTAATTTTTGCAAGGTTGCATTTTGGTCCGAACTGTCCCGCGATCGCGGGAGCGACGGCAGCTACGATTTTGTCGCCCTGCTTAATTGCCTGAATGAGCTGGAAAATCTGCGACTTGTCTGCAATTGCTCCGAAGGGACATGCCGACATGCACTGTCCGCAGGCAACGCATTTTTCGTTGTCGATGTGTGCCCTGCCGTATTCGTCCGAGGATATCGCCTGAATGCCGCACGCATTGGCGCAGGGGCGGACCTTGTGAGAAATCGCGTCGTAGGGGCATGCCGCCTTGCATCTTCCGCACTTTATACATTTGGACTGGTCTATGAACGACTTGCCGTTTACAATCGAAATGGCTCCCTTGGGGCAGCTCTTTATGCAGGAGTGCGCAACGCAGTTGCGGCACATGTTGGTGACTTCGTACTCGTTGTCGGGGCATTTGTCGCATGCCGATGGTATTACCTGCATAAGTGGAGGTTCGTAGTACTTTTCGGCAATGTTCGTATTGGCAACGCCAGCCGTAATGTGCACGGGCTTGTTCGCAGGTCTCAATGAAAGTCCCAGCGCAAGGCGCACGCGCTCGGCGGCTATCTGCCTTTCGCGGTAAATATTTTCGCGGTACTTGGGCTCCTCGTCGGGAGTGATTATGTAGGGTATGGCTTCGATATCGCCCAGTATATCCTCCGACTCATAGGCGACCCTTGCGATTTCTGTAAAAATCTGTTTGCGAAGATCGGTAACAACGCTCTGGCTCTTCATATCCTGTCTCCATATAATTAAATATTGCGCTAAAATTATATCATAGCGCGGCTACAATTTCAACCCATTTTTCAAATATTTTTGAGCGCATGTGCATGTTCCGGCGCAAAATATACAAAATTATTACATTTATATTGCCAGTCTTTTACACATGTAACTTGTAAAATTTTTTACGGCATGGTAAAATTGAATAAAGGGGTAACTTACATGAAGAATAAAGTATATATTTTAGAGGACGACGCGTCCATCTGCGGACTTATCAAAGTGGCTTTGGAAATGAACGGCATAGACTTTTCCGCCTTTTCCACATGCGGCGAATTTTTGGCCGGGCTTGCGGTCGAAGCTCCCGACGTGGCTCTTTTGGACGTAATGCTGCCCGACGGTAACGGGTTCGACGTTTTAAGGAGGGTAAAAGCCGAATACCCGCAGGTAAGCTGCATAATGCTTTCGGCGCTCGGCAAGGAGGAAGACAAGGTCAACGGGCTAAATCTCGGCGCCGACGATTATGTATCCAAACCCTTCTCTGTGCTCGAACTCGCCGCCCGCGTAAACGCAGCCCTCCGCCGCAAAAAGCAGGTGCAGTCCATAACCGTAGGCGACATCACGCTCGACTACGACAGCATGACCATCTCCTTAAAGGGTCAGCGGCTCGAACTCAACCGCAAGGAGTATGAGCTTTTAAAGTACTTCCTCGAGCACGCCGGCAAGGTGTTAAAGAGGGAAACGCTCTTAACCGAAATATGGGGCTATGAATCGGGCGAAACGCGCACCCTTGACAACCACGTCGCGCGGCTGAGAAAGATGGGCATAACCAATCTCGAAACGGTGTTCGGAGTAGGCTATAAGCTCAACATTCTGCCGTAAGTCCCTTTCCGCATGCGCTGAATTGCGATATTAATAAAAAAACAATCCCCCCTTTGATTCCCCCCTTTACACAAGGGGGGCTTGGGTGACGATATCCCAAGGCTCCCTTGTGTAGAGGGACGAACGAGGCAATTCATAGCACAACGGACACCCGTTGTGCGTGCCGAAGTGAGATGAGAAAACGCATATGTCCCGCGTTTGCGGTGACCGAGCGCCATGCCTTTTCCCCAATGGCGGCGAGAGGCTGGCGCGGAGCGACAGAGGGATTGTTTTCGCGGCGGAGCCGCACAGCATCTCACCACAATGCAGCGGTGGAGCCTGATTGAATGAATAATGAAAAATGAATAATTGTGGCGGGGAGTAATCTGAAAACTGCTCCCCTAATCTCTAACCCCTAACCCCTAAATTATTTATCATGCGCAGACGAATTCTTTTAATTTCGCTGCTCGTCACAACGCTGGCGATAATAATTTATTCTCTTGTGTCGACGCAGCTCTACTACAACATAACAGTCGAGGAAAAGAGGGACTCCCTCGCCGTATACGTAAACGCCTTTTCGCCCGAGGATTATTCGCTCGATAACGACGGCGCGAAGGCTTTCTCCGCTCTTTTAAACGGAGCAAGGGTGACATTTATGACGGCTGAAGGGCACGTTATAGGCGAGAGCGAAGCCGAAGAGATCGAAACCGACCATTCCGACAGGGAGGAGGTCCGCGAGGCAATATCCTCGGGCGAAGGCTATTCGGTCCGCTCTTCCGACACTGTCGGACGGGACATGATGTACTACTGCGCCGCAGTGAACGTGGAGGGGACGACCTACCTCGTGCGCGTGGCTGAAACTTTAACCAGCAGCTGGTCCATGTACGTGCGCCTGTTGCCCTCGCTCGCCGTGTTCTTCATAATCGACATTTTAGGCTGCCTCGTGTTTACGCTCATTGCCACCACATTTATTCTCCGTCCCGTCGAGGAACTCACCCGCGAGGCGGCGGGGGGCGGAATCGTAAAGACAAACCATTCCGAGCTTTCGACGATAGCCGATATATTGAACGAGAGAAACCGCAACATAGAGTGGAAAATGGCAGAGCTTGAGGACGAAAAAAAGCTTGTCGAAAAGGCGCAGGAGTCCAAAAACGAGTTCATTTCAAATATCACCCACGAAATGAACACGCCCCTGACCTCCATAAAGGGATATGCCGAGCTGCTGTCTTCGGGCATGATGAGCGAGGAGCAAAAGCAGGTTGCGTACAAAACCATATCCTCCCAGTCTGAAAGGCTGACCAATCTCATAGCCTGCATAATTAATTATAATGAAATAGACGACGACACCCTGCCCCCTTACGACGTAGACCTTTCAAAACTTGCCCGCGAGATGATTGAGGTCGTCCGTCCCGAGGCTGAAAAGCGCGGGGTGACGATAATTGATAAAATTTCAGACAACGTAATCGTCAAGAGCCGCCACGAGCTGATGACCCAGCTTGTCGGCAATCTCACCCGCAACGCCATAAGGTATAATAAGGAGGGGGGGACGGTTACGATAGAGCTCGACTATAAGCATCTCGTCGTGTCGGATACGGGCATAGGAATAGCGCCGGAGAATATGGATAAGGTCTTTTCGCGCTTTTTCACGGTCGATAAGTCCCACAGCGGCAAAAACGGCGGGTTTGGTTTGGGGCTTGCCGTCTGCCGCAAAATCTGCCGCCGTTCGGGCTGGAGGATCTCCGTCGAAAGCGAACTCGGCAAGGGCTCAACCTTTACGGTCGATTTCGGCATGAGGTAAATTCATAAATTGAAAAACTTATTCCTTAACTAAAAACTCCCCTTTCGGGGAGTTTTTATTGTATAAAGCCACGTTTTTACGCAAGTCTGTGGAATAGATTTCTCCGCTTCGGTCGAAATGACGGGGTGGGGTACCGAGGTAGAGATTCTTCGCCTCGTTCGCAAGCTCACTTCGACTCAGAATGACATTATTATTTTAGAAAGACAATCCCTCAGGCTCCCTACGGTCGCCAGCTCCCTTTACACAAGGGAGCCTTTAGTATCTAAAGACAAGCCCCCCTTGTGTAAAGGGGGGAATCAAAGGGGGGGATTGTCCTTCCACGGTCGACAGACACCCCAGGTCTGTCATCCTGAGCAACGAGCGGAGCGAGTGTCCGTCGAATGGATCTCCTTGTAGTGGCTGGGTCGAAGAGTAAATAAAAGTCCGCTGGGGTATGTCTAAAGCCCGAAGTCTACAGATAGATTTCTCCACTTCGCTGCGCTTCGGTCGAAATGACGGGGAGGGTTAATTATGAATAAACAAAAGAGTTTCCGACGTGCTTGCACGGAGGAAACTCCCATATAGGGGCAAATGCAGAACGCTATTGCACATACGAAGTATGGGCGGGCGAAAGGGCATTTGCCTTAGCGGAGCGCATAAATTGGTTCCACAGCCTCACACAAAACCGTGGCTTTTGTGTGAAGAGGAGGCGCAATGCAAAAAAGCGGAAATGTGAGCTTGCGGGCATTTTTGCAAAACGGTATTTGCGCCAACGAAATAATCCCTTCCAACTTTGCACAAAATATTACTGTCCCCGCTACAAAAAAGCAATGCAGGTGTTTTTATTGTTAAAAAATTTTTAAAATATCTTCACTTATTACACTTTTATTACAACTTTGTGTAAACATTTTTTACAAGTGACTGATAAAATTAAGTCAGTAACAAGGAAAAATAATTTTTTAATTTAAAAGGAGAACAAAAATTTATGAAAAAGCTCACTAAAGTAATTATGAGCGGAGCAGCAGTTGCAGCAATCGGCTGCGGAATGGCAGTTGGTTTTACCGGTTGCGCAGGCGGTCCCGAGATTACCATCGAAGGCTCGACCTCTATGGAAGATGTAATGACTGCCCTTGCTGAAAGGTATGAACAAATATATCAGGAGGAGAACGGCGAAGAACTCACCATTATCCCCGCATTCACCGGTTCGGGTTCGGGCATAACCGCCGCTACCGACGGCAGAGTTGATATCGGTCTTTCCTCGAGACCTCTTTCCAGCTCGGAAGCAGAACATCTTGAATCGCAGACTATCTGCCTTGACGGTATATCCGTTGTAGTCAACCCCAGCAGCAATCTTACTTCAGTTACAAAGACCCAGCTCGTTGACCTCTATACGAAGGGTACGGCAATCGATTCCGTAATCGCGGCGCTCAGGCGCGAACCCGGTTCGGGCACCCGCGACGGTTTCCAGGACGCATTGGGTATTGAGGACGAGCAGCTGTGCACCAATCAGGGCTTCGACGAGTACAACTCTACGGGCGCACTCAAAGAGGCAATCGCAGGCAACACCGCAGGCACAATGCTTGGCTACATCTCCATGGGCTCTGTAGACAGCACGGTCAAGGCTCTCGCTTACGACGACGAAGATTCTACCAACGGCACCGGCGCCGCAGCTCCCACACCCGAAAACGTTCTCAACCGCAGCTACGGGCTTTCCCGTCACTTCGTAATCTGCTACCAGAGCTATGAAGGACTCTCCGACCTTGCTAAGGGCTTCATCGAGTTCATACTCAGCGCAGAAGGTCAGCAGATCTGCGAAGAAGAGGGCTGCATCTCTGAAATTCTTGCGGAAAACAACTGAGGTGAGCAGGTAAAGTACTATGGCTAAAGCAAAGAATTCTGAAAGGCTTCCGCTGTTCACAAAGGAAAACTTTGCCGCCGCATTCAATAAAGAAAATATCGCAAGGGCTGTATTTATCGCCCTTGCGGCATTTTCAATTTTGGTGGTTTTTGCAATTATCTTCTTTGTGCTGTACGAAAGCATACCTGCCTTCAGACAAATAGGTTTCTTTAACTTTATTTTCGGGCAGGACTGGTTCCCCGACCGCGAAGACAATTTAACGGGCGAAATTTCCGGTCAGTACGGTATTTTAAAGATGATCGTAACGAGTATATGCCTTACGGGCATGTCCGTATTAATTGGCGCTATACTCGGCATATTCACGGCGGTATTTATCGTTTACTATTGCCCCAAAAAGCTCAAGGGCATATTCAACCAGCTTATCAACCTGCTTGCAGGCATACCCTCGATTATCTTCGGTTACTTCGGCATGTCCTTTTTAAAGGTATTGTTCGAAAATATGTTCGGCGTCGTTTCCGGTTCGGGACTTCTTTTAAGTTCGATCGTGCTCTCGATAATGATAGTGCCGACGATAACTTCGATGTCCAAGAACTCCCTCGAAAACGTGCCCATGCACTATTATGAGGGCTCTCTCGCGCTCGGCAACACCCGCAACCAGACGGTATGGAAGGTGTGCGTTCCCGCCGCTAAAAACGGTATTGTCTCCTCGGTAATTCTGGGCGTGGGGCGTGCCGTGGGCGAGGCAATGGCTGTCCTCTTCCTTTTGGGCGGCGGCAATAACTATCCCTCGTCATTCTTCCTTCCCATCGACTCGCTCACTTCGAATATAGTATCCGAGTGGTCGTATGCGGGCGGTCTGTGGCGCCAGTCGCTTATTGCGATAGGTTTCATACTTCTCATATTCATTTTGCTCATAAACCTTGCGCTCTGGGCTGTAAAGCAGAACAACGCAATGGCGGGCAACAGATACTTCACGCGCAAGTTCCGCGAAGGTCAGGACGCAAACAAGAGCTTCAACTATAAGCGCACCGGTTCCATTCAGGACGTACTGTGGATTCTTTCCATGATTTTTGCGGCAATAGTCGTAGTAGCTCTCGTCGCCGTCCTTGTGTTTGTTACCGTCAACGCCTTCACGCCCGATGAGGCAGGTGAAATAGCGCTTTCATGGGACTTCCTGTTCAGCGAAAGCACAAATACAAATCCTACGCTCATGCCGGCAATGTACCATACGCTTTTAATTATACTGATAGCGCTGTTAATTGGTCTGCCTCTCGGCATTGGTGCGGCAATATACCTCAACGAATACTCAAAGCGCGGCTCAAAATTCGTAAAGGTGGTAAGGCTGTTCATAGATACTCTCGCGGGCGTGCCCTCGATTATCTTCGGTCTGTTCGGCTACATTCTGTTCGGAATGTACTTTAACCTGAGTTACTCGTTGCTCGGCGGCGGACTGACAATGTCGCTCGTAATACTGCCCACAATAATAAGGTCTACGGAACAGTCGCTTTCTGAAGTGCCCGACTCCATGAGGGAGGCATCCCTCGCGCTCGGCGCCAGCAAGGTCAGAACAATCTTTGTGGTGGTTCTTCCCCAGGCTCTCCGCGGTATAATCACTGCGGTAATCCTCTCAATCGGACGTATCGTCGGCGAGAGCGCCGCGCTCATCTATACGGCGGGTTCGGCAGTTACGATAGGCAACAAGGGTCTCTTCTCGCCCGGCGCAACCTTCACCGTCTATATGTACAGGTTCATGTCCGAAGGCAGGCACATGGAAAAGGCATATGCCACCGCGTTTATTCTGCTCGTGCTGGTTCTGATCATAAATATTCTCGTCATAGTCATTCAGTGGGCGTTTGAACGCGACAGGGAAAAGCCGCTCGGAATAGTGGTGCTGTGGCGCAAGATAACGCACAAACAGCCGGTTGCCGTTGCCGAAACGGACGGGGGAGATTTCTCCGAAATTTCGGTCTCCGACGCCACCATATCCATTCCCACGGATGAAGAGAAAACGCATATCAATTTAGAAGAGTCAGAAGAGGAGCACTATGAAGAAGATTGAAAATTTTAATATAACGGGAGATATTGCCATTTCGGTAAAGGAAATGAACCTCTACTACGGCAACTTCCATGCATTAAAGAGCATTTATATGGATTTCCCCGTAAGACAGCTCACCGCCATGATAGGTCCTTCGGGTTGCGGCAAGTCGACGCTTATCAAGTCGCTGAACCGCATGAACGACCTCGTCGAGGGTTGCAAAATTACGGGTGAAATCAAAATCGGCGACGTAAACATTTACGACAAAAAGACCGACCTCGCCCGCCTGAGGAAGAACGTGGGCATGGTATTCCAGCGCCCCAATCCCCTGGCTATGAGCGTGTACGACAATATCGCCTACGGTCCCCGCACCTTCGGCATCCGCTCCAAGAGCGACCTCGACGGCATCGTCGAAAAGTCACTGCGCGAAGCCGCCATGTGGAACGAGGTAAAGGACAGGTTGAATAAGTCAGCCCTCGGGCTCTCGGGCGGTCAACAGCAGAGGCTGTGCATAGCCCGTTCGCTCGCCGTCGAGCCCCAGATTCTTTTGATGGACGAACCTACTTCGGCTCTCGACCCCATCTCAACGGGCAAGATAGAGGAGCTGTGCACCGAACTCAAAAAGGACATTACCATTATTATGGTAACGCACAACATGCAGCAGGCGTTCCGTATCGCCGACAAAACGGCGTATTTCCTGCTCGGCGAGATGATCGAAATGGACGACACAAAGGTCATCTTCTCCCATCCCAAGAACAAAAAGACGGACGACTACATCAACGGCAGATTCGGTTGATACCAAAAAACAGCGGCTTGCCCGCTGTTTTTTTATATAATTAAAGTTTGAATGATAGTTTAAAGTGGGAGAGTCTTTCTAAAATAATCCTGTCATTCTGAGTAACGAGCGAAGCGAGTGTCCGTCGAAGAATCTCTACTGCATTACCCTTGTTCGTCATTGGACTATCGACAAACCCCGGCGGATTATTTGCCCGTTAATCGACCGGGTCACTACAACCAGATGTTTCGACTGGCGCTCAATATGACAGACCGAAGAAAAACCATCGACCGTGGAACACAATCCTCCCCTTTTTTGCATCATTAAAATTGTATAGTTAAACTATTTTCATATCTTTTTCAAAAAAAGTGATATTTTTTTATCGATAATTCATTATTTATACTTGAAAAGTTTTTAAATATGTATTACAATAAGATGGTTGAAA
>CALVMP010000055.1 GCA_944346655.1 uncultured Clostridia bacterium
GCCTCGGTATATCGCTGGCGTTCTCGTTTCAACGGGCAAACCTCATCTTTGCAGGATAAGTCGCGCCGCCCTCATCATCACCCAAACCAACACACTGAACATGAACTCAAGCTCATCAATGATATGCGCAGGCGAAATCCAAATGCGGGTCTTGTCGTATTTTGGGTAAAACTCAAAAAGCGCGGTTATTCCCGCTCGGTGGTTTCGCTATGGCGCGTGCTGCGCAGACAAGCATTGCAGCCTGTTAAACCGTCTAACCCCAAGTATATACCCAAACCATACGAGAAAATGTCTTATCCAGGTCAGCGAGTGCAGGTTGACGTTAAAGTAGTTCCCGTTGCTTGTATTGTTCCAAATGCGGACGGTTTACAGGAACATTATTACCAATATACCGCCATTGACGAATACTCCCGTTTCAGATATGTTGCGGCGTTTAAGGAGCAGAGTACATACTCATCCGCACAGTTTTTAGATATGCTTATAAAAGCCTTTCCTTTTAAAATAGAGTGCATACAGACAGACAACGGTCTGGAATTCATTAAAGAATTCAAAGGACATGAGAAAGGCAAACTGTCGCTGTTTGAGGCGCGCCTCAAACAGCTGGGAATAAGGCACAAACTGATTAAACCCTATACACCACGGCACAACGGCAAAGTGGAACGTTCCCACCGCAAAGATAACGAATACTTTTATGCTACCCACAAATTTTATTCATTCGAGGACTTTGCTGCGCAACTTGCAATACATAACAGAAGATACAACACTTTCCCCATGAGACCGTTGAACTGGCACTCTCCGAAAGACTATATCGCCGATTTCATTAAAGACGGTTTACTCCATTAATTTTATCTTTATACTGTCTCACATGTTTGACAAACCTACAGCATTCATGCAGGTGAGCGCAAACGACAACTTTACCATTTCTGTAGACGCAAAGCTGGTTTCTCTCGGCGGTTCTGCGACCAACAACCAGACGGGCTTCGGTCTTATGCTCCGCGACGATATGTATATCGACGTTAACTCAAAGATGATCCAGAGCAATTATGTCGCAGCCGGCATCATTGCGGACGGCACTACAATCTTCAGCCGCAGCTCGAAATCGGCGCTCACTAAGGGAAGCAAGAGCATTACCCCCACCGAAGGCGCAACTTATAACCTCACCATCAAGAGATTGGGACAGGTTGTAACCGTTACCGTAAAGGACGGAGCTAACGCTTACACGCAGACTTACACCGACTTTGACTTCACGGCTGTAGATAACAACAACATGTATATCTGCCTGTTTGCAAACCGCAACCTTACCATAGAATATTCCAACGTAACTTTCAGCTACGACGGAGTTTCTCAGGGCGCATAATTCAACATGATAAGACCGCAGCAAAAGCTGCGGTCTTTTTTTGTATCTATAAAAAAAGGCATTACCATTCGAAGAATAAACGCGCCGCTTGAAGCGGCGCGTTTATCTGCTTATGCAATAACTTAAATCTTAATCGGACGGCACATATTGCCGTACCTTTCAAGAAAATTACTCGAAATATTCTATTATTATATAGAACAGCGCGATGTTGCTTCCCGCAGAACCTATGCGGTAAATTCCGCCCTCGGTTATATCCGCAGAAGTAACCGTTGTCATGCCCGAATTTGCTGCAAAACCGTTTACCACTGCGCCGTCTTTGACGAGGTTTACAGTTCTTGTATCCGTACCCGTCGACTGTGCCGCGATTGTTATTCTGCAAGGTCCTTCGAGATTGAATTCAATATACTTCTTAGGCGTAGAACCCGTAAGCCCCGCATTGCCGTTGAGGTAAATGTTCTGAGTGGTCGCCGCGTAATCTACTCCGTTATGACTGAAAGGCGTAGCCTTGTAATTTGTCTGAATTACGAGGTCGGAAGTGAAAGTGAAGGTGTGTCCAGACACCGTGTAAGGCGAAGCGAGAGTTGTTACATCGCTTGCAGATACTACGACGGTGAGAACGGGCTTGGGTCTTGCGGCTTCTATCTGCGCCTCTATTGCTGCCTCGTACTGCTCAAGCACGGAAAGATTTGTAACGTCCCCGCGATAATCGTAATTGAGGCTTTCGTATTCGGCTCTGACAGCCTCGACGACAGGCTGAAGCTGGAGATAGTTTTCCGCCGTAACTTCGCCGAGTGCGGTGAGCTGCTCGATTGCCGCAACGACTTCGCTTGCCTGTTTGTAAGTTCTGTCGGGATTTGTGGGATTTACCGTAGAAAGCAGATCTTCAACCTGTCCGACGACAGAAATGCTCATTCTGTTGGAAGGATCTATGTAGCTTTCGGGAGTTGTGAGGACGTGGTCGGTAAAGTTGAAATATTCGCTTCCGTCGCCGCCCGCAGCGTTTTCGGGCGCGTATTCGAGAATGGTTTCCGCCACAGCCGCCGCCGTTATGAACGCACCGTATTTATTGTAATGAGTTGCCTCAATCTTTTCAAAACCCGCCTCGGCATTGCCGTAAGCATTGTCGTAACCTGACGGCCATGAACCCGTAAGTTCGTTGGGAACGAGAGCCATAAGGTAGTTTGCAAACTGCGAAGTTGCCGTTTCGAGGTAGTCTTTGGTGTAATCGAAGAGGTCAACAAGAAGCACGTCCTCTTCCTCTGCGAGCTGGCGAACCGCCTTTACATAAGCAAAATCGTCGCCGTGAAGTCCGGGACCGTCCTGTAAAGTTCCGTCAGAATTGAACTTTACTCTCGCAACGGGAGTTACGAGTACGGGCGTCGCGCCGTTTTCGCGAGCGAAATCGACATACTGCTTCAGGAACCATTTATAGGTTGCGCCGCAATCGTAAGCGTAATATGTATCGCCGTATTTAGCTATTTCCGTGAGCGCAGCAGTTACTTCCGCCTGCGTTGAATTATCTATGAATTCCTGGGGAAGATAGGTTGTAGACTGTTTGCCCTCGGGCGCGGTAACGGGGTAAATGCCCTGAGCGTCGGGAGTGCCGAGAGGCACCATTCTGTTATACATCGTGCTGTACGACGACTGCTTTTTGGTATCGTCGTCGTTGTGTCCGAACTGAATAAACAGGAAGTCTCCCTCGCTTATCGTGCTTTCGATAGAGTTGCCGCCGTTCTGCGAGAAAGAGTAGTTATAGTTGGGATCGTCTATATCGTAAAGTCTGCCCTCGTTTATGAACGACCTCGTGCTTCTGCCGCCCTGCGCAGCATTTACGACCTCTATGCTTTCATCGAGGAAATAATCGAGATATTGCCCCCAACCTGCAATATACTGACCGTCTTCGTAAGTCTTTACGGTTGAGTCGCCGGCGAGGAATATCGTAGGCGCAGCGTCCGTTACAATCTGGTTGCCGCCCGTTTCACCGCCCGTCTCGCCGCCCGTTCCGCCCTGGTCATAGTCGGGGTCTGCCTGTCCGCACACCGTGCATTCGCCCTCGCTGAACGAGTGAGGCTCCAGATCTTTGGTTTCGTCGCAGCCGTCGCAGTCATGCCAATGATTTTGCGCGTCTTTTGACCATTCCGTCGACCAGCTGTGGACATGCCCTTCGCTGCCCGGCGTTCCGCCGCAGCCCGAAGCCGCAAACGCGAAAACCATGACGACGCCAATAACTGCCGAAACAATTCTTTTCATGGATTTTTTCATTGTCTTACTCTCCTTAAATATATTGCAGAATTTATTATAATTATACATTATTATAAAATCAATACCCGCGGCATACCTTTATGCTTTTATGGCATAAATTATCGCCGCAGGCGGGGGAAATAGGTTGTATTTTAAATTATTTTGCGTTTACGAGAGCTACGGCTTCCCTGGTAGCCTTTTCGATATCGGCGGGGGTGCCCTTCATCATCCAGCTGCCGCCGCAGGCGATGATCTTGTCGTACGCAAGGTATTCCATGATATTATCCGTGGAGATGCCGCCCGTGGGCATGATCTGAAGATAGGGGAATGCCGCGGTGATAGCCTTTATGGTCTTGAGTCCGCCGTAGTTGGAGGCGGGGAAGAACTTTAAGGTGGTTAAACCCTTTGCGATTGCAGCCATTGCCTCGGTGGGGGTTACGATGCCGGGAAGATATAACATGTCGTGCTCGGCGCAGCAGTCGGCGACTTCGGGAGAGAAGCCGGGGGAGACGATAAACTTAGCGCCCGCTACGATTGCCTGTTCGCACTGGTTGCGGTTGATTACCGTGCCGGCGCCGATGAATGCGTCGGGGAATTCCTTGCAGGCAAGGGAGATCGCCTCGGCGGCGCATGCCGTGCGGAAGGTAATTTCCGCGCAGGGGAGACCGCCCTTTACAAGCGCTTCCATTTTGGGAATAACCTCGTCCACGCTGTTGAATACAACTACGGGCACGATCTTCATCTTTTTGATAAGTTCGAGTTTCTGTTCGTTGGTCATGTTTTTTCAGCCTCCTGAAAGCTTTAATTTTGATTCGTCTATAGTATAGCACACGCCGAATGAGATTGCAATATTAAAAAATAAAATTCCGTACTCCGTCAAAAATTTATTTTTCCACAAAGACGAGAACTTCGCCGAACATTTTGTCGGGGGTGGTGACTCCCGTGAATATGACCGGCTTGTCCTTTAAACCCTGAAGGGACTTGGGAACCTTCATTGCGGTTGCGGCGTGCAGTCTTTTAATGCCCTTGAAGCTGTCCCTTACGTCGTTGCCCGTTACGGCGTATAAAACGTCCTGGGGGAACTTATAGGGGTTCGCCGTGGATACCACGACCATGTTTGTGGTATCCTTTTTGTTCTTTTCGAACCAGTCGACGGCAACTTTCATGGCGCAGCCCGTGTGGGTATCCATGGTGTAGCCGGTGTCGCAGAACACGTCGTAGACCGTTTCGACGACTTCGTCCTCGTTCGCCCAGCCGCCGTCGAAAGTTTTATTTATCGCCGCCTGTTCTTCGGGGGTTATCTTATATACCTTGTCCTTTTTTAACGCCGCCATGCGCTCGGAGACGAGCCCGCCGTTTCTGCCCGAAATTTCAAAGAGCAGTCTTTCGAGGTTGGAGGATATGAGTATATCCATCGAAGGCGAGGTGGTTTTGTAAAAATCCCTGCGGGCGTCGTACTCTCCCTTTGCAAGGAAGTCGGTGAGCACGTTGTTCATGTTCGAGGCGCAGTGCAGCATCCTTACGGGCAGACCCATGAGCTTTGCATAGTACGCGGCAAGGATATTGCCGAAGTTTCCCGTGGGCACGCAGAAGTCTATCTCCGTGCCCGCCTCTATCTGACCCGCCGAGACCATGTCGAGATAGCTTGAAAAATAGTACACTATCTGCGGCGCCAATCTTCCGAAGTTTATGGAGTTTGCCGAGGAAAGAAGGTACCCCCTCTCCTTTAAAGCCTTTGCGCATTCAGCCGAATTGAAAATATTCTTAACGCCCGTCTGACAGTCGTCGAAGTTGCCCTTTACAGCCACGACGTTTACGTTCGAACCCTCCTGCGTGCACATCTGAAGCTTTTGCATCTTCGAAACGCCGTCGTTGGGATAAAAGACCATTATCTTTATGCCGTCGGCGTCCTTGAAGCCCTCTAACGCCGCTTTGCCGGTATCGCCCGAAGTGGCGACGAGAATTAAAATTTTATCCTTGATGCCGCAGAGCTCGCAGCCCTTCTTTAAAAGGTAGGGCAGGAGCGTCAAAGCCATATCCTTGAAGGCGCAGGTGGGACCGTGGAAGAGCTCTAAAATATACACCCCGTCGTCAATCTTCACGAGGGGCGCGGGGTCGCCTTCGAAGCGGGAATATGCCGCCTCGCACGCGGAAAGAAGCTCCGCATAGTCGTATTCTTCAAGATACTTATGTAAAATAAAGGCGGCGCGTTCGGCATAGCTCATGGAGAGCATTTTATCAAACTCATCCTTAGTGACCTGCGGAAAACTTTCGGGCACGAAAAGACCGCCGTTCGAGGCGAGCCCCTGAACGATTGCCTTTGCTCCCTTTACTCTCTCTTTTCCCCCGCGTGTTGAAATAAAATACATAGTCCGTTCCTTAATTTAAAAATTAAGTGCGGCGTGACTTGTCGCGCCGCACGTTTGCAACTCAGCAATACTTAGCGATAAATTCGGGAAGTTCCTCTTTTTCGCAACTGCAGGTTACGGTAACCACAAGATTTGAATCGTTTGCAAGCTTGTCGAGCATATAGAATGTTGCGGCAAGCTCGGAAAGCGCTTTGCCTGTAATTCTCGCAATGCCGTCTATGTAGACGTACTCGGTGTCGTGATTGCTGGCTACGACTCCCTTTATGAAGCCGCAGAAAGCTTCCTCGCCGGCGACGACGTAGTCGTTTACGTCAATGAACCTGACGTTGCGGTCAATATCGTACATGTAGCGCTTGGTGTCGGTGATGAAAACCGAAAGCCCCTTTGCAACGGCGAGATTGCCGTTTGCCGCCTGAATAATCTGCTTGGTTTTGCCTGCACCTTTGCCGCCGCAAATAATTTTAATCATTATGCTTTATTCCTCCTTGCACACAGTTTATTACTATGTTTACTATATTTTATCAGCAAATGAGGATAAATTCAATAGATTTTCAAAAATTTATACAAATAAATTTTTGAAAATCGCGCGGCGAGCGTAGCGAGCCGCACGGCATCTCACCACCATGCAGGCGAAGCCTGCAATTCATGCGCCCTTTGAAATACTCAATTATAAAGAGGAGTGAAGGGCGCAATTCATGCACGAAGTGCAATTCATTCACACCCCGCCCCTATTTTTAATTGAGGCTTAAGCAGAACGCCTTAATCCTTTCGAGACCTTCGATCATCTCCTCCATGGAGAGCGCGTAGGACAGGCGGATGCAGCTGTCGTCGCCGAAGCATACGCCGGGCGTTGCGGCAACCTTTTCACCGGCAAGCAGCTCCATTGCAAAATCCATGCTGCCGTGAATGAGCTTTTCGCCGTGCTTTTTGCCGTAGAATTTATCGACGATGAGCATTAAGTAGAACGCGCCCTCGGGCTTTACATAGTCTATGCCGATAGCCTTGTAGCCGTCGAGGATTTCCATCATCTTTGCGCGCCTTGCGGTGAAGGCTGCAACCATCTCCTGCATGGGGGTCTGGTCGCCCTCTAAGGCGGCAACCGAGGCGTACTGCGTGATTGTGTTTACGTTGGAAGTTGCGTGGCTCTGGCATGAACCTATCGCCTTGGCAACGTTTTCGGGCGCGGCGAGATAGCCCAGCCTCCAGCCCGTCATGGCATAGGACTTGGAAACGCCGTTCACGAGAATGGTAAGCTCCTTCATTTCGGGAGAAACCTCGGCTATGGAGTAGTGCTTCTGTCCGTCATAGACGAGCTTTTCGTACATTTCGTCCGAAAGAACGCAGATATTGTGCTTTACGCAGACGGCGGCGATTGCCTTTATTTCCTCTTCCGAATAGACCGCGCCCGTGGGATTGCAGGGGCTGTTGAAGATGAGCATGGAAGTTTTGGGCGTGATTGCCGCCTCGAGCTGTTCGGCAGTCATCTTAAAGCCGCTTTCGCGGGTGGTCTCGACATATACGGGCACGCCGCCGAAGAAGCGCACCACCTCGGGATAGGTCAGCCAGTAGGGAGAAGGAATTATAACCTCGCCGCCCTCCTCCACTACCGCCGCAACGGCGTTTAATATGGCGTGCTTGCCGCCGTTTGAAATGACTATCTGGTTGGGCTTGTACTCAAGGTTGTTGTCGCGGGCGAGCTTTTCGCATACCGCCTTTTTGAGCGCGGGCAAGCCTGCGGCTGCAACGTACTTGGTATAACCCTTGTCCATTGCGTCCTTTGCCGCCTGAATGATGTGCGCGGGGGTGTTGAAGTCGGGTTCGCCGACGCCGAAGTTTATAACCTTTTCGCCCGCCGCCTTGAGTTCTGCCGCGCGGGCAGACATGGCAAGCGTCATGGAGGGGGAAATTTTGCTTACTCTGTGTGTGAGTTTTATCATAACGTACTCCCGTAAAAATTTAATACAGTGATATTATACCACATCTTTTTTGCTTTGGCAAATGATTGTGCGCCGTCCGCGCCGCGGCGCGGCAACG
The DNA here is from genome assembly GCA_944346655.1 of uncultured Clostridia bacterium. Taxonomy (GTDB): domain Bacteria; phylum Bacillota; class Clostridia; order Christensenellales; family Borkfalkiaceae; genus Coproplasma. The sequence goes on from CALVMP010000055.1 coordinate 8,002, forward strand.
GGGGAGCGCACCCCTATAAAAATTGCGGCGGAGCGCGTAGCGCTCCGCCGCGGTATGCGGTGTTTTATTTATTCTTTTTGTGGTATGTAAGCCTGCGGAAGGAGCCGTCCTCCTTGTGGATGACGATTTTAGCCTCCTGGTTTTCGGCAAGCTTTTTGGCAAATTCGATTGCCTCGAGCTGGGTCGCAAAGGTCTTTATCGCCTTTGAGCCGCCGCCGATACGCACCTGCCATCTGCCGTCCGTTTTGTTGCGCTTGGACACATGGTAGGTCTTGTTTGCGGGCTTAGCCTTTTCCTTTACCTCTTCTGCGGGAGCTTCGGCGCTTTCAGCCCCGTCCTCCGTCTCCTCCGCGGGAGCTTCTTCGACGGGCTCCTCGACGGCAGGTTCCTCTGTTACGGGCTCCTCGACGGCGGGTTCGTCCTCGCGCTCTTCGGCTGCCGCGTTCTCCCAGGCGGTCTCTTCGGCAACAGGCTCCTCGGAAGAAGCCTCAACCCCGGGCTCCTGTTCGGAAACCTCTTCCCCGCCCTTCATTTTGGCGCGGATAATGAGAACTATTACGCACACGGCAACGACTGCCGCGGCGGCTACTATTACAATCCAGCCCCAGCTTGTAAACCATTCGGGCAACGCAGAAAGCAAATTCATAATATTACCTCGCTGTAATTTATACATAAATTATATAATGCCCGGCGGACATTGTCAAGTGTTTTTTAAAAAGCGCTCAGTAAGAGAGCAGTTCTGCGTGCGCCCTGACGGCATATTTATCCGTCATGCAGGAGAGAAAGTCGACGACCGCCTGCGCGTAAGTTTGCCCGTCCGAAAGGTTGCCGTAAATTTTTTCGCCGAGAGAGCGCTCCGCCTCCCCCTTGAGCTCTTCGGGCACAGCCGAAGGCAGACACAGCTTTGCCAGCCAGCCCGAAAAAGAGGAACATAAAAGGGGATATTCCTTAGCCGCCTTATGCACGTTTGCCGCGGCATATCCGGGGGCGTAGAAGGACATGAGAAATTCGAACATGCCGTTCAAAACGAGCTTTGCATAGTCCTGATACGCTTTGAAACGGGAGTTTGAATAGATATTTTTATAGTTGAAGGCTTTAACGGCGTTGAGCTTTTGCGCCGCCTCATTTGAAAGGCAGATGCCCTTTTCCGGCGAACTGTTTTTGCAGATGTCGGAGATGAGGTCGTGAACAATTACGGTGGTGTTGACCGCGCCGCTGACCTCCTCGAGCTCGGAAAGCTGACCGCGCGTGAGAAAGCCGAGGGAGAGCGCGTCCTCGATATCCCTGCCTATATATGCGATTTTATCGGAAATTTTAACGACGCACCCCTCCCACGTGGCAGGCTGGTACTTGCCGACGCTGTCGAACTCTTCAAGCTCAATGAGCTCCCCCCTCGGTCTTATGCCGTTCTGGTCGACTTCGCCGCAGTGGGAAATTATGCCGTCGCGCACGGCGTAGGTGAGGTTGAGATTGCGCAGTTTTTTGTTGCTGTCCTCGAGCAGTTCGAGCTTGTCGACGAGGCGCAGCCCGTTGCGTTCGTGCCAGAATATGCCCAGGTTGTTTGCCTTTGAAATATCCGAAAGCACCCTTTCGCCATAGTGCCCGAATGGCGCGTGCCCGAGGTCGTGCCCGAAGGATATGGCGCGGGTGAGCTCGTCGTTGAGCCCTAAATACTTTGCGATGGTGTTTGCCACCGATTCGACGTGGGCGACGTGCTCGAGGCGGGTGCATACGTGGTCGTTGTCGACGTTGTAAAAGACCTGCGTTTTGTGCTTGAGCCGCCTGAACGCGGTGCAGTGCAGAATGCGGGTATAGTCGCGGGCGAAGGGCGAACGGATTTCGTCCTCGCGCGAATAGAGCTCCGACTGACGGGCGGTAAAATCCCTCCACCGCGGATTATCGGGAGTTGCGGCAACCCCTTTGAATGCGTTTTTATTGTCCATGATTACATTATACGGCAAACCTGCCGCAATGTAAAGCCTCGCTTTATAAAAAATTCCCCTCCGCGGGGGAGGGGAAAGGAGAGAGGAAAAACGAAAAAAGATATCCAGCCGCTCTGTGCGCTGCACTATGTGCGGTGGGTGTGCGCATGGTCCTTTCTGACTTTGAGTTTTGCCACCGCCCTTGCCAGCTGGGTCTGGGCGGCGAGATATTCCTGCCGGCTGCGCTTTTGCAGCAGAAGTTCCCGCGCGGCAGCCGCCTCCTCGCGGGCGCGGTCGGCGTCGATTTCGTCGGCGCGGAGAAAATAGTCGACGAGGATTAAAACGTCGTTGTCCTCCACCTTCATGAGTCCGCCCGCGCAGGCGACGGTGAGGGGCTCTTCGCCGGGCACGGTGTAGGTGAGTTCGCCGGGCACGACGGCGGTTATTAAATTCGAATGCCCGGCGAGTATGCCGGACTGCCCGTCGACGGCGGGCACCTTTATAACGTCGCCCGTGGCGGTTACGACGGCGCCGCGAGCGAAAGTTCGGTGGGATATATCCCGCGCATATATGCGTTCTTTCCGATAAGCCGCGCCCGAACTTCGCCGCTCTCCCTTTTCACTTTTCCGCGCACCGATGCGGCTTTGCGGCTCATGGTGCTTTCCCCCTTTACCCCCGTCAGAGCGATAAAAGGCGTGCGCTCAAGCCGCGAATAAAACCCCTTGCCCTTTGCGGTGAGGAAGTATAATCCCCCGTCGTCATAGTCCATTATATCTATAGCGCAGGTATCGCCTGAGGTCGCGGCGATGACCGTGTGCACGTCGTCCGCAAGAAATTTGAATAGACCGCGAATATCCATACTTGTAATATCCCCTGTTACAACTTTAGTATATCACCCCTGCGGGCGGCAGTCAAGCACCATTTTTGCCTTGGCGGCGGAGCCGCCAAGGCATTTTAAAAATGTGTTTTTTAAAATTTCCCGTTGTCGTTCTGCCAGGTAGATTTATCCGCAATTGTTTCCATTACGTCCCAGTGCTCGGCGATTTTGCCGTTTTCCACCCGCCATAAATCGTAGTACGAAGTGGGCTTGCCGCCGAAGGT
>CALVMP010000056.1 GCA_944346655.1 uncultured Clostridia bacterium
CGGCAAGCATATGAAACCAGACATCCAACGCAGAATCTTATATTCCATACCGACCGAGGAACAAATTATCGTTCATATACTTTTTGCTCCTATCTGAAATCTCTCAATGTTATTCAGTCATTTTCTCGTACGCATACACCATACGACAATTCTGTAATGGAATCGTTCTTTTCTTCAATGAAGCGAGAAGAGCTGTATCGTACAAAGTACAGATCTGAATATGAAGTTAAGAAAGCGATAGACGACTATATCATTTTTTACAATACCCAAAGACCACACGCCAATAATCAGTACAAAACCCCTATGGCAAAGGAAAAGGAATACTATTCCGAGACATAAGGGTTCAAATCAAAGGAATTTCATGATTTACTGATGTAAATGAAAAGGTTTGCTGTTTTACAGTCCAAATACAACTTTTATGAATATCAGTAAAAATAACCAGATAACGACAAATTAGAGCGATTTTCATACAAAAAACAGAAAAACACCTATTGCTGTCCAACCACAGGGGTTCGGATTGCAATAGGTGTATCACATGGTGCACTCAACAGGAGTTGAACCTGCATGGATCGCTCCACAAGATCCTTAGTCTTGCGCGTCTGCCAATTCCGCCATGAGTGCGTGCTTTTCAAAAGCTTTCTTATAATATAATATTTTATTTTCAATGTCAAGCCAAATTTCAGGCACTTTAAAAAAATTTGAAAAAATTTTATGAGCTTGCTGGCGCTGAGTAATTTAATGTGTTAAAATCAAAATATAACTTAAACCGAAACAAGGAAAACAGCAATGCCCGAACTTGAATTTCTATCATCACCGGAATTTTTCAGAAAATGGTATGCCGCGTTCGCAAATGGCGTAGATAAACATATTATGCAGGAACATGTAAAGGCGGCTGGATGCATGCCGTGGCACATATTTACATGGGGGGATGTTGATTGTATTTCCGGCGACGAAGCGCTCCGCACATGGTTTAACATTGCAAAGGGTGAAGATGTGTATGTATTCGAGGGCTATGATTACGAGGATGGCGTCGCCGAAGTCCGCCCGAACGATAAAATTGAGCTTACAAAGGGAATGAAGAACGGAAACGAAGTATTTATCGCGGCTTTGGATTTTTCGTGGACGTTCGTTTGGACGCACGAGGGCTATTGCTTCGGTCCATATTTTTGCAGTATAAAATAAAATTTCCGACGGATTCAAACGTCGGATTTTTTTATTTATGTGACAGAAATAACTGCAAATCTCTTATAAATCTTTTAATATGAGCCTTCAGATAGGTCTTTAGAATAAAAGCAAATACAGCCTTCTTGGGCTCGATACTCTCCGTAAAAACAATCGAAGTGCCTGAGCCGCACTTACAAAACTGCCCCGTCCAGACTCCCTTTAAATTATCGTTCTCAACATTGAGCTCAAATAATTCCTTCGGTTTACGGTCTGCAATTAAAAAGCGCGTGACAATCCCCTGCTTGCCTTCCTCGGTAAAATTATCGTCGTCGATAACTTGAACGCCCTTGAGGTCACTCCGCCAGAGGGGGTAATTTTTAATACCCGTGACAGTGTCCCACACTCTGCCGATATCGAACTCCAAGGTCGCCTCAATTTTTGCAATAACCATAATTTCACCTGACCAATGCGTACAGTTTAGCGTCGTGAACTTCTCTGCCCTTGACTACAGCCTTTCTGAGCGTGCCCTCGCACACAAAACCGCACTTTTCGAGAACTCGGGCGGATGAACCGTTTTCGGTAAAGATTTCGGCGTAAATTCTGTCAACGGAAGGATTTTCAAAAATTTTGTCAATGATAAGGTTTAACGCACGGGACATATAACCCTTGCCCCAGTATCTCTTTCCTATATAGTAACCCACAGACGCCGAATTGCTATGGCAACCCGTCTGAATTGTATAGGAAACGCTGCCGATTACCAAGCCATCGAGAACAACGGCAAAACATTGTTCGCCGCCTTCACTTTCGCAGCGCTTTGCGTATTCAATAAAACTACACGCATCGTCAACAGTGTATGGAAGTATTGAAAGCAATAAATATCTCTGTACATCCCCGTCGTTGCAGATTTCGGCGAGAATATTTGAATCATCCCTTCTCCAACGCCTTAAGCTAATCTCGTCCATATTTTTCCTTTAATTTTATAATAAGTAAATCAAGTTGGTCAGACAGCGCAGCTAAATTACCGTTATTATGTATGACATAGTACTCTTCAAAATTGCCTTTATTATAGTTATATTGATTGGAAATTCGCTTTAATACTTCATTTTCGGGAAGATTATCGCGAGCGGCTACGCTCTTAATGCGTTCCTCTTCATCTCTCAAAATAACAATAACTCCGTCGAAGAGGGCTTCTGCTCCGCTTTCAAACAGAAGCGGCACTTCGCAAAAGCACAGTCCCCCTGCCTCTTCCGCCTGCCTGAACATTTCTCTGTAGATTTCGGGGTGGGTGAACTTATTCAGCTCGTCGAGGGCTCCCTTATCCTTAAAGACTATATCGGAGAGTTTTTTTCGGTCGAGTTTGCCGTCGCAGTCTTTGACATCGCCAAACCTTAGACAGAGCTTTTCGACAAAATTTTTATCCGCAGTCATCTCCGAGTAAATCTTGTCGCATGAGAAAACCCTGTACCCTTTCTCCTCAAGCATATTTAAAACGGTCGACTTGCCGCTGCCAATTCCGCCGGTTATTGCAATCTTTTTATTTTGCTTCATACCAATTTTTGCCCGTATGAACGTCTACTTTCAGGGGAACGTTCAATTTAACTGCATTTTCCATTTCAAATTTTAAAATTTCCGCCGCTCTGTCCGCTTCTTCCTCGGGGCAGTCCAAAACAAGCTCGTCATGCACCTGAAGAATCAGCTTGGCATTAAGATTTTCTCTTTCAAGCGCGGCGGCAACATTAATCATTGCAATTTTAATAATGTCCGCGCTCGACCCCTGAAGGGGCATATTCATTGCCGCCCTTTCACCGAACTGGCGAAGATTGTAGTTGCTTGAATTTATCTCGCGAATATATCGTTTCCTGTCGGTCAGCGTTGCAACGTAACCGTTTCTCTTTGCAAAATCTACGTTAGACTGCATATAATCTTTAACCGCGCTGTAAGTTTTGAAATAATTATCAATATATTCCCTCGCAGTCTTAACGGGTATATTCAAATTTCTCGCAAGCCCGAAATCGCTTATGCCGTAGATTATGCCGAAATTTACAGCTTTCGCTTCCGAGCGCATTTTTGAAGTAACCTTGTCGAGAGGCACGCCGAACACCTGCGAGGCAGTAACGGCATGAATATCCTTTCCCTCGTTGTATGCCTCCACAAGCTCCTTGCAACCCGAAAAATGCGCCAGGAGCCGCAGCTCAATCTGCGAATAGTCGGCGTCGATAAGCACGTTCCCCTCGCGCGGAACAAAAAGTTTTCTCAGCTCCCTGCCCTCCTGTTCGCGGATGGGGATATTCTGAAGATTGGGATTAGCGCTCGAAAGACGCCCCGTTGAGGTAACCGTCTGATTATAGGTGGTGTGCACAAGCCTTGTAGCCCCGTCGATCAGCGGTTTAAAGCCCTCTACGTACGTCGAATTTAATTTTTGGTATTGCCTGTAGTTTAAAATAAGCCTTACAACTTCGCTTTCGTCGGCAAGCTTTTCGAGAATTTCTGCGTTTGTGGAATATTTGCCGTTTTTATTCTTTTTGCCAGATTTGAGTCCGAGCTTCTCAAACAGTACCTGCCCGAGTTGCGAGGGCGAATTTATGTTGAATTTACAACCGCACAGCTCATAGATGCACCCCGTCAGATTATCAATCTTTTTCTTATATTCCTTGGAAAACTCCTCCAACGCTGCGGTATCGATTTTAACGCCCGTGCGCTCCATGTCGAATAGTACAAATATAAGAGGTTTTTCTAAATCCTCATACAGCTTTCGCGACCCCTCCGAGTCAAGCATTTCCCCGTATTTCTTATGCAACTCACAGAGGAAATACCCCGAGTATGCGAAGTCACAGCCGTAATATTCACACAACTGCTTCATATTTTGGCTTTGGTCAAAAAAATCCGCAATATATTTCATTACCGAAATATCGTCGACCGCACACTCAAGCTTACGCCCTCTGAAGGCAGCCTCATGCAGAAATTTTTTAAGGTCATACACTATGAGCCGGGACCGCGCGTTGTTTAAGATATTTTCAACCGCACCGTAAAAGGCGTCAACAGGAATGCCGCCTAAAAGGTCAAAGCTTATTTTACAGTTATACTGTCTTTCAAACGCATAAATTTTTGCAATCTGCCCGTCGCAATCAATGGCAAAAACGCCGTCCCGGCGGCAAAGTTCTTCAAGCTCTTCGCAGCTTTCAACTTCGGTTATTTCGGGATAGTTCCTCTCGCCGGACGCCTCTCTCTGCCCTTCTTCAAAGATGTCGAGAGAAAGAAGGCTCTTGAATTCAAGTTCATTGAAAATGTGCTTGACCTCGGCAGAATAGCGCGTTCTGACAGTGCAGTCGTCAAGGGTTGCCTCGATATCGCAGTTTCTGTCGATAGTTGCAAGTTTATAGGAAAGCTCGGCACTCTCTCTGCCGGCAAGCAACTTTTCCTTGAGGGCGCCCTTCAGCTTATCTATATTTTCATAAACGCCCGCAACCGAGCCATAGGTCTGAATGAGGTTTAAAGCAGTCTTTTCGCCGATGCCCGCAACCCCGGGGATATTGTCCGACTTATCGCCCATGAGAGCCTTTAAATCGATTATCTGCTTTGGCTCGACGCCTACCTCGGAGACAAAATTTTCATTCGTCAGTATAAGCAGGTCGCTCACGCCGCGCCTTGTAAAATGCACATCCGTTTTGTCGTCGACGAGCTGATAACTGTCCCTGTCGCCCGTATAGATATAGCTGTGAACGTCAAACCGCTTGGAGAGCGTGCCTACGATATCGTCTGCCTCGAGCCCCTCCTTTTCAAACATAGCGACCCCCATTGCCGACAGCAATCCCTTCAGAGGCATAAGCTGCGCGGCGAGTTCGGGAGGCATGGGCTTGCGCGTGGCTTTGTACCCGTCGTACATCTTGTGCCTGAATGTTGGCGCTTTAAGGTCGAAAGCCACAGCCATATATCGGGGCTTTAAATCGTCCAATATTTTAAGCATAAGTTTAACGAATCCGAAAATGGCGTTGGTGGGCTGACCGTCTTTTGTCGTAAAAATCGGGGTTGCGTAGAATGCGCGGTTCAACAGACTGTTGCCGTCTATAAGTACGAGTTTTTCCATAAAATTGCTTGATTTTTAAATGTCGTTATTATATAATATTAAAGGATTTGCCGCTGTGGTGGAATTGGCAGACGCGCTGGACTCAAAATCCAGTGGTAGCGATACCATACCGGTTCGACCCCGGTCAGCGGCACCATATTTTTTTAATTCATAGCGGCGCGAAAGCGCCGCTATGATTATTTTTTATTGTCGTCGCTCTCCTCATCCCCTCTTTCTTTTGCCGCCTCGCGGGACAATTTGACAATCTTTATTACCTGAGAAACAATGAACGGCACTGCCACGACGGCAATAAGTATGATAACTCCGTATTGCCTCATGAAAATAAAGAACGCGCCCCAAGCCGAGGAATGAAAGACGCAGACGCCCGAAAAATTTTCAGCGGTAACGGGATCTCTGTCGTTCTGCGTGTTGGCAACGCCGCGCGTAACCAGGCTGATCGAGCCGTCGCTCCCTTCAAGCACTTCAACAACGCGGTGGACGACATTCCTGCCGCGAATGCCTTCGTCAAATCCGTCTCCCGCAACGAACACTACAATGTCGCCCTCTTCCACCTCGGAGATGTCGGCGTGATTGAAGATTATAAGATCATTCACGCAAATTTCAGGCTCCATCGAGGGCGTCAGCACGAGCCCGAAGGAGTAACCGAAGAGGTTGACATCCCTGCCGCGCACGTTTGCAATCACAAGACTGACTATCACATATACAGTCAGCGCAACGATGAGCACGGTTAAGACCGTTCCGATTGCAGAAAATATTTTCTTTCTTTTCAAATCATCCCTCTCCGTCGGGGGTCTGCCCGGTCTTAACAACCATCCGCACATTTTTTACGGTGCGCACTTTATATGCGGACCGCTCTTCCCTGTATGCAGCTTTCAGTTTTTCAAGCTTAGCCTTGGCGCGCTCTTCCCTGCGCTGTGCCTTTTCCAGCTCCTCCCACTTGAGTTTTGTAAGCATCGTGCGCCTCCTTACGCGCTCCATCTGCTTGACAATCTCCTTTCTCTTTTTTGTGAGCTCGGACTTTTCTAACTTGTCCACCCTCTCTTCCGCATACTGCTCGATTACATCCTCGACGAGCTCGTCGTTGATGCGTGAAAGAGTGCGGTAAAACTTGTTGAAGTTGACCTGAATATCCCGTTCGATGGCAATTTCGTTTTCAGCGGCAAGCCTTATAAGCTCGTCGCGCATGCGGCGGAAATAGTATTCGTTTATGCTCTCAGCCCCCGCCTGCTCCCTGCTCTTGTCAAAGTCGGGAGTTATTTTATAGTTAGTAATCAGCTTATACTGCTTTTCTTCGCGCTCGACAAAGGGAATATCTTCGTACCTCTTGCGGTCGAGGATATTCCTGTCGAACATATTTTTAAGACTGAGCCCCGCAATGAAAGTAAGGTCGTCGTAATAGTCGCCGTCGACGGGCAGGTTTTTGTCTTTGACGTCCACCGAATAGCCAACGTTCGTGTAAGCCGAAACAAACAGCCACAGCTTATAGCAATTGTTGTAGTCAACGTTCTTCATTAAAAGATTTGTCTTTTGAATGGGCGGACGAACTACTTTTGTATTGCACAGCTCCTTGTAAAAATCGGTATTCTGAAGTATCCTCAGTCTCTTTCTAATATTGGAAACCCGCTCGAACAAATCCTTGTTTTTTTCCAGCTCCTCGCTGCTATCCGGCGGTTCCTGCACCCGTAAATTTATGTCGCACGTAAATTTACCCACGCCATACTCAAACTGCGAACGCATGCTCAGGTTTGTCGTGGTGGAGACGTCCATCTTTCCGTCAAGGTCCCTGTGGCGCTGCTCTACAAACACTACAAGTCTTTTAATGAGCGCGACGATAAATCTGTTTTCATAAATACCCAAATCGTCGTCGAGATAGGTCACAAGCAGCTTACTGGGTACCACTTCGCCGTTTCTGTCGATATTCCTTACGTATTGCGAATGCGAGGCAAGATGGCGTACCGTCTTTGAAGAGACTCTCCTCGCCTTGGCAACGTCGACGATGTCGTCCTCCTCGGCAATGAACCTTCTGGGATTGCGGACAATCTGCTCAATCGAGTAGAGCGCACTCTCGATTGTAAGAATCCAACCGTCGTCGAGCATAACCGCCTGGGAAACGATATTATGTAAAATGCTGTTCTCCCCTCCGCGGATTGCGCAAAGAAAATTATTAATGGCGTCGCCGTCACCGACGATTTTATTGAAAAATTGATTGATAGCCGATCTCTCCATCTTATCCCTCTTATTAAATCAGCCTAACGCTACCGTTAGGCTGAACGTTGTTTTAAGTTAACTTCTGCAATTCCGCAACATACTCGTGACAGTATTTCATGTTGCCCGAGCCGAATTTATCGGTGAAGAATATATTAAGCTCGTCCAGTTCCTTTGTGAGGAAGGGAAGGTTCAGCGACCTGAATTTCCTCAGAATTTTTGAAGCGATAATAAAATCAACTCCGTCCACCTCAGAACCGCCGCAAGCCATGTATACCGGCACAAACTGCGAAAGCTGCTTTAAAATACGGTTACCGAAGCTTACCTTAAACTTTTCGCGTATAAACAAGTCAAACTCTTTTATCAGCTCAAGCGTTCGCCCGGATAGCGCGTAATCCTGCTTGGCTTTGTCGAACAGCCCCTCGAGATATCCGTATGAACAAGTGTAGCTCTCGGTTAAAGGTGCGTCGAAGTAGTCTGCCTTTTCGTTGAGCTCGAGCGTGACAGCACGGTCGTAAACCTTATCGGTTATGGAGAATGTCGAGTCGTCGTTATTCGCCGTGCCGATAAACCATACGTTCTGGGGCACAAGGAACTTGCCGTACACAATGTTCTTGGGGTCTGTCGGCTGGGGGGAAGCGATTAAATCAATCTTCCACTCGGCAACGTCGGGCATTTCCATTATTGACAGGAAATCGGCGAAATAATACTCGATTCTGGCAAGGTTCATTTCGTCGAGCACTATAAAGTTGGGGTCCTCCCTCAACGACGCTTCGTATACCGCCGCAAGGAAATCGCTTTCGTTGAACTTCTTCGTGAACTCGTTGTAGTAACCCAAAAGCTCAGCCCTGTCGCGCCACGAAGGCTGAACAGAAACTATGCTCGCGTTGTTCTTAAAAAACTTGCCCATCGCATAGGGCAGCGAAGTTTTACCTGTGCCCGAGATACCCTCTAAGATAATTATTTTCGAGGTCGCAAGCCCCGCAACATACCGGCGGATTGTCTCCTCGGTATAGTACAGCTTCATTTGCGAAGCCGCAAAATTTACAAATCTTGTAACAATCTGCGGCAGGGTGAGCATATCCTCGTCCTGCATGTAAATGATATTGGGATCGGCTTCGTATTTTTCGTCAAGGTTAATGAGTTTGGTGAAGCGCGAAGCGCTTGCCGCGGCAGAAACCGCGCCCTCTTCCGTTCCTTCGGTCGAGGCACCCGCCTCTAATGAGGGCTGATATTCGCCTCCGCGGATATCCTGACCGAGTTTAAGCGCAAAAATTTTGCTCTTTTCTTTTACCAGCTCGTCGGCTTGCTCCTTAAGCCTTGCAACTTCTTCCAAAAGCATGTCTTTATCGACTTCGCGGGCGCGGAAAACAAAGTAGCGCCTTATAAGCTGAACAAGCCTGTAGCAGATAAAAAACAGCAACGCAATGTTCGCGGCGGAGACTATGATAAGACAAATCCAGCCCCATACGTCAAAGCCGGACACATGTTCGCCGAGATTGACGCAATAACCGATTGCGTCCTCTATGAGCAATTTATAAATGTTGTAAAAGAACTGGCTTATAAAATACCAAACGTTTTGTAACCAATTCCACAAAAATTCAACATAATATGTTGCAAAATTTGCCATAAGCTGCCTACCCTTATCATTATTTGCGGCAAAAATTACTCTTCGCCGTCGCTGTGTTCTTCTTCAGGCGATTGCGCCCCGGCATTAGCCTCTTTCTCTTTGGCAAGCTCGGCTAAAATCTCCTGCCTCATTTTTTCCTTTTGTTCTTCTAAAAGTTTTTGATTCTCCTCGGCAGCCTCTGCCGTCTGCTTTTTCTTTTCCTTTAAAATTACAAGCACGAGGTTTACAGCAAAATAAATTACCACAAGAATTGACGGCACGAGCACGAAGGTACAGAACCCGCCGAAGGAGCCCATAAAGAGTACAAAATTGCCCAGCCCTTCAATTTTTTCGCCGTCGTAAACGCCGATGACGTCGTCAAAGTAAACGCGGTAACTGTCCGCCGTCGCGTTGTTGTCGCCCTTAGTTGTAAAGTAGTCGTCGTGCACTTCAACAATTCTGTGCGTGTTGAGAATGTAAGCCGTTTCGTCCTGCGTAAGCTGATTGGTTTTAAATGTAATTACCGTGCCGGCTTCAAGCGAGCTAACCTCGTCCTGTTCTATTGTATCGATTACAAGAAGGTCGCCGCGGCTGAAGCTCTGCGCGTTTGTTGTATTTTCCGTTCCGTATTCTTTTGCCATGGAATCGGATTCGACGGCAAGATATGTTTTTCCGAAAATTACAGTGTATCCTTCGTAACCGCTTGCGCGCGAAGTGATTATGCTTATCGCAAAAATAAGCGCCAGCGCAAGAATTAAAAACACAAAAATATCAACTACAATGTTGAGTATCTTTTTTGTCCTCTGCGACATTTTCATATATCTGTTGTCCTCAAATTATATACCTTTATTATTTTAACATACTTTTCACAATTAATCAATAGATACGCCCAAAAATACCCCAAAAAAATATAAGATTTCACCTGAATTTCCGGGCAGAGAACTGACGGTGAAGGGCGGTTGCCCGGGCATAATATTAATATTTCATACTGAGCGGAAGAATCATAAAAAAACAAGCCCCGCGCAGACAATGAATACGCGGGGTTGAAAGCTGTAACATTTATGTTTTACCAACAATTTATTCGCCCGCTCTCTTTTTGCGGGATTGCCGGGATACAATAAATCTTCT
>CALVMP010000057.1 GCA_944346655.1 uncultured Clostridia bacterium
CCTGCCCGATTGCGGCACCCGGCTACAGTGCCACGCTGTCCGCAAGACGAGCGGGAGTTAAGCGCCTGCCCGATTGCGGCACCCGACAGCGGGGTCACCCCGCTTAGCGGGCGCAGTCGAGCACTACGTACGAAAGGGGATTGACGCCGTAAGCCGTCCTTTCTTCGTCGATTACGTTTAAATTTTCGTAAATATCCATAACTCGTACCTCCTTAAAGGTATTCTTTCGGCCCTCGCGCTTCGCCGCGTCCGGACCGGCTGTTGTCACAGTTTTATTGAACCGGTATTGCTTTCTTTCCCGATTTCGCTTGCAGTATATCACATGTAATTTTGTTAGTCAATAACATTAAAAAAATTTTTTAAAATTTGATTTCTGTTATTTTATAACATTATTTTATGATAGTACCTATAAATTTTGTGATATTTCTTTTTAATTGTAATAAAATTGTGATAAATTTTCAAAATCGACAAAACTTCACATTTTTTGTCAATCCTTATATAACCGCGCTTTTTAAGCTTAAAACAACCATTTAAAAGTTTTTCTTATTAAACGCAGAAAAAATCGTTATTGCAATCCGCGCCCGCGCGTGGTAAAATTATAATATAAAAAAAGAAATCAACGGAGGCAAATAAATAATGCTCGGCAATTTTTCCTACTGCAATCCCACCTGCCTTTATTTCGGCGAGGGTGCAATTTCCAACTTAAAGCCCGAACTTGAAAAGTACGGCAAAACGGTCATGCTCGTGTACGGCGGCGGTTCCATAAAAAAGAACGGCATCTACCAAAAGGTTATCGCCATTTTGAACGAGTGCGGCAAAAAGGTGGTGGAGGACGCCGGAGTTATGCCCAATCCCACCTCGAAAAAGCTCGAAGAGGGCGCCCGCATTGCCCGCGAAAACAATGTCGATTTAATCCTCGCCGTGGGCGGCGGTTCGGTGTGCGACTATTCCAAAGCCGTGTCCGTTTCGGCATACTGCAACGACGACCCCTGGGAAAAGTACTATATCCGCTTCGAGGAGCCCACATGCAAAATTATCCCCGTCGCCTGCGTTCTGACCATGGTCGGCACCGGCTCTGAGATGAACGGCGGCTCGGTTATAACCAACCACGAACAAAAACTCAAAATCGGACACGTGTTCGGCACCGAAGTTTTCCCCAAGTTCTCCATTCTCGACCCCACCTACACATACACTTTGCCCAAGTACCAGATGGTTTCAGGCTGCTATGACATAATGAGCCACATCTTAGAGCAGTATTTCTCGGGCGAGGACGACAACACGAGCGACTACATCTCGGAAGGATTGTTGCGTTCCCTCATTCATTCCTCGCGCATAGCCGTAAAGGACCCCGAAAATTATGAAGCCCGCTCCAACATAATGTGGACGGCTACGTGGGCGCTCAACACCCTCATCGCGCAGGGCAAAACTACCGACTGGGAAGTGCACATGCTCGGTCAGGCTGTCGGCGCTATAACCGATGCAACCCACGGCATGACTCTTTCGGCGGTGTCCATGGCTTACTACCGCTACATTATGCCCTTCGGGCTTAAAAAGTTCGTCCGCTACGCCGTCAACGTCTGGGACGTAAACCCCGAGGGCAAGACGGATGAAGAGGTTGCCTGCGAAGGTCTGGTCGCCATGGAAAGCTGGATGAACGAGATAGGTCTCGTCATGCACATAAAGGATTTAGGCGTCACCCCCGACATGATAGACGGCCTCGCCGACGCAACGCTCATTATGCAGGGCGGCTACAAGGTTTTAACCCGCGAAGAAATTATCGCCATTTTCAAACAGAGCCTTTAATACAAACAAAAACCCCTCGCAAGAGGGGTTTTGTTTTAGGAATTGTAAGAATAGAAAGGAATTCCTTACTAAATAATATTATTTGTCGGCTATGTCGAGGTATTCATTGGGGTCTACTATCGAGCCGTTCTTTTCCACCTCGAAGTGCAGGTGGGCGCCCTCCTTGTACTCGCTGCCGGTGGGCTCTGCCACGGTGCCTATTACGTCGCCGCGCTTTACGCTGTCGCCCACTTTAAGGTTTTCGGCTGCGTCGATAAAGTAGTAGCTCGTCTTAACGCCGTCGGCGTGCGAAAGCACAATCTTCGTGCCGTCCAGAACGTCGCCCACGGTAATGCTTTCCACGGTGCCGTCCACGCAAGCAACAACTTCGGTGCCCGCCTCTGCCGCCATGTCAAGTCCAGTGTGGTAGTGGTAGCAGTCGAGCGTCTTGTTGTAGTAGAAGGTGTAGTCGTTGACAACGTCCATGTTTGTTACGGGAGCGATAAATTCATATTGGCTCGAAACGTCCTCCGAGGGCTGGTCGTCATCGTCGCCGTCCGAGGGCTGGTCGCCGTCGTCGTCATCGTCGCCGTCTATAACGGAATCGTTGCCTCCGTCTATCTGGAATGAGTTGTCGGCGTTCCTCACCGCAAAAATCACCGTCACGGTAACCGCGGCAATCAGCAGAAGGCACGCGCCGAGGATAAGGTAGTAGGTCAAAAGCTTTTTCTTCTTGTCTTTGTTGTTTTGCTCGTTCATAATTCAATCTCCTTTATGTAGCGTTTGCCGCCCATGTCTTCTTTATTGCCACACCCGCCCTTCTTTATACGCCCGGGATAAAATTTTTCAATACCCGCCGAAGATTACGGGCGAAGCCACCGTAACTCCGTTCTCCTTTACGCAGACGTGCAGGTTTACGGTCTGCCCGTACAGCTCCACCGAATAGGGCAGGTTTGCCGAGCAGTAGTAGTTTACGCTGTCCGAAAGCTCCTCCGTAAATAAAATCCGTCCGTCCACCCCGGAAAGAAAGGTTTCGACGTCAAGTTCGGGGTAGGTCGTCGCCTCGCCGCTTATGTCTTTTAAAGTGAGCACGATAAGGGGAGCCATATTCCCCGCTTCGATTATGTTGCAGTTTGAGGAGTTCGAACCCGTGTAAAAGGTGTACGAAGCCCCCACGCGGAAAACGGGTTTTTTATTCGTAAAAACAGCCGCCGCGCACAGCGCGGCGGCAATTAAAATCATCACCGTAAGTTTAATCGCGCGCATTGTCCTCTCCTTCAAGCGTAAAAGAGTTATTGCCCGCACGCGAAATAATTATTCACGAATTTTCTTCATAAAAAACACAGCCTTGCGGCTGTGTTTTAAAAATGTATATTGAATTATTTGCAGCCTGAGCAGGTCGAACAGTGCCCGCTGCATTTTTTGCTCGCCTTCCCCGTAGAGGAAAACATTGCGCCCGAATAGCTCCGCTCCGCCTTTACGTTACAGTCGGGGCAAAGCACTTCGTCGTCGTATTTTTTTACAAGTTCTTCAAATTCCCTGCCGCATACGGGGCACTTATACTGTAAAATAGCCATGTGTTAAGCTCTCTTCCGTCTCGATTTTTTCTGCCTTCTCGTTCTTCCGCCCGGTCTGAACTTCATGCTCCTCACAAGCAGAAAAGCGACGGCTGCGGTTAAAAGGAAGGTAGCCCCTATTATCACCCAGAACCATAATGTGGTGTCGCCCTCCGCAAGCTGACCGGGCACAAACACGTTCATGCCCCAAAATCCCGCAATCATGGTGGGTATTGCCAGAAGAATGGTTATTACCGTCAGTTTTTTCATGGTATCGTTGGCGTTGTTGGAAATCACCGAGCCGTACGCGTCCATGGAAACGGACAGAATATCCTTGTAAATTTTACACATCTCTATCGCCTGGCTGCTCTCTATCACCATGTCGTCGAAAAGATCGCGGTAGTCCTCGCGCGTGGCTACGGCTTCCACCTTGGAAAGTTTTTCGTGAACCTTGTAGTTGGAGTTAAGTGAGGTTGAAAAGTACACGAGCGAATTTTCAAGGTCTAAAAGCTGTAAAATTTCCTCGTTCTTGAGGGTGCGCCCCAGCTCCGACTGAACGCGCCGCGCCTTGCGGTCTATCTGCTTTAAGCAGTACAAAAACCGCTTTGCGTTGCCGTACATAAACTGCAGAATAAATCCCACGGGTTTGTCGGCGGCAATCTTAATGCGCCCCGTAATAAAGTCCTTTAAAACGGGGTTGCCTTTCAGGCAAACGGTTATAATGCTCTTTTTGTTGTAAATTATTGCAAGGGGCAGGGTGGAGTAGCTGTCTCCCCCGTCGCTCTCCTCTATTACGGGACAGTCGACTACGAACATGGAGTTTCCGTCGTCAAAGTCCGTACGGGCAGGCTCTTCCTCGTCGAGCGCCGCCTTTATCAAATCCTCTGAAACCCCCGTAGCTTTGGCAACGTCGTCCACCTCGTCGTCGGTAGGGTTTACCATGTCCACCCAGCAGAGCGGCTTGAATTCTTCAATCTGAACGGGGCGCACTCCTTCGCCCGTCACAAAGTACTTTACCATGCTGATTAATCTCCGTAAAAAATAGTGCGCGGAAAAACCTCCGCGCACCGTCATTTTCCGGCGTGCACGGCAGGTCAACCGGCGTTAAAACAAAAACTTGGGTTAGCGTCCATAATTAACCTTTGCATGCGGCTTAAAATCGAATATGCTCCGCATGCAACATTATTATACTTCATAATATTTTTTTTGGCAACAAAAAAGTTAACAAAAAATCTCTCCGCATTGTTGCGGAAAGATTTTCAGGATTCTCTTCCTATCAAAAAATCCACGCTGCAGTCGAGCGCTTTTGCAAGTTCGGCAAGGTTCTCTGCGGAGGGCAATTTTTTCCCCGAAAGCCAGCCGTACAGTACAGAGCCGGCAAAATGCTTTTCGCGCTGCAATCTGTATTGGGTAAAGTTGCAAAATTTTATCACATATTTAAGCCTTTCCCCAAACGGCGGTACAGGCAAAAAGACTGCGCCGTCGTTTGAATAGTCGCTCAGCCCGAGCAGATAGTCTGCCGAACAATTAAAGTATTCCGCTATATTCACAAGCGTTTTAAACCGCGGAGTGCGTTCGCCGTTCAGATAGCGTGTAATGTTCGTGCGGTCGGTACCCGTCTCCCGTGCAAGGGTTGGCGCGTTAATTTCACGCTCGTCCATAAGCTCTTTCAGCCTTAAAGGGAATTTCGACAAATTAATCATAAAAAAACCTTTTTCTACAATCTATTCTCATCTCTTTCGGCATCAAAAGGTTGATTGATGGCAAAAGATAGTATATAATGTATGTACACAGTCGGGTGCGCGCCATTGTGAATATGAGAAAAAGGAGAAGTTTTTCTGCAAAAGATTAAGGTGAGCGCAGAGCAAATTGCCCTTGAGGCGGCTGTAGCTCTCAAGGATTATTTCGTCGGCGAAGTTTCAAACGAAGGCGACGGCGTGGTTATTATTCTTGAATGCGGACAAAAATTTAAATTAAAAGTAGAAGAGCAATAACAATCCTCCCCCTCGGCGTCTGCCGAGGGGGAGTTGTTGTGTAAAAAAATCCCCCCTTGTGTAAAGGGGGGGGATTGGCGTTTCGCAGCGCCCGACAGCGGGGCACCCCGTCCCCTATTCCATATTCCCTAACCCCTAATCAAATAATTATCTCGCCGTTTAAAAAGCTGTTGAACACGCCCTCGGCGTCTCCGTATGCAGCAAAGCAGGCTATAAGTCCTTCGGGAGGGGCGACGGAGTATTTGTATTCTTCAAAATATTTTCTTAGCGCTGCAACGGCGTTCTCCTGTCCGACGGCGTTTGCCGCGGCGTCGAACAAAAGCAGTCCCTTGTTGTAGGCAATGTTTGCGTATTCATATTCCCCCGCATACTCGTCGAGCGCCCTCGTCATGCTTGTGTCGGCGCCTTCGAACAGCTGGTTGTATACCGAATAGTACCCCCTGTACGCCTTGGTCGCCGAGCCCAGCAACCCTACCTTCGTAAAGCCATATTGCGGGGCGTTTTCAAAAAAGAGCATGCAGGAGTATTCGCACAGCCCCTCGTCCTGCCAGGGGGAGGTGTAGGAATTGCTGCCCACAACGGCGTACCACCACTGGTGGGCGGTTTCGTGTACCGTCGTGTACACGGCGGTCTGTTCGTCGCATTTGTCCGAAATCATGGCAAGAGCGGGGTATTCCATGCCGCCCGCGTCCAGTCCCGTCTGCACGAGGGTGTATGCGGGGTAGGGGTATCCGCCGAAAGTTTTGTCGAAAAATTCCAAACTCTCAGCCGCAACGTTTAAAGTGTTTTCGGCGTTTTCGTCGTCGTAATAGTAATAATATACATCCGTGCCGTCCGCTTCGCGGGTTGCAATTTCAAACTCCGTCGAAAGCACGGCGCAAAAATCCCTCGCTCCTCCAAGCTCATAAAAGTGCGTAGTCA
Organism: uncultured Clostridia bacterium; assembly: GCA_944346655.1. Taxonomy (GTDB): domain Bacteria; phylum Bacillota; class Clostridia; order Christensenellales; family Borkfalkiaceae; genus Coproplasma. The sequence continues at coordinate 6,254 of CALVMP010000057.1, forward strand.
TGCCGTCCGCCGTTTCGGTCCCGCCTGCAACGGCGCTTGCAGCCACGGCATAGCCCTCGGGCGCTGTCAGCTCTACGGTATAGTCGGCAACCTCCGAAACGAAGGGGTCGCCCACGTCGGCGTAATCGTAGCTGAGCCAGCCCTCGCGGTCGTATGCGCACAGCACGGGGTAAAAGTTGCCGAGGTTTACCGTGTGCTCCGTCACCGCCGTCCGCGCATTGCCCTCCGCAAGGGTGAGGGTATATGCAATAGTTACTTCAGCTCTCTCCTCGGGATAGAGGGTCGAGGCGAGACTTACGGTCAAAGCAGTCCCGTCGGCTTCCCACTCCCCGCCTGAAAGGGAAGTTATCTCCATGCTCCCGCCCTCTACGCCGTTGCCCCAAAGGTTGAAGCACAGGCTGTCTAAGGCGTTGTCGGTGCTGTTGAAATAGCTCACTTCGACTTCGCCCGAAAGGGTGTTGCCCCCGTCATATGCGGCAGTTATTCTGTATTGCGTGCGCTCCTGCGTTTGGGGGGAACATGCCGCAAGCGAAGTTGCCGCGGCGGCGGACAGGCAAGCGGCGACGATAAAACCGATAATTTTTTTCATGTTTTAAGTTATGCCGGCAGCGCGGATAAAAGAACTTTTTTAAGCCTTTTAAAATATCATAATATGTATGAATATCTGCGTAGTGCCCCGCCCGCCGTCGGGCGGACTGAATAAACTGCCCGAATGCGACCTTGCAATTTTAGGTTTTCCCTGCCTCGCCGCCGTCGACTTTGAAAGCGAACTTTCGGGGCGCACCGATAAACTGGGCGCCTTTTCCCGCCTCACGCGCAACGGTCCCGCGGCAATCGCGGGCTGCATAACCGACAGCCGCGGCTTAAGGCGCAGGTCGGCTGCCGTTGCGGAGGGCGGCAGGCTTCTCGGCATCACCGACATGCTCCACGTCGTCGACGGCGAAAATTTAAAGAGCGGGGCTTACCTCGGGCTGTACCGCCTTTCGGGGTACAAGGTGGGGCTGTGCATAGAAAACGATATGCATTTCCCCGAGGATATAAAGAGCCTGTCCCTCTGCGGGTGCAATCTTCTGGTGCTTCTAAGGGAAAACTCCGACTGCATGTCCCCCCTGCTTGCAAGGGCTTATGCATACCTCTTCGGAATGCCCGCCGTGCTGTGCGCGTCGAACTGCGCATATTTTGCCGATATTACAGGCTCAATCGTAACTTCCACCTCGCCCGTCACTCTCTTTTCCGCCCAGCCGCGCAATGCGTATCATGTGGTTACTACGCGCAGAAGGGGCTTGGCTTCGGAGGAGTGCACCGACTATTAGCCCCGCCGCATTTAAAAGTGCGCGGCTGCTGCAATACTTTTTTTATTAAAATATACCGCTACGGCTTGTAATTTTACAATTTATGCGTTATAATTAAAACGTATAAATTTTAAAGTATGCAATGAGAGGGTAAAAAGCATGTACAGCATGACCGGCTTCGGCAGGGGCGAATATAAGGGGGACGGGCTGGGGCTCGTCGCCGAAGTTAAAACGGTTAACAACCGCTATCTCGACATCTCGGTTAAGTGCCCCAAGATATTCTCCTCCTGCGAGGACGTCGTCCGTTCGCAGCTGAGGGACAGCCTCACCCGCGGTCATGCCGACGTGTTCATATCCTGTACCGACAAGCGGCAGAAGAGCAAGACATATTTTGTGGACGAAAGCGCGGCTGCCGCCTATGTGGACGCGGCTAAAAAACTTTCAGCCCTCTTTCCCGAAGTTCAGAACGACCTCACCATAACTTCCATACTCCGTCAGGCGGACGTGTTGAAGGCGGAGGAGAACGGCGGCGCGGACGACGAACTTCTTGCGGCTTTAACGTCGGCGCTCGGAGCTGCGCTCGAAAATCTTAACGCCATGCGCCATATCGAGGGGGAAAAACTGGCAAAGGACATGCTTGCCCGCGTGGACGTTATAGAGGGGCTGGTCGAAAAAATCTCCCTCCGCGCCCCCGAGGTCGTCAAAAACTACCGCGAAAAACTTGAAGAGAAAATAAAAAGCTACCTTGAAAACATTCCCCTCGACGAGAGCAGACTGCTCACCGAGGTGGTTGTATTCTCCGACAAAGCCAACATTGACGAGGAACTCACAAGGCTGCGCTCGCACATAGCCCAGTTCCGCGCCATCTGCCGCGACAGGCTGGTGGGCAGAAAGCTCGACTTCCTCATTCAGGAATTCAACCGCGAAACCAATACCATTTGCTCCAAGTCCAACGACATTGAAATTACCAAGCTCGGACTGGACATGAAAAACGAAATAGAAAAAATAAGAGAACAGGTACAGAACGTTGAATAGCAAAGGCACACTCATAGTTATTTCCGGTCCCTCCGGCGTCGGCAAGGGCACGGTGGTGGATATGCTTTTAAAGCGGCTGCCAGACACGGTGCTCTCCGTCTCCTGCACTACACGCGCCCCGAGAGAGGGGGAAAGGGAAGGAAAGAGTTACTTTTTCATTTCGAAAGAGAGTTTTTTGAAGATGATAGACGAGGGCGGGTTTTTAGAGTACTCCAACCACTTCGAAAATTACTACGGCACGCCCAAATTTTTCGTCGAACAGAAACTTGCCGAGGACAAGAACGTCATTTTGGAGATTGACGTCGACGGCGCAAAGCACGTGCGCGAAGTTTTCCCCGACGCCCTCCTTTTAATGATAACCCCGCCCAGCCGCGAGGAGCTCATAAGGCGGCTCAGGGAGAGGGGCACCGAGGACGAGGTTTTAATCGAAAGCCGTTTGAAGCGCGCCGACTACGAAATGTCCCGCAGCCAGTTTTATGACTATACCGTAATTAACGACGATCTCGAAAAGACAGTCGCGCAAATAATTTCAATTTTAGATAATAGGAGAAAAGGCTTAAAATGATAAACGTACCCCCCGTCGATTCACTCATTTCAAAATTAAGCGAAAACGGCGACCGCGTATCGCGCTATGCTCTGTGCGTAGTCGTTGCAAAGCGCGCCCGCCAGCTCATCGAACAGAACAGCGTCAACAGCGCAAGAGAAAACCCCCATCACTTAAAGGAGATCGCCCTCGCCTGCGAGGAGATCGAAGAGGGCAAAATCAAAGCCGTTAAAGATTAAATTAAAAAATGCCCCCGTTTACGGGGGGATTTTTTTAATGCCCGCATGCGCCGGCGGGCGGTTGATTTTATGTATTGCAAGGTAATCGTAGACATAGCCCACAGTCAGGTGGACAAGGTGTTTGAATATTCCTGCCCCGAAAAGGTTCAAAGCGGATGCAGGGTAAAGGTGCCCTTCGGAGGAAGGGTGACGGAGGGGTTCGTTATAGAAGTTTCCGAAGCCCCCTCCTTTGACGTTTCCAAAATCAAGCCCGTAAGGGAGGTCTACGACGAGCAGCCCGCCCTCGTGCCCGAATGTTTTTCTTTAATGCAGAGCATAGCCGACCGCTACCGCGTTCCCAAGGCGGTGGCGCTCCGGCTCTTCCTTCCCTCGGAGATGAGGCTCGGCAGGGTGAGCGAGGCGTTTACAAAGTACATAAAGCTCAAAGACCCCGGCATATCCTTGAACAAAGCCGCAAAAAAGCAGAGGGAAGCGCTTGAAAATTTAAAGGACGGCGAGAGAAAATTTACCGAGTTCTGCGAGCAGTTCGGCAGGGCGGCGGTCAACGCCATTGTCGAAAAGGGCGGCGCGGAGGTGTATAAAGTCCGCCGCGAGCGCACGCCCATGCAGGGCGAAGAGGAGGAGTACACTCCCGTAACGCTCACTCCCGCACAGCAGAACGCATTAAATTATATCGAAAATTCCCCCAAACCGTCCAGCTCATACACGGCGTAACGGGCAGCGGCAAGACGGAAATTTATTTA
>CALVMP010000058.1 GCA_944346655.1 uncultured Clostridia bacterium
TACTTTCAAAATTTAAAGAGGCGGTGATATCGGTTGCTCCCGTCTCGCTCATCGTGCTCATATTCTCCTTTACCCCGGCGGTCAACCTGACGGCTCAGGAGACCTGGGCGTTTGTAATTTCCGCCATAGGGCTGATTGTGGGGATTGCGCTGTTCAACCTCGGCGCCGACCTTGCCATGACGCCCATGGGCGAACAGATGGGCTCGGGACTTACCAGGAGCAAAAAGGTATGGCTTGTGGTGCTGGTGTGCTTTGTTATGGGACTGTTCATAACCATTGCCGAGCCCGATTTGACCGTGCTTGCAACGCAGGTTAAGGATATTATGCCCGGCGGCGGAACCACGGGCGAAATGATGCTGATTATAACCGTGGGCGTGGGCGTGGGAATTTTCCTTGTGATAGCCGTGCTTAAAATTATATTCCACAAGGAACTTTCAATGCTGATAATGTTCTTCTACCTCATGCTGTTTGCCGTGTGCTCGCTCATGGCTGAGCAGGGAAAGTTTGAACTCATACCCCTTTCGTTCGATTCGGGCGGGGTGACGACGGGTCCAATAACCGTGCCATTTATAATGGCTTTGGGCGTGGGCATCGCGGCGACGGTAGGCGGCAGGAACGCGAGCGAAAACTCCTTCGGTCTTGTGGCGCTCTGCTCGGTAGGACCGATAATCGCCGTTATGATACTCTCCCTCCTCTCGAACGGGGACATGGCTACCTACGACACCTCGATATATTCCATAGACCACGTGCTTTCGGGCAGCGGATTTGCGGACCTGCTTTTGGGCAAACTCGGCGACGTCGCGCTTGCGCTCGGACTCATCGTCGTTTTCTTTATAATATTACAGCTGACGGTTTTAAAGCTCCCCAAGGGCAAGCTTATTCAGATTGCCATAGGCATTGCCTATACCTATGTGGGGCTGGTCATATTTTTGACGGCGGTCGACGCGGGGTTTATGCCGATAGGATTCAAGATAGGCACCGAGCTTGCGGCATTCAACCAGCCCCTTCTGGCTGTGTTCGGATTCGTAATAGGACTCGTGGTGGTGCTCGCCGAACCCGCCGTGCACGTTCTGAACAAACAGGTCGAAGAGATTACGGGCGGCGGCGTAAAAAAGGTTGAAATGATGCTCGCCCTCTCCATTGCCGTGGGCATATCCATTTGCCTTTCGATAATAAGGATGATTTTCGGGTTCTCCATTTTATACTATCTGATACCCGGCTATCTCATCTCGCTGGGACTTTCGTTCTTCGTGCCCAGGATATACACGGCGATAGCCTTTGACTCTGGCGGCGTGGCTTCGGGACCGCTGACCTCCACCTTTATCCTGCCCATGGTCGTGGGCGCGTGCGAAGTGGTGAGCGGCAACGACCAGATTTACGGACTCGCTTACGGCGTGGTGGCTATGGTCGCAATGACGCCGCTCATCACCATACAGCTGCTCGGCTTTAAGGCGGTCATGGCGAACAAGGTGCGCGAAAAAATTACCATGCGCCGCATACTCGAGGCAGACGACGAACAGATTATATACTTCGGTTGAGGTGGTTATATATGGAGACTAAGAGTACAGGCAGAGGTTTGAGGCGCAGAAGGCAGACCCGCCAGGCGGTCGCCGCTTTGGCTGCGCCCGAGAGGACGGTGAACACGGTGACTTCCAACCCCCTCAAACTGCTGGTGACGGTTATAAACAGAAGCAAGACGGAATTTTACGCCGACCTTATACAGTCGTTCGACGTCAATCTGCAGGCAGTTGTGCTTGCAGAGGGCACGGCGGACGCGAACATGCTCAAATATCTGGGTCTCACCGACACGGACAAGAGCGTGATTTTGTCGGTAATACAGAGGGAAAAGCTCACCGACGCGCTCGAAATGCTGGACAAAAAGTTCAGAACGGTTAAGGACGGCAAGGGCATTGCCTTTACCATTCCGTTAACCAGCGTTATAGGCAAGCTGCTGTTCGGATTTTTGAGCAACAACAAATCGTTTGTAAAGGAGGAAAAATAACATGCCCGCATACGAGGTTGTTTTTTGCATAGTAAACGAGGGCTTTTCGGACGTGGTTATGGAAGCCGCCAAGGAGGCGGGCGCGCGCGGCGGCACGGTTATACACGCACGCGGCACGGCGAACAAGGAGTCGGAAAAGTTTTTCCACATAACCATCCAGCCCGAAAAGGAGATAGTTATGATACTCGTGCCCGCTGAGATAAAGGACGACGTTCTGCACGCGCTGTACCGCAACGCGGGACTCAAGACCGAGGGACAGGGCATAGCCTTTTCCATGGCTGTAGACGAAGTCGTGGGCATGAGCGAGGGCGGCGAAGCCGCGCAGCAGAAGGAAGGCGGCGAACAAAAAACGGAAAATGAGTAAAATAAGCGCCGTTATATGCGCGGCGGGCAGGGGCGAGAGAGCAGGTTTTGGCAAAAACAAGCTGCTTGCGCCCTTAAACGGTGCCCCCGCGCTGTTTTATACTTTAGAGGCGTTCGACCTCGAAATTATTGACGAGGTTATAGTCGCCTCCTCCGCAGAGGACTTCGAAGAGATCTCCGCGCTGTGCTCCCCCTTCGGCTACAGGGTGGTCACAGGCGGCGAAACGCGCACTTTGAGCGTGTACAATTCTTTAAAGGAATGCACGGGCGACATCGTTTTAATCCACGACGGCGCCCGCCCCTATATCAAAAAAGATGTGATTGAGCGGGCAATATGCTGTGCCGAAGAGCACGGTTCGGCTATCTGCGCAGTTCCCGTTACAGACACCGTAGCCGTGTGCGGGGAAGGCGAAATTTTAAGCGTGCCCGAGCGTTCAACCCTCTTCGCCCTGCAGACCCCGCAGGCGTTTTGGCTGAAAGACATACTTTCCGCATACGAACGGGCGGTAAAAGACGGCGGCAGCTACACCGACGACAGTGCGGTCTTTGCGCGGTACGTCGGCAGACCGCACATTTGCAAAGGCGACAGGGCAAACATAAAACTCACCTACAAAAGCGACTTCGCCGGGGCATATCCCGCAGTCAACACGGCAGAAGGGCAGGCGGTGGGAATAGGCGCCGACGTGCACGCCTTCGGAAAAAATCAGCCGTATGTTACCCTGTGCGGCGTAAAAATCGAACACCCTACGGGGCTTATCGCGCACAGCGACGGCGACGTAGCCGTGCACGCGCTTATGGACGCGCTGCTTTCGGCGGCTGGACTTGAAGATATAGGGCACTACTTCCCCGATACCGACATAAAATATAAAGACGCCGACAGCATGGAGCTTTTGAAAAAAGTGGTTTGCCTTTTATCCGAAAACGGCTTTGCACCCCTCAACGCCTCCATCACGATACGCGCCGAAAAACCGAGGCTTGCCCCCCACATATGCTCCATGCAACGCAATATTGCAGCCGCTTTGGAGCTGAACGACTCTTCGGTAGGGATAAGTGCCGGCACGTGCGAAAAACTGGGCTTTGTGGGCAAGGGGCTGGGCATAGAGGCAATTGCCGCAGTCCTTCTGGAGAAGAAAAATGGCTAAGAACAGTACAATATTCGTCTGCGCGGAGTGCGGAGCGACCAGCCCGAGATGGCTGGGACGGTGCCCCTCGTGCGGGAAATTCAACACCATGGCGGAGGAGGCTGTAAAGGAGACAAAGCCCGCCCCCTCCTCCCGCTCCGCCGTATATTCCATGCCCCGCGCGAAGAAGATTTCCGACGTCACCTACGAGCGGTATGCGCGGACGGCAAGCGGCATTTCGGAGTTCGACACAGTGCTCGGCGGCGGCATCGTGGCAGGGTCCCTCGTCCTTTTGGGCGGCGACCCGGGGATAGGCAAGTCCACCCTGCTCACGCAGATTGCCGCCCATCTTTCGCTTGAGCACCGCGTATTATACTTTTCAGCCGAGGAGAGCTGTTCGCAGGTCAAAATGCGAGCCGAGCGGCTTCACCTCGACTGCGAGGATTTTCTGATTGTGAACGACACCTGCATAGACAACCTTGAGAGCGAGCTCGAGGGCGTGCAGTTCTGCATAATCGACTCCATACAGGCGGTCTACACGGACGATTTAACCTCCTCCGCGGGCTCGGTTGGGCAGGTGCGCGAGTGCGCAACCAAGCTTATGAGGATTGCCAAGAGCCGCGGCATAACCTTTTTCATCGTCGGGCATGTGACCAAGGAGGGCGCGCTGGCAGGTCCCAAGGTTTTGGAGCACATTATGGACACCGTGCTCTACTTCGAAGGCGAAAACCAGGAGAACTACCGCATTTTACGCGCCGTAAAAAACAGGTTCGGCAATGTTTCCGAGGTGGGCGTGTTTGAGATGACCGGCGAGGGCATTGTAGCCGTTACAGACTATTCGGGCATATTTTTATCCGAGAGCCGCGGAAGCGAGGCGGGCTGCGCCGTAACCCCCGCGCAGACGGGCAACCGCTGCATGAACGTGGAAATTCAGACGCTCATTTCAAAGAGCCCCTTCAGTCAGCCGAGGAGAATGAGCATAGGGCTGGACTACAACAGGCTGGTGGTTCTGCTTGCCGTGCTCGAAAAGCGGTGCTCCACCCCCTTCTATTCGCAGGACGTTTATATAAACGTGATGGGCGGCATACGCCTTTCGGAGCCTGCGAGCGACCTGGCAATATGCGCGGCGCTCGTTTCCGCACACAGGGACATTCCAATAGATAAATTCACCGCCGTGTTCGGGGAAGTTGGCTTGACGGGCGAAGTGAGGGCAGTGCAGTACGCCGAAAAGCGTGTGCAGGAGTGCGTGAAGATGGGCTTCAAGCGTGTGATACTGCCGGCTAAGAACATGAAGTCGGTGGCAAAATACGCCGAAAAAATAAACATCGTGCCCGTATTATACGTAAACTCCATGATAAAATCGCTGTTCAAAAATGAAAATTGACCCCTTGACGAAAGGAAATTTGGTGGTATAATATAAGTAACCAAAAACTTTACCTCAAAGGAGGTTTTAAATGATAATTACAGTTTCACGCCAGTTCGGCAGCGGCGGCAGGGAGGTCGGAAAGAGACTTGCCGACGCGCTCAACCTCGATTACTACGACAAAGAACTCGTTACGCAGATCGCCGAACACACCGATCTGAACGAGGGGTATGTATCCTCCGTTCTGGAAAACGGCGGCTTCAGGCACTATGCGTTCACCTTCGGAAGGAGCATGCCCTTTGCCACAGCCACCCCGGCACCCGTCACGGACGTGCTCGTCGCCCAGCAGAAGATTATCAAAGCGATAGGGCAAAAGGGCAACTGCGTAATAGTCGGCCGCTCGGCTGACGTTATATTAAAGGACTTTAAGCCCTTCCGCATTTTCGTTTACGCCGAGAACGAAGGAAAAATTGCGCGTTGCCGCGCGAGGGCTCCTGAAGGAGAAAACTACACCGACAAGCAGATGCTCAGGCGCTTTAAGGAAATTGACGGCGGCAGAAAGAAACTGCACGACCTTTTGGGCACCCACCCCTGGGGCGATAAGGCGGGCTACGACCTTATGCTGAACACCACGAACATAAACATAAAGGCGATAATCCCCGCGCTTGCCGAATACATAAAAGCTTCGGTAAAATAATTTGCTTTTATTTAGCCGTGCAAAATACGCAACGGCACCGCACCTCTTTTTTAACTAAAACCGAAAAAAATTCCCTGCGCAAGCGCAGGGAATTTTGTTATTTCTTCTTTTTCTTCTTCTTTTTATCTTTGTCCTTATCCTTCTTCTTTTTGGGCTTTTCCTCAAAGTCCCCGTCCTCTTCATCGTCATAGTAGTACGAAGCTTTGACTGCGGGACGCTCCCTTGCAGGAATCTGGGAAACAGCCTCCGAGAGCGCCTCGCCGGACACGTTTGCGCTGAATGAGGCGCCGTTTGAAACGAGATATCCGCCCTCGCAGGGAATGAATATGAGTTTGTCGCCCGTGGCTACGCCCAAATCTTCGCGCACGGCTTTGGGGATGGTTATCTGCCCCTTGCTTGTAAGCTTTGCTATTTCCATAAAAATTTATCCTCCGTGTGAAAAATAAGAAATGAATTCCTTACTTTTCTTACATTATAATAATATTGAACAGCTTTGTCAAGCGCAAAAAAAGAATTAATTTTCAGTATACATAAAATTTTTAAAGGCGGGCACAATATTTTTAAGGAGGACAGATATGCAATTTTGTGAGACCAAGACCTATCAAAATCTTGCAAGGGGATTTGCGGGCGAAAGCCAGGCGGGAATGAGGTACCAGCTTATTGCAAGGGCATGCATGAAGCAGGGCTATGAAGAGCTTGCGAACACAATTAAAGTTATCGCAAAGAACGAAACGGTGCATGCCCGCAGATTTTTTGAGGAGCTCACCAAAAGAGGCGGCGAATATATCGACAACATCGATCTCGACGCCGGCTACCCCTTTCACACGGGCGACATTGCAAGGGCTTTGAAACTTGCCGCAAAGGACGAAAACGAGGAACACCAAAGAATTTATTCACGGTTTGCAAAAGAGTCGAAAGAGGAAGGATTTGAGGATATTTCCTCGCTGTTCAACATGGTTGCGGGAGTTGAAAGGCGGCACGAGATGGTATTTAACTATCTTGCCGAAGCGTTTGAAAACGGCACCCTGTACAAAAACGGCGCACCCATTCTGTATATCTGCGGCGACTGCGGATATGCGCAGACAGCCGACAAGGCATGGGACGTTTGCCCCCTTTGCAAGGCGAGCCAGGGCGAGGTTTTACTGCATATTCCCTTCGAAAAGGAGAAATTATGAAAAAAAGTGAAAACAAAAGCAAGGCATGCGGCAGAAAAAAGACGAGTTCTGAAAAGAACGAAAAGGACTGTTCCTGATTTACAGGACGCCTGCTTTGACCCGCTCGGCAGCTACACGGGCGTGTGTGCCGACAAGGACGACATGCCCGTACAGGACGCCGACGACCTTTGAGTAAGGAGAAATGAATTCCTTACTCAACCTTAAAAAAAAAGCCTCTCAGGATTTTCTGAGAGGCTTGTTTTTTAGTGGCATTTATGTCCGCAGGTGTGACCCTCTTCCCCGTGGTTACAGGAGTGCCCTTCGCCGTGGGAATGGTGGTCGCACTTAACATCGGGGTTATACGCAAGCGTTCCCGAAAGGTAAGCTTCAACCGCGCTGTCGCAGTCGCCCGAGCAACCGCCGAGGAGCTTTATGCCCGCATGCTCTATCGCCGTTTGCGCCCCGCCGCCTATGCCGCCGCAGATTAAAACTTCGGCACCGAGTTCCTTTAATACCCCTGCAAGGGCGCCGTGACCTATGCCGTTGGAGGAGACAACCTCGGAAGAGATTACTTTGCCGCCTTCGACGGTGTACACCTTAAAGTTTTCGGTGCGCCCGAAATGCTGAAAAATTTGTCCGTTGTCGTAAGTTACCGCAATTTTCATACAATTACCTCTCATAGATCTATATAAATTTATATGCCCGCGTCAATTTAAATATTTTATAATTTTTGCGGGGTTACCTGCAATTACCACGTTTGAGGGAAATGACTTTGTGACAACCGCCCCGCTGCCTACGACGACGTTGTCGCCCAATGTGACCCCGGGGTTAATTACGGCGTGACCGCCTATCCAGCAGTTGTCGCCGATGGTTATGGGTTTTCCGAGTTCAAGCCCCGAAATGCGGGTCTCCTCGTCGAGGGGATGGCAGGCGGTGTAGATGCCGACCTGCGGGGCAATGAGACAGTTTTTGCCTATTTTTACCTTGCACACGTCGAGGATTACCACGCCGTAGTTTACATAAAAATTTTCACCCACTTCTATGTTGCCGCCGTAGTCGCACCAAAAGTCCCTGCCGAGCACGGCTCTTTCACCGCACTTGCCCAGAAGCTGACGGGTGGTCTCCCTGCGTTCCTCGTCGGAAAGATTGCCGAAGTTGAGCTTTTCGCACAGCTTGACGGCGCGGCTGTGAAGATATGCAAGTTCAGGGTCGGAAGCCGTGTAGAGCTGACCTGACAGCATTTTTTCTCTTTCAGTCATAATCAGAAAATGTTGTTTATAAATTCTTCGGGGTCGAAGAGTTCGATATCCTCGAGCTTTTCGCCCACGCCCGCAAACATTACGGGAATACCCAGCTCGGAGCAGAGAGAGACGACAAAGCCGCCCTTTGCCGTGCCGTCGAGCTTGGTTAAAACTATGCCGTCGAGTTCTATCGCCTCGTCGAACACCCGCGCCTGGTTTACGGCGTTGTGCCCCGTGGTGGCGTCGAGCACCAGAAGCTTGTAAAAGTGCGCGTCCGGGCACTCGCGCTTTACGACGCGGTCCATCTTTTTGAGCTCCTCCATGAGATTAGCCTTTACGTGCAGCCTGCCTGCCGTATCTATAATTACGACGTCGGTGCCCTTTGCCCTGGCGGAAGAGAGCGCGTCGAACACGACGGCGGAGGGGTCGCTGCCCTCCTCGTGCTTGACAATTCTCACCTTTGCCCGCTCAGCCCACACGGTGAGCTGGTCGCCCGCGGCGGCGCGGAAGGTGTCGGCGGCGGCGACGGTTACGCTCTTTTTTTTGCTTAAAAAGTAGTTGGCGAGCTTGCCGACGGTCGTCGTTTTGCCCACGCCGTTTACGCCGACGAGCATTATTACGGCGGGGTACTGCATTTCCGGAACCTCCGCCTCGGTGAGCTTTTCCTCTAAGATATCCTTTAAAAGGTCGACTATATAGTCCTTGTCCTTAAGTTTTTCGTTTTTGACCTCGGCGCGGATTTCCTCCACCACCTCTTCGGCGGTCGAAAGAGAGATGTCCGAGGAGATTAAAATTTCTTCGAGCTCTTCGTAGAACTCGTCGCCTATTTTATTTTTGGCAAACAGAGCGCCCAAAGCCCCGCCCAAGGCGTCGCGGGTTTTTTTGAGCGCGTTTGCAATCTTTGAAAATATACCCAAATTTGTAGGCTCCTATTTTTTTAGTGATTAGGGATTAGGGAATAGGGGTTAGGGAAGGTAAAGATTATCTGAAAGCAGTTTTAAGATTACCTCCCGCCACAATTATTCATTATTCATTCAATCAGGCGCCGCGATTAATGTAAGCGCAGCTTAATTAGTCAGAGACGGTGTCGCCGCCGAGGCGGGATTCGACTTCGGAAATTTTTACCGAGACTATTTTTGATACGCCCTTTTCCTCCATGGTTACGCCGAAGAGCACATCGGCATTTTCCATGGTGGGTTTGCGGTGGGTGATGACTATGAACTGGGTCTTTTCGGAGAAGCGCTTTAAATACCTTGCATATCTGCCTACGTTGGCTTCGTCGAGCGCGGCTTCGATTTCGTCGAGCACGCAGAAGGGCATGGGGCGCATGGCGATGATTGCAAACAGAATTGCGATTGCCGTGAGCGCCTGTTCGCCGCCCGAGAGCAGGGATATTTTTGAAAGCTTTTTGCCGGGAGGCGAGGCGATAATTTCCACGCCCGCGTTCAAGGGGTCGTCGCAGTCGGTATAGTCGAGCTGAAGTTCAGCCTTGCCGCCGCCGAAGAGCTCCTTGAAAGTGCGCTGGAAATTGTTGTTTATAGTCTCGAAGCCCTCGTTGAAGATTTTGAGCATTTCGTCGCGGATTTCGTTGAGCGCCGTGGTTAAATCCTCTATGCCCTTTTCGAGGTCGGTTTTATCCTGCTGCATTTTGTTGTAGCGGGCGGAAACCTCTTCGTACTCCTCAACGGCGTTGTGGTTTACGTTGCCGAGCATGGTCAGCTGGCGCTTATAGCTTGCGATATTGTTTGCGGAAGAGGAGATATCGTAGCCATCTTCCTTGTATTCGAGGCAGCCCTCGTAGTCGAGGTTGTACTCCTCCGCAATCCTCGCCTGAAGATTTTCGAGATCGGAATCTATCTTCTGAAGCTGGAGTTCGGCAAGGTGAAGTTTATCCTTCATCGCCTCGCTCTGATTGTAAATTTCGAGTCTCGAAGCGTTGACCTCCTCAGTGCGTGCGTTTAAGGAACGCTTGGTCTCTTCGAGCTTTTCTATCTCCTTGAGCACCTTTTCAAGCTCCTCCCTTTCGTCCTTTGAGAGGGCGGCACGGGCGGCTTTGTCGTTGAAGTC
>CALVMP010000059.1 GCA_944346655.1 uncultured Clostridia bacterium
TTGCAAACCATGCGAAGGTGGAGCCGGCGGAGAGAGCTACGGCTGCCACTAACGCTGCGGTTGCGCCTACAATTTTTTTTGTTGCTTTCATTTATTTTTTTCTCCTTTTTTCTTTTTTATTTTTTCTATTCTTGCAGAATAGCGAAAGCCTTTTTTTAAAAGTGGTGTAATACCCAGGCTCCCTTGTGTAAGGGGAGCTGGCGCGAACGCGCCTGAGGGATTGTTACTTGCAATTATTTTTATTAAGCTCGATTTATGTTGTACGACGGGGAATTGATAATCCTACTAACAATCCCCCCTTTAATTCCCCCCTTTACACAAGGGGGGCTTATGGTGTTGATTCCCCACCCCATACACAAATGTGGCGTGTGAGGTGAGTTTCCAGGCTCCCTTGTGTAAAGGGAGCTGGCGCGAACGCGCCTGAGGGATTGTTATTTGCAATTATTTTTATTAAGCTTGTTTTATGAGGTTCCGTAAAACAAAATAATTTAACCGATAGGAACCCGCTCCGAGACTATTTTATCTATATAGACACAAACACCTTTGAAATTATTATTAATTTCTGAATTAAGAATACGAACTACTTGAAACCCATAACCATTGAGGTATGAAGTACGTTCAATATCGTTTTGTTCTCCCTCTTCGCTATAATGCTGTGAACCATCCAATTCTATGACAAGTTTTGCCTTTGCACAATAGAAATCGACAATATATTTTCCAAGTATCTTTTGCCTGGTAAATTTTATAGGGTAATCTTTAAGAAAATCATACCACAAATGGCGCTCTTCTTTCGTCATGTTCTTGCGGAGTTCAGCAGCGTACCCGACAAGCTTTTTATTATGAAGTCTTTCCATAAGATATCCCGTGTAAGACTCACTTGCGTAAACAAGGAAAGGATAATTTTACTAAACAATCCCCCCTTTGATTCCCCCCTTTACACAAGGGGGGCTTGCGGGGTTGATTCCCCACACCTTACACAAATGGGGGCTTGCGGGGTGATTAATATCCGATAAAATCAATCGAAAGTTTGGCGCGTTCGCCGAAAATGTGATTGGTGCACTGCTCGTCGTTGCCCTCAAGCCACAAAACTATGGTAAACTTTTTTATTGCGCCTGCGGCAAAATCGCGAAGCCCTAAGTCCCCCCTCTTTTCAAAAATAACCCTGTCAGAGAGAAAATCCGTCGTCTGGTAATTTACAGGCTGAGCCTGCGCGTCCTCGTGATAGGGGTGCGAAGGGTCCTCGGCTTTGGCGTAGACGGTGTAAGTTTCATCGGTAATGAGGGGTGTATCTTCGATAACCATAACGCGCAACACGTCGTCGATATGGTGGTTATAGTCGTTTGCATAAGTGAGCAAGCCGTCGAGATTCATTACGATATCGACGTCGACAGCACGGTCTGAGTTGTTTACCAGCCAAAAACTTAAGGCTGTGTATGTAAAGCTCGTCCCGCTCTCCTCTTCATGAAAGGTTCCCGCATGCTGACCGGCAAGCTGAGCTATATTGTTGGGAATATTGTGAACGTTCTGTCCTTCCTCATAGAAGAAGTTTTCGTATTCGCCGTATTGGTTTGAGGGATCGAAAGTAGTTGCCGTCTGCGTGCCCGTAAAGGGAACGGAGAGGACTGAAGTCTGACTGCTTAAATCTTCGTTCATGGTAAGGGACAAACGTATTTCGCCTTCGTTGCGGGCGCGGATAACAAAGTTCTGCGCATCGTCCGCATAAACGGTAAAGCCGACGAATATCAGCGATATTGCCAACGCAATAGGAATGACAATTCGCGATAGCCTCATCCACTTAAGGCGTTTTTCCCATTTGTTCCTTTTCAAGGCGACCTCTCACAAGCGCTGCGCCGCGCTTTTTACCGGGCAGCCGCGCACAAATAATTAAAAAATAAAAAAACGCCAAAACTCTTTAAGGGCTTTGGCAACTGACAACCATGCCGCAAAAATGCGGTTTAGGCTCTTGAGCTTTGCGTCCCGTGCTTTCGCAAGGTTTGCTATTGACATTCAATTGAATTTCCCCCACCCCTTATCAAACTATATTATATCACCCGATTGATTAATCTGTCAATACCATTTCAACAATTTCAACAATTTTGTGAAAAAATAGCATAAAATGATTTGTTTGGCAATACTCTTTTGCGCCGTCCGCTTGCGGGCGGCGCAAAGATTAAAATTATTTATTAAAATATTCCTCAAAAGAAAGAGGCTTGCCGAAGTAATAACCCTGACCGAAGCCGATGCCCAGCCCGCGGACATAGTTGCAGGTAATTTCGTCCTCCACGCCCTCGGCTACGATTGAACAGTTCTTGCGCTTCGCAAAGCCTACGAGAGTTTCGATTACGCCGCCGATAAGAAAATCGTCCTGCGACTGTTCAATGAATTTTTTATCGAGCTTTATCCAGTCGAAGGAAATATTTTCAAGAAGCTTCAGCGAGGACATTTCCAGCCCGAAATCGTCGACGGCAATCTTAAAGCCCATCTGCGTGAGCTTTAAAATATTCGAAGCCACCTCCGGTACCTTATCGAATATGGCAAACTCCACAATTTCAAGCATTATATTCTGCGCGGGAACGCGGTATTTTTTATAGACCTTGCGCATTTCCTCGGCAAGGTGGGGATACATGAGCTGTTTGGGGGAAAGGTTAAACGAAAAAATTATATTTCTTCCGTCGCGGCGGTTGCGCTCAGCCTCGGTGTAATCCTTGAGCATCTGTTCAAACGCCCATATGCCCAGCCAGTTAATTTCGCCGGTCTGCTCCATGATCGGCAGGAATTTATCGGGTGAGAGAATGCCGAGTTCGGGGTGCTTCCAACGCACGAGCGTTTCATATGCCACGACTTTGCCGCTCGAAATCTCGGCAACAGGCTGATAGAAGAGCACAAACTGCTTTTCGGCAATCGCCTTGCGTATTTCGCTGTACTGTTTGTACTCCTCGGTCTGCTGTTCCGCGAGCTCGCGCGAATATATGGAAAATAGGTTGACCCCCTCCTTTGCCGAATTTACGAGAGCGATTCTGACATTCTGAAGCATGTCGACGGCGTCCGAAGAGAACTGATTGTTCACTGCAAAGCCGACGTTAACAGAGATATTGATTTTAGCGCGGCTAATAAGCGAAACCGGTTTGGTCAGCTCCTTTATAGTCATTGTGGCAATATCCGTCATGGCTAATCCGTCGAGCTCTTCGGGAATGAACACCATGTATTCATCGTCGCCGTAGAGACAAATTTTGGAGCCGTGGGGAATAACGCGCACAAGGCGCTCCTTAACCGTTTCAACAACCCTCTTCATCTGCCGTTCGCCTATGGAGGTTTTGAGATTTTCCGCGTCGTTTATGCGTATGAGCATAACGCCGAAGTGAGTGTCCTCGTCGGCAACCGAATAAGCATGCGTGAGCATTTGGGTAAAAACAGCGCTGTCCAGCTCTTTTATGCGGTACTTTTCGGCAAGCAGGCGGTTTCTGTCCTTTCTGATGCCGCGTATGAGAAAGAATATTCCAGCAACGCATACTATGAAAAAGAGTATGACGAGAAATATTTCAACGCCCGGTTGTAAATTTAAGTCCAATAAAGAATAGCGCATTTGCTTTCCCCTCTGATGTGATTATTTGGCAAACTTGGGTTGTTTTATCTGCGCGAGCTGGGCATTTTTCGCCGCGGCGGCAGCTTCGTAGTCAAACGTATCTATAATTTTAAGGGCGTCCTCGGGCTTCATTGAGCGTCCGATAAGCCAGCCCTGAACGGTGTCGCAGCCTATTGCCTTGAGCATATCGAACTCCTGCGGGGTTTCAACACCCTCGCATATGGTCGTGCAGCTTATAAGCCTTGCGATGTTGGTTATAAATCTTATAATCGCCTGGCTCGCCTTGTCCTTTAAAAGTCCGTTGGTAAACTCCTTGTCAATCTTAATGGCTGAAACGGGAATTTTTTTGATGTATAAAAGGGACGAATACTCGGTGCCGAAGTCGTCGAGGTGAATCTCTATGCCGTTCTCTTTTAAAATCGAGAGCTTGCGCACCGTTTCGTCAAAGTTTGCCATAAGGAAAGATTCTGTTATCTCAACGCACACAGAGCCGGGTTTTAAATCGTATTTTTTGAATATGCGCAAAAAGTTTTCGGTAAATCCCGCCTGCATGAGCTGTACGGGGGAAACGTTGAGAGAAACGGATACACCCTTCCCTTCAAGCTGTTTTGCAAACCTCATGCCGGTATCAAAAATAAAGTCACCGAGCTGAACCATTGCGCCCGTACGCTCCGCATAGGTTATAAAAGAGAAGGTATCGACGTTTACGTTCCAACTCTTCTTAACCCTGAACAGCGCTTCGAACCCCTCAATGCGGTTGCCGGAAATGCTGTACTGGGGCTGATACTCAAGCTCGAACGCGCCCTCGGAAAGCATTTCTTTAATGTTATATTTAATAAAATACTTGGTATAAACGTTCTTCTGCGCCTCGTGATAGACGAGAAAATCTGCAACTTTTGTGTCGATACAGCGCTGAAGAGCAGCCTCTGCCGCCTGCATGGCGTATTCAAACGTGAGCTCCGGCATGGTATCGTCGCACACGGCAAAGCCCGACTTAAGTTCGGCAGCGAACAGGTTGTCGTCCATCTTTATCGGCTGACCGAGGTAGTTGAGCGTATTGCCCATTTCGGCAATTACGGCGTTGAATTTGTTGCCGTCGGGACAAGCTATGCCTATGCGGCCGAAATCAAGCTCATAAACATAATTGAATTTTTCGTGCGCCTTGCGTATGACCTCTTTCTGAACGTCGAGAGCCATTTGCTTGCCGAAGAGCACGCTGATCTGATTGAGATTGGATATTACGATAATGCCTATGAGCGTGCGTTTGCCGCGGTGGACAAATTCGTCGAAAGCTTTCGAAAGCGAAGCCATCGCCTTGCCCGTGGACGTGACTTCGCCGCCCTCGGACTGGGCAACGCCGACCGCGCCGGATGAGTTCATAATTTCGTCGCCGCGCACAACGTACTTTTTGCCGAGCTTGTCGACGGTGAACGAGAGCGTTCTGGAACCGTTTACGCCGTTTATGCTTATAAGGTTATACCCCACGAGGAATTTTGAAAAATCGACGTCGAGCTTCGTAATGGCGCCGAAGCCATTGCGGAATTTTTTATTGTAGGCGAGAACTTTACCTTCGCCGTCCACCGTAAATTTATAGAAGTGCTTGGGGGTAAATACGCGGTAGCCCGACCAGCCGACATAGACGATAAATACAGCCAGAATGAGCACGCCCGTGATTACAAGGTATGCAACCATGTTCGAAACGAGCCCCGAAATCGCCTGTGCACGTGAGGTGAAGTCTTCGACAAGCCCTATGCGGTAGACGCCGCCTATGGAATGGGATGCAAAGATATAGGTTGTACCGTCATGTTCAAAAGTCGAGGAGTTAAGCCCGTCTATCCCGTACTGGGACAGTGTACCGGAGAGAGCCCAGCCCTCCCCCGCTATTCTGCCTCCGCCGGCTTCGCTGAAAAGGACATAGCCCCCGCCCAAGACTTCGCGCAAGCGCGCCTGCTCTTCAGGCAGGGAATAATCGACGTCCTCACCCATACGGGCGGCTGCATCCTCCGCCGCACGCTCCGCGTAGCTTTCATACTCGGTGTAAATTTCGGCATATGTATAAGAACAATAGCTGTCGTAAATGAGCGTTCCGCAGACTATTTCCACAAGCACGATAAGTATGCCCGTAAGCACGGCCTTAAAGATCGTTGAGTTATTGAGTTTATGGAAAAGCAAGGACTTTTTCAAATTTTCCCTCTGAACGGACATGGCGCTGCCGCCATATTTTAATACACATTATATTATAACTGCACTTCGCCGCAATGTCAAGGTCGTTTGTGAAAAATGCACATTATATTAAAAAAATTGTCATCCCCGTTAGAGGAATGACAATTTTAAATCAGATTAAATCTTCAAGAATAAGCTTGTCGGCGACGAGGGCAATAAACTCTGAGTTTGTCGGTCGTTCGCTGCCGATATACACGCGCACGCCGAATATTGCGTTTATGGCGTCCACCCTTCCCCTGTTCCACGCAACCTCGATGGCATGTCTTATCGCTCTTTCAACCTTGCTCGAGGTGGTGGAAAATTTCTTTCCGATCTCGGGATATAGTTCCTTTGTTACGCTGTTGATTATCGAGGGGTTCTCTATAGCCATCTTTATTCCCTCCCTCAGATACTGATATCCCTTTATATGTGGAGGAATGCCGATGGATATAAAAATGTTGCTTATCTTTTCATCGAGCGAAGCCGCCCTGCGCTTGTCGCGCACCTCCGCAGTGGCGTTGTACGAGGGCGAGCGGTCGTTCAGTATATCGTTTACCCTTGCGCCGACGTTCTCAGCCGACACAGGCTTTACGAAGTAATATCTCGCTCCCCTGGCTATGGCTGTATTGATTATCTTATCGTCGCCGAAATTAGAAACGACTATTATGGCGCACGGCAACTTGTTTTCCTTTATGTAGTCCATCACGCCCAGCCCGTCTGTCCCGCTGAGCACAAGGTTTAAAACGACAACGTCGGGCTTGTACTGGTTTATAAGGCTTATTCCCACGTTGCCGTTCCCGCTCGCTCCGCAGACCGTATAGCCGTCAAGTCCGTCAAAGTATGCCTTGAGCTCGGCAAGATATTCTTCGCTGCTGTCAAGTATTACAATATTAACGTTTTTCATTTATTTTTCGCTCCCGCTTTTTATTGTTAAATAAATTATATTACATAATTTTGTAAAAGTAAAGCGAGTTTGTAAAATAAATTAATTAATATTGTAACTAATTTTGTACAATAATGTGGAATAATGTCGAAATTTGCCGAATTTAATCAGCCGTGATAATATCGACGTACTCGTCGTAGGTGACGTTTTTGTCAAAGGTCTTGGTGCCGTTTATTTCGATTATGCGGTTTGCAACGGTATTCATTAGCTCCTGGTCGTGCGAGGTAAAGAGCATGCAGCCCTTGAAATTTTTCATTCCGTTATTGAGCGCGGTTATCGACTCAAGGTCGAGGTGGTTCGTGGGTTCGTCGAAAATGAGAAAGTTGCCGCCCTCGAGCATCATTTTTGCAAGCATGCACCTCACCTTCTCCCCTCCGGAGAGCACCTTAGCCTGCTTTAACGCCTCCTCGCCGGAAAAGAGCATCCTGCCCAGCCAGCCGCGAAGATACTCTTCGTAGTGGTCGGAGGAATATTGCGACAGCCATTCGACAAGGTTTAATTCGCATCCCTGAAAGTACTCGTTGTTGTTTTCGGGGAAGTAAGAAAAGTTTATCGTCTTGCCCCACCTGATGACGCCCGAGTCAGGCTGCACCTTTCCCGTGAGAATATCGTAGAGCATGGAAATCGTGGTGGACTTATCGGAAACGATACCTATTTTTTCGCCCTTCTGCACGGTGAAGGAAATGTCCGAAAAGTATCCCTTCTTTGTAAGTCCCTCTACCATCAGAATGTCGTTGCCTATCTCTTTTTCATATTTAAAATCGATATACGGATATTTGCGGAGTGAGGGTTTGAAGTCGCTTATTGTAAGTTTTTCAAGCTCCTTCTTTCTCGAAGTCGCCTGTCGGGATTTCGACGCGTTGGCTGAGAAACGCGCAATAAATTCCTGCAACTCCTTTGCGCGTTGTTCATTTTTCTTATTGATGTCCCTCTGCTGACGCGCGAGCAACTGGCTCGTTTCATACCAGAAATCATAGTTGCCGGGCATCATGTTGATTTTGCCGAAGTCGACGTCGCAGATGTGGGTGCACACCTTATTTAAAAAGTGCCTGTTGTGAGAAACTATAATTATTGTATTTTCAAAGTCGAGCAGGTAATTTTCGAGCCAGCGCACCGTTTTGATATCGAGGTTGTTTGTAGGCTCGTCCAGAAGGAGAATATCCGGATTGCCGAAGAGAGCCTGAGCAAGCAACACCTTGACCTTGCGCTTTGCGTCGAGGTCCGCCATGAGCATGTCATAGCACTCCTCTCCTATTCCGAGCGCCGTCAAAAGGGTCTGCGCCTCGTACTCAGCGTCCCAGCCCCCGAGTTCGGCAAATTCGCTCTCGAGTTCGGATGCTCTCACGCCGTCCTCCTCAGTAAAGTCCGCCTTTGCGTACAGGGCGTCCTTTTCATCCATTATTTCGACAAGCCTTCTGTGACCAAGCATGACGGCGCGGAGCACGCTGACGTTGTCGAAGGCGTTCTGATTCTGCTGAAGCACAGACATTCTCTCTGTTTTGTCCATGGTGACGTCGCCCTTGTTGGGTTCGATTTCTCCGCTGAGGATCTTTAAAAAGGTCGACTTGCCCGCGCCGTTGGCGCCGATAATGCCGTAGCAGTTGCCCTTGGTAAATTTTAAATTTACGTCCTCAAACAGCTTTTTGCTGCCGTATTGCAGCGATACGTTGTTTACCTGTAACATTTATTCCTCCGGTTTATTTTGCAAATTGACTGTTATATAAGTTGTAGTAGAACCCCTTCCGGGCTATGAGCTCAGCATGCGAGCCCTGTTCTATGATATTGCCATCCTTCATGACAAGTATAATGTCTGCTTCCTTAACGGTCGAAAGCCTGTGGGCGACGATAAAGCTCGTCCTGCCCTGCATGAGCTTGGCAAAGGCGTTCTGAATTCTCATTTCGGTCATAGTGTCTATAGATGAGGTCGCCTCGTCCAAAATGAGCATGGGCGGCAGACAGAGCATAATTCTCGTTATGCACAGAAGCTGTTTCTGTCCCTGCGAAAGGTTGCCTCCGTCCTCGCCGATTACGGTGTCATATCCGTTTTCAAGCTGCATTATAAAATTGTGCGAGTGCGCAGCTTTAGCCGCCGCGACAATCTCCTCATCTGTAGCGTCCGGTGCGCCGAGAGCAATATTATCGCGCACGGTACCGTTCATGAGCCATGTATCCTGAAGCACCATTCCGTAGTTGCGGCGGAGGGAATGTCTCGTCACATCCTTCGCATCGATGCCGTCCACGCATATTCTTCCGCTCTGCGGGTCGTAGAAGCGCATCAGAAGGTTAATAAGAGTCGTCTTTCCGCAACCAGTGGGACCGACGATAGCCACTCTCTGTCCCGCCTTTGCAGAGATGTTAAGATTTTCTATGAGAGGCTTTTCGGGAGTATAGGAAAACGTAACGTTTTCAAAAGCCACGTCGCCGCGCACGGATGAAAGCTCTGCGGAATTCTCTCCGTCAGGCGTCTGCGCAGGTTCGTCGATAAGCTCGTAAATTCTCGAAGCGCACGCGACCGCATTCTGCAATTCCGTCACGACGCCCGAAATTTCGTTGAAAGGCTTGGTATACTGATTGGAATATGACAGCAAAGTCGTCAGCTTGCCGGCAGAAAAAACAACAGGCAAAACCGAGGGATAGATGAGCGTGAGCGCCCCCGAGAGAGCGACAGCCGCATATACAATGCTGTTAACAAACCGCGTGCAGGGATTTGTCAGCGAAGAATAAAAGATTGACTTAAGAGAGGTCTTTGTAAGTTCCTCGTTGATTTCGGCAAACTGACGCTCGTTCTCCTCCTCGCGGTTGAACGCCTGGACCACTTTAAGGTTATCAATCATCTCCTCCACATAGGCCGTCTGCTCGCCGCGTATGCGTGAGGTCGCCACAAACATTGAATATGTGCGCGTGGCAATAAAGCGCGCAACAAACAGCGACAGCGGCGTAATAAAAAACACAATAATGGCTATTATCCAGTTGAGCGTGAGCATGAGGATGAGGGTTCCGATTATCGTGAGCACGCCCGTAAAGAGCTGGGTAAAGCCCATTAGAAGCCCGTCGGCGAACTGGTCGACGTCGGCTATGTTTCGGCTGACTATGTCGCCGTAGGAGTGGCTGTCGATATAGTTAAGGGGCAAAACCTGGAGATGACTGAACGCCTCTCCCCTTATGTCCTTAACTACCTCATAGGTTATGTAGTTGTTTATAATGCTCATAATCCACTGGGCGACGCAGGTGACGGCAATGACCGCAATGAGCAGACCAAACTGTACGAACATGCCGCC
>CALVMP010000060.1 GCA_944346655.1 uncultured Clostridia bacterium
TAAATCGTTATGGCACGTATTGCCGGTGTAGATTTACCCAGAGAAAAGAGAATTGAAATAGGTTTAACCTACATTTACGGTATCGGTCTCACCACGAGCAAGAAAATTCTTGCCGCAACCGGTATCAATCCCGACACGAGAGTAAAAGATCTCGACGAAAATCAAGTTTCCAAGCTTCGTGAATATATTGACCACAATTACAGGGTGGAAGGCGAACTTCGCTCCGAAGTTTCGCTCAACATCAAGCGCCTCATGGAAATCGGTTGCTACCGCGGTATCCGTCACAGAAAGGGACTTCCCGTCCGCGGACAGTCAACAAAGAGGAATGCGAGAACCCGCAAGGGTCCCCGCCGCACAGTCGCCAAAAAGAAGGGCGCCAAGTAATAGGAGGACAGCATAAATGGCAGCACAGAAAAGAACAACCGCTTCCAGAAAGCGCAAAGAGCTCAAAAAGGTTGACAAAGGTCAGGTCCATATTCAGTCATCCTTCAACAATACATTGGTAACGGTAACCGACATTCAGGGCAACGCCCTCTCCCAGTCCAGCGCGGGTGCGCTCGGCTTCAAGGGTTCGAGAAAGGGCACGCCGTTTGCCGCACAGATGGCTTGCGAAACGGCAGTCAAGGCGGCAAAGGAACACGGGCTCCGCTCGGTCGAAGTTTACGTAAAGGGTCCCGGCGCAGGCAGAGAGTCGGCAATCCGCGCAATCGCGGCTTGCGATGTGGAGATAACTCTCATTTCCGACGTATCCCCCATCCCCCACAACGGTTGCAGACCCCCCAAGCGCAGAAGAGTATAATCGGAGGAAAGAATAGAATATGGCAACTTATAGAGAAGCAAAATGCCGCCTTTGCAGAAGGGAAGGCGCAAAACTCTTTTTAAAGGGCGACAAGTGCTATAACGGCAAGTGCCCTTTTGAAAAACGTCCCGTAGCTCCCGGACCCCACGGCGCCGGCAGAAGAAAGGTTTCCGAGTACGGTCAGCAGCTCCGCGAAAAGCAGAAGGTTAAGCGCATCTACGGCGTACAGGAAGGTCAGTTCAGAATGTACTACGAAAAGGCAGACGCAATGAAGGGCATCACGGGCGAAAACATGCTCTCCCTTTTAGAGCGCAGGCTCGACAACGTAGTGTACAGAATGGGTCTCGGCGTTTCCCGCGCACAGGCTCGCCAGCTTGTAAACCACGGACACTTCACCGTAAACGGCAAAAAGGTAAACATCCCCTCCTATATCGTAAAGGTCGGCGACGTCATTGCCGTAAAGGAAAACAAAACCTCCAACAAATATTTCGAAGCCATCAAGTCCGCCAAGGTCACAAACCTTCCTAAGTGGCTTGAGTTCAATCCCGAAAAATTAGAAGGTAAAATTTTAGCGCTTCCTCAGAGAGACGATATCGACAGCCAGATTGCCGAGCATATGATTGTCGAGTTCTACTCCAAATAATAAATAGTTTAAGTTAAGGAGGTAGTTTATGATCGAAATGGATATGCCCAAAATCGCGGTGGAAGAAAGCGAAGACCAGAGTTACGCAAAGGTCGTAGTTGAACCCCTCGAAAAGGGTTTCGGTCTTACAATAGGCAACTGCTTAAGAAGAATACTCCTGTCCGCCCTCCCCGGCGCGGCAGCGCAGGGCATCAGGTTTTTAGACGGCTCTGTAAAGCACGAGTTCTCTGCGGTTGCAGGGGTTAAGGAAGACGTAACCGAAATTATCCTTAACTTAAAAACGCTCGCAATCAAAACCAAGATAACCGACAAGGACTATGTAAAGGTCGTGCACCTGTACAAGGAAGGTCCCTGCGAGGTCAAGGCGAGCGATATAACGCAGGACGCCGAGATTGAAATAATAAACGGCGACCAGCACATCTGCACGGTGGACGAAGGCGGCAAGATAGATATGGAAATCACCATCGGCCGCGGCAGGGGCTATAAGGGCGCCGACCACACGCGCACGGAACTTATCGACTACATTCCCATCGATTCCATCTACACGCCCGTCAAAAAGGTCAACTATCAGGTTGAAAACACCCGCGTCGGACAGAACACCGACTACGACAAGCTGACCTTAGAGGTATGGACGAACGGCGCGTTCTCCGCCAAGGAAATCGTTTCGCTTGCGGCAAAGATTATGCAGGACCATATTTCCCTGTTCGTCGACCTTTCGGACACGATAAGGGACATGGATATTCTCGTAAAGAACGAGGACGACCGCCAGCAGAAGATTCTTGCAATGGCAATCGAGGACATGGACCTTTCAGTCCGTTCCTATAACTGCTTAAAGCGCGCAAACATTCACACGGTGGAAGATTTAACAAAGAAGACCGAGGAAGAAATGTTAAAAGTCAGAAACCTCGGCAGAAAGTCATTGGACGAAGTCATCTTAAAGCTTCAGTCCTACGGACTTTCGTTATCTGACAAGGAGGACTAATACAAATGCCCGGCAAATTAGGAAGAACTTCAGAACACAGGAACGCAATGCTCAGAAACCAGGCGTCCGAACTTCTTTGGTACGGCAGAATAAAGACAACTCAGGCAAAGGCAAAGGAGCTTCAGCCCTACGTTGAAAAAATCATCACCAAGGCAATCAACACCTACGACCTCAACGAGGAGAAGGAAGTAACAAAAACCGACTCCAAGGGCAAGGAAGTCAAGGTAAAGGTAGTAAAGGACAGCCCCAAAAAGCTTGCCGCCCGCAGGGCAATCATGGCAAAGCTCCGCGACCTTCAGGAAGTCAAGCCCTTCTCCGAAAAGAAGTCCGACTTCAAGGCACGCACAAAGGACGTAAAGCACCCCTTGATGGAAAAGCTTTTCAATGAAATCGCTCCCAAGTACGCACAGCGCAAGGAAGAGCTCGGTCAGGGCGGCGGCTACACCCGCATCTATCTCCTCGGCGAGCGCAGGGGCGACGGCGCCGAAGAGGCAATTATCGAACTTGTTTAATCAAAACAAAAAACAGACCGTACGGTCTGTTTTTTTATAAATTTTAGAAACAGCAAGGCGTATTTCCTCATAAAAAATTTCCCGCCTTAACAAAAGCGGGAAATTTTTTTGATTGATTTTAAACAGCAAGGAAGAGGTGTCCGTTGAGTATCAGATATATAAGATCGAGTACGCAAAGGAGCCAGAATCCGCCGAAGATAAGGAATACGATGAACGCTACGACGTGTTCAACGCTCTGTGTGCGGAGCAGAACGCTCAGGCGAACAAGCAATTCTACAATCCAGCCGACAACGGGGATTATGAGAAGGATAACCTGAACAAGCCTGCTCTGGGAATTAAACCACTTGTCGAAAGACATTTTATTCTCCTTGATGTCATGCGTTCCGAAGGAGGACCGCAAATTTTAAACTGATTACTGCAGGCAAAGCTTTTTGAAAAGAAGTACCCAAATAAGGTCGATCCAGCCCAAAATAACGCCGAAGCCGATGGTTACGATGATGCAGATGATGAGCCTTAAAAGACCGCCCTTCTTTAAGAAGGTGGACCATCTGACGATCATTTCGGTAATCCAGTTAACGCCGGGAATGAGCAGCAGAATGAGCTGTACAAGTCTGGGTAATTTGTTAAACCAAGTCATTTTCTGTCTCCTTTACATATTTTTTCCTGCCGAAGGGGGCAGGTGAAGCGTGAATGAAAAATTTCACTTTTCTTTCACACTGCTTATATTATATCACATTTTTATGATATGTCAACGTATTTGAAATATTTCTATATTTTTGGTTTTTATGCCTTGGCTTGGTCGTAGGCGGCGCCGTCAAAATCCTTAAAGGTGAACGTGCCGTTCTCAAACGCGATATATCCGTGGCGGCTCCCTTCCTTGGGAAGGGAAATAGAGCCGGGGTTGAGGTGCAGGCAGCCGCACTCCTCAATGGCGTTCAGCGGAACGTGCGTGTGCCCCGTAAGGTAAACGTCGCCCCTGCCCATGGGTGGCATCGGTCTGTGTCCGTGCGAAAGGTGGAGCTTCACGCCGTCGGCATAGACCACCGCATAGTCGGAGGAGCAGTTGAAGGGCAGCACCATCTGGTCGACTTCGCTTTCGCAGTTGCCGCGCACGCACACGATTTTTCCGGCAAGGGGAGCAAGCAGTTCAACTACCGTCTTGGGGCTGTATTCGTCCGGAAGGGGGTTGCGCGGTCCGTGGTAGAGTATGTCTCCGAGCAGGATAAGCATATCTCCGCCCTCCTTCTCAAATGCCTCCGTAAGTTTTTTGCACCAGTATGCCGAGCCGTGAATATCAGAAGCGATAATAATTTTCATGTAAGAAATTCTCCTAATTTTTTAATTACGCCGCTGTCGCGGTTTGAAGGTATAATTTCCCCCACGCCCGTTTCGATAAGCTTGGGGAAGGCGTTCGCCGTAACATACGCTTTGCCCGCGGCGCACAGCATTTCGTAGTCGTTCATGTGGTCGCCGAAAGCCGCGCTCTCCTCCCGCCCGGCGCCTATGTGTTCGAGTATGGCGTTGAACGCCCTGCCCTTGTTTGCATGCGGCGCCGAAACGTCCAGCCAGTCCCGCCCCGAAATCATGGTGCGCAGCCCCTTTATGAGGGGAGGCAGAATAATTCCGCCGTGTTCAGCCGCAAGCTCTTCGTCCCATACGGAAATCTTGATGACCTCCTCTCTGTCAGCCACTTCCATAAGGTCGCCAACCTTGCAGGCAGAGGAGTAGGAGGCAAGCAAAGTCTTTACAAATCTCTCGTCGTCATCGGCGTAATATGCGCAGTCGTCGCAGGATAGTACGGGGTGTACGCCCTTCACGCCCGCAATTATGCCGAGCGCGTATTTAACCCCCTCTGCAGGCGTCGGGTCGCGGAATATAACCCTTCCGCCCAGCCACGCCAGACCGCCGTTTTCGGCGATTATGGCAATGCCGTCCAGCGCGGGGGCAAACAGTTTTTTCAGGTTCGGCAGCTGTCTGCCGCTTGCGGGTGCGAAGAGTATGCCCCGTTCTTTCAGCTTTTTTATATAGCCGAAAATTTCCGGCGGCATTATTTTCGTGGGCGGCAACAGTGTACCGTCGAGGTCGGACGCGATAAATTTAAGCATAACTGAATTGTATCACAACTGCGCCCGCTCAGGCAAGCGTATAAAAGGGTCGGGCAAGCTTTCTTTTTCGCCCGGTAATTTTTTCAGAAAGGGCAAGCGTCTCCAAAAAGTCGCCTGCGACCTCTTCGGTTATGTCTCCGCTCAGCAGGGCGCCGCATTCGTGGTTGAGCCACAGCGAACGGCAGTCAAGGTTGTAGCTGCCCAAAAGGCACTCGCCGTCCGCAATTACCGCCTTGGCATGCATAAACCCGTCGCTCCACGCAAACACCCCGGCGCCGTGCTCCGAAAGCCTTGCCGCGCAGTCGAGCGTCAGCCTGTAAACGCTGCGCTTGTCGGGCACCGCGGGCAGAATAATCCTGACATCGACCTTCCTCTCCGCGGCGCGGCACAGCGCCGAAAAAACACGTTCGTCGGGGCATAGGTAGGGGGTTAATATCCAGATTCTCCTCTCAGCTCTCTCAATCATGCGGCATATCTCCCCCTCGCACCTGCCGCTGCATGAGGGAGGGCGGTCAACCACGGGCAGAAAGACGCGTTCCCCGTTGCATATATCCGGGGCAACCGGCGTTTTGCCCTGCCACATGTATTCAAACATCTCAAAAAAATATCCCGCGCCGCTGCCGTAAATTGCAAAGCCGCCGTCCTTCCATTGCCCGTGGGGGTGCGTCAATCCGGCATACTCGTCGCCTATGTTTATTCCTCCTGAAAAGGCGGCTCTCTTGTCTATCACGGCGAGTTTGGTGTGGTCGCGGCAGTTGAGCTTTGAAAGGGGAGGCGGCACGAGCGCGTTGAATATCTTAACCCGCGCCCCCATTTTTTTAAGGCGTTTAAGTTGTTTTTTGGGCAGGCGTAATGCGCTGCCGAGCGCGTCGGTCATAATGCGCACGCTCACGCCCCGTTTAAGGGCGTCGGCAAGCTTTGTGCACAGCGCGTCGGCGACGGCGCCCTTTGCAAAGATGTAAAATTCCAGAACGACGCTCTCTTTTGCTCCGTCAATCTCCCTGAAGAGCGCCTCGAAAAAAGATGTGCCGCCGTCGAAGTATTCGCACCTTTCGTATCCGCAGGGCACGGCGGGGGGAAGGGGAGGCGCGCTTCTCTTTCTGCCCGCGGTAAAGTATATTGCCGCGCCCAGCACGGGCAGGGCGCATATCATGAGCAGTTTTCCGCACCGTATTTCTGCGGGGCTGTCCTCTGCCGAGGCGCACGCTGCGGCGGCAAGCGACAAAACAAACGCAGCCAAAACGGCGGCGCCCATCGAAATTATGGCGGGCAACAGAATACAGACGGCTACAATGCCCCCTATATATGCCGCAACGAGTACTGCCGAAAGAAAGAGTTTGGAAAACACTAATTTAAAAATAAAGCGCATACACAAAAGAGTATGCGCTAAAATTTTAAGCTTATTTAAAATATCAGTTTGGCAATAACAAGCTTGTGGTCGTGGGCAAGGTCGCTCAGTTTTTCCTTTAAAATTGCGGCGGGGTCAAACTCCGTGAGCACCTGCTTTTCAATGCCCGAAAGGTCTATGGCTCCGTGCAGTATCATGTTTATCGCCGATTCTGTGTAGCCGAAGCCGTCGGTCACGCATATCACTTTGGTGTTGTGGCGCAGCAGGGGCAGGGAGTTGATTTTATAGTTGAGCGAAGCCATCCCCTCGAGCACGAGCGTCTTGTCCCGCGCCAGCACGGAGGAGGCGACGTCGGAGCTTATGCCGGAAGCCGAGATATAAACCGATGCGTCGCACTTAATTCCGCTCGTCGCCGCGGCGATGTTTTCGGAGAGGTTTTCGTCGTTGACGAATGAGAAGTATACGCCCGACTTTTTAAGTTTTTCGGCGCAGGCGGGGTCGCCCACTATCATTATGGGCACAAGCTTATGGTACATAGCCACCTGCGCAACTATGAGCGCAAGCGCGTTGCCGCCCGAAATTGCCACTTTGCTGCCGGGCGCAAGTTTAAGCTGGTCGTATATGTTCTCGGCAAACGCCACGTGCTCTATGCAGAGTGCGCTCACGGCGTCCACTCCGTCGGGCAGCGCGGCGACTCTTCTGTAGTCGCAGGTCACAAAGTCGCGCAAAAATCCGTCGAAGTCAATCCCCGCAATCTGTATGTGTTCGCAGTTGTCGGTGTCCCCCTTTTTGCAGTGCAGGCACTTAAGGCAGGGTCTGGTGCCCTTTATGAACACCTTGTCCCCTTTTGCAAGTCCGTAAACCTTTTCGCCGCACTCGGTAATTATGCCCGTGGCAAACCTGCCCACCGTCTTGGGATAGTTTACGGGCAGCTCTCCCGAATAGCACAGCGCGTCGAAGTTTGAAAGAAGCACATGCGTAACCTTTACCTTCACCTGTTCGGGCGAAAGCAGCTGTTCGGTCTGCGGCTGGTTGTTCAGGCTCCTGGGACCCATTAAAATCCAATTATCCATACACGCATATTATACGGCATTCAGTGCTTTAAATCAACCCATTTTTCTCATTTTGGGCAAAATTGTGTAAAAGTGCAAAAAATTTGTTTTGAAGCGGAAAAATAATTGACTTAAGGTTAATTTTTATATATAATGATTTAGCATTACAATAAAGATTTTTGAGCGAGGTGATAGAATGAAGCCCGAAATACATCCCGATTATCACGAGGTAACGGTAGTATGCGCGTGCGGCGCAACCTTTAAAACCGGCACCACCAAGAAGGTGGATACGTTAAAGGTTGACATCTGCAACAAATGCCATCCCTTCTTCACAGGCAAGCAGAAGCTCGTCGATACCGGTGGTCGCGTAGACAAATTCAAGAAAAGATACAATATCTGAAACACACAAAAATGACGGCTTCAAATGTATATTTGAAGCCTGTTTTTGTTTTGAATTTCAAGGCGTTTAAAAAAGGCGCATAAATATTTTAAGCATTATGTCAGAAAAGAGCAAGCAAAAAACACAGCGCTGCACCTCAATAGGCGGGCAGGCGGTAATAGAGGGGGTTATGATGCAGGGGAAAACTTCCTACTGCACGGCGGTCCGCGATCCCGAAGGCGTAATTCAGGTCGAAAGGCTGAGGCTGAACTCCTCTCCGTCAGTAAAAAAAGCGGCTAAAATTCCCTTTGTGCGCGGGGTGGTCAACATGGTCTCCTCCCTGGTCCGCGGCACCAAAACTCTCATGCGCAGCGCACAGGTTGCGGGCGGGGACGACAGCGAACCGGGCAGAGTGGAAAAATGGTTCGCCAAAAAATTCAACGCAGACTTAATGGAGGTGGCGTCCTTTATCTCCATGCTTATAGGCATAGCTCTCGCCGTCGTGCTGTTCATGGTTCTGCCCCAGCTCGCGGTCACGGGCATCGGCAACCTGTTTGAGGGAATCAACGGCACCATATGGCAGTACCTGCTTTTAGGACTGTTCAAGCTGATAATTTTTTTGGCGTACCTCGCGCTCATACTGCTTTTAAAGGATATCCAGCGGCTGTATAAGTACCACGGCGCCGAACATAAAACGATAAACTGCTACGAAAAAGGTATGGAGCTCACGCCCGAAAACGTGGCGTCCTGCTCGCGCATTCACGACCGCTGCGGCACCTCGTTTCTCTTTATCGTGCTCATCGTCAACATAGCTATATTCTCCGTCGTCTACTGGGCGCTGCAAATCGACAGCTATGTCACCAACTCGGCTTTAAGGTTTTTGTGCCGTCTCGGCGTCGAAATCGTCCTCCTGCCCCTCATTTCGGGCATAGGGTACGAAATTTTAAAGTTGCTTGCCCGCTTCCACGGACCGGTGTCTCTCGTTTTAAAATCGCCCGGCATACTCCTTCAGAAGGTGTTCACCACGCGCGAGCCCGAAAGGGAGATGATAGAAGTCGCCATAGCCGCCTTTAACGCTGCAATGGCAATGGACGAAAATCCCGACATGGAGGAGCAGAAGTTTATCATAGGCGGAGCACTTTCGACCATGCTTGCGGAGACCAAAAAACAGTTTTCGGAGAGCGGCATAGACGAAAGCGACGCCGAGTGGATATATTCAATAGTTCTCGGAATACCGAGGAGCGGGCTCGACGACAAATCCAACCTCGTCCGCCCTGCCGAGGCGAAGAAGATTGACGAAATAGTCAAAAAGCGCCTCACCGGCAGACCGCTTTGGTATATCCTCGGCGACGCGGAGTTTTACGGCTGCAAAATCAAGGTGGACGAACGCGTGCTCATTCCCCGTCCCGAAACGGAGATACTGTGCGAGCACGCCATAAAGACGGTGGAGGAGGGCGACAAGGTGCTCGACCTCTGCACGGGCAGCGGCTGCATAGCCATTGCCATTGCCAAAAACTGCGCCTCAAAGCACATTCAGGTCACCGCCTCGGACGTGTCGGACGCGGCTATCATGCTCGCCAAGGAGAACGCCAACTACAACTCCGCAAACATTACATTTATCCAAAGCGACCTCTTCAACAAAATCCACGGCAGGTTCAACCTTATCGTGTGCAACCCGCCCTATATAAAGACTTCGGAGATTGCCTCCCTTCAGCGCGAAGTGCGCGACTATGAACCCCGCATCGCTCTCGACGGCGGCGACGACGGACTGGATTTTTACAGAAGGCTCGCAAAGGAACTCCCCCGCTATATCGCCAAAAACGGTATGCTCATGCTCGAAGTGGGCGAAGGTCAGGCGGCTGAAGTTCTGAAATTGTTCGAAAAGCGCGAATACGCCATGGTCGTCAAGGATTATCAGGGCGTCGACCGCATTTTAAAGATAGCATTCTGAGCGTCGTCGGCGCAAATGCCGTTTCTATGTGAGCCAGCCGCGCAGAATGAGATATTATTGAAACGCCCGGTCGAAATGCTTTCTCGGGTCGGT
>CALVMP010000061.1 GCA_944346655.1 uncultured Clostridia bacterium
TTCGTCGCCCGCGAAATACGCCGCGGCAACCGCTACGACGCCATAATTATGGACCCGCCCAGCTACGGCAGGGGTCCGGGCGGCGAAATGTGGAAGATTGAGGACAACCTCTTCGACTTTGTTTTGCAGTGTACCCAGGTGCTCGCCGAAGATCCCCTGTTCGTCTTAATAAATTCCTACACCACGGGTCTCCAGCCCACGGTCATAAACAATATTTTAAAACTCACCATGAAAAATTTTACGGGCGTGGTGGAGGCATACGAGGTGGGCATCCCCACGGAGGAAAATATTCCCCTGCCCTGCGGCAATTCGGGTCTGTTCATCGGAAAAAGTTAAAAAGGTAATCATATGCTCGACAGCGAACTTACAATCGTGTACGAAGACAACCACATAATCGTCGTGTTAAAGCCCCGCAACGTGGCTTGCTGCCCCGACGAGAGCGGCGACGACAACCTCTTCGACTGCATAAAAAGATACATAAAGACGACGTACAACAAGCCCGGCAACGTGTTTTTGGGGCTCGTGCACAGGCTCGACCGCCCCACGGGCGGCGTAATGGTGTACGCCAAGACCTCCAAGGCGGCGGCACGGCTGTCCGAACAGATGCGCACGGGCGGGTTCGAAAAGCTGTATTTCGCCGTGCTCTGCGGTACTCCCTCGAAGCCCCGCGCGACTCTCGAAAATTATTTGAGGAAGAACTCTCTCAACAACATGGTCTACGTTTGCACGCAGACGGAGGAGGGGGCTAAGTTCGCCTCGCTCGAATACAACGTGCTCGAAAGCAAGGGCGGTCTGAGCCTTGCGGAGGTAAAGTTGCACACGGGCAGAACGCACCAGATCCGCGTTCAGATGGCAGCGATAAACTGTCCGCTGTACGGCGACATGCGCTACGGCGGCGAAAACGCGGTAAAGGGCAAGCTTGCGCTGTGGGCGTATTCGCTGCGCTTTACGCATCCCACCACGGGCGAAAAGCTGCGCTTCGAAATAGAGCCGCCCAAGGACGAAAAACCCTGGAACGCCTTTACGATAAAGTTGTAAACTTAAAGTAATTTGCATGAAAAATGCCCCGCTCTTTTTTAAATTGATTGACAAGGGGCGTTATATTATAGTAATATAAGGTCTGTTATGAAGAAATTAAAGTCAACACTTCTGGCGGTATCGGCAGTCTGCGTAATAGCGGGCACCGCGCTCACCGCAACATCTCTCGCGGCAGCCGAGGGCTACAGGGACGTCACCCTTACCGGCACCAACGTATTCTATGCCGGCGTCGGCGGCGCGTCCATCGCCGTCACGAGAATATCCGACGACTCCGAGGAGGGCTACACCGACTACACGTCCTTCCTCATCGGCGAGGATGAAAATATCACCTACCGCAAAAACCTTGCCTACAGCTGGTATTCTGCGGGCGAAAACGGAGGGGGCGTTCACAACACCTTCTCCATGACCGTCGGCTTTGAGGAGCTCAACTTCGAAAGCTTCGCCATAAGAATGCAGTCCCAGCAGTACGCCCTCACCGAGGACGGCGTTTCGGAAAACTATATTCTGTTCGCTCCCGAAGGCGACGCGCTCAAACTGTACGTTTCTTCTACGGAAAGCATAGACGACGCCCGCTCGGAGCTCACCCTTGAAAGCTATGCGCAGATAGAGCTCTCCTTCGGCGGATATGCAAACGGCGACTATATTCTCTACGCCAACGGCGAGGAGGCGGGCACAATTGAAAACGTGCGCGAAAACTACGCCTCCTATGTATCCTCGGGCGATACGGCGGCAACTCCTTTAAGGTTCTCCGCAACCTTTGCTGAGGACGCCTCCGAGGA
The DNA here is from genome assembly GCA_944346655.1 of uncultured Clostridia bacterium. GTDB lineage: Bacteria > Bacillota > Clostridia > Christensenellales > Borkfalkiaceae > Coproplasma. Next base: position 1,818 of record CALVMP010000061.1, read on the forward strand.
CGAGGAAGCCGAAATGATAATGTACGAGCTCAACAACCAGTCCTTCCGCGTGTACGATGCGACGATAGAGGAGGACTCGCAGCGCCCCACCGGCGGCACGATACGCGATGACCAGGCGCCCGTCGTCTGCCTCAACTCCAACGTAAACTATCTCACCTTCGGCGAGGAGGTGGACATCGACTATACGACGATAGACGTCATAGCCTCCTCCCCCAGAACGTCGGTCAGATACTACGTCCTCACCTATGAACAGTACGGGCAGAGCGACTTCAACTATAACGACACCGAGGCGGAGGACCTCTTCCTCGAAGTAACCACTTCATCCGACTACGTCCTTCTCCGCGACCCGAGCACATACGTTCCCGAGCTCACCGACAGCGGCATAGTCGTAAACGACCGCGGTTACAAAACTTACGGGCTCGCAAAGGTCTACCTGTACGTCAGGGATACAACGGCATCCAACGCTCAGACCGACAACGTGTTCATCGACTGGTACGTTCCCGCAGAGTATGTGTACGACATAAAGGCTGGTCAGGAGACGACGGCAGAGGGCAGCAACTTTATCCGCATAGTTGAGGATCTCGAGGGTGCAAGCTACACCAAGACGGGAGAGCTCGATTTTTCGGACTATCCCGCGGAAGGCGAAAACGCCGACGATATCGCGGCGGTTTCCGCAGAAGATTTCACTATAGACAGCGTCGAAAAGTACGAGCAGTACATCCGCGCCATAGAGGCATACTATCAGTACAAGATAGACAGCTATATCGAAGAAAATTATCCCGACGGTCTGTACGCCAGCTCCGAATCCAACCTGTATCTTCCCGATTTTGCGGGTTACATTGCCGATAACCTCGGCGGTTACACCGACTTGTCCTACAACATCTTCTATTCGTACGGCACCACTGGTTCCACTTCGGCGCTCGACTACAACGAGCTTGCCCTCACCGTGTCGCAGGCAGACGTAACCTACCGCTTCACCGTCTATGCGACCGACGCGGCTGACAACCCCATGCGCTACGTCTCCAACGCGGCGGGAGAGGAGATTGCATATACGGAGCTCTCCTCCGACGACATATGGGAGGAGGACAATGCGTCTCTGCTGCCCTTCTTCGAGGTCTCGGTATCCTATAAATCCGCCACCGTCGAAGAGCCCGACATTCAGGACGTCGGCTACGTGGGCTCCACATACAATTCCGTTTCCTTCGATATAACGGGCGTGAGCGGCACCTATTCCACCGACTACAAGCTGTATATCTTCGACAGGGATAGTTTCTATACCGATACGGGCATCCGCCTTACGTATGACGACGTCGTTGCCAACGTAAACGCTCTTTTCAACAACACATATCCGGACGCGGAAAACACAAGGCAGTACTTCACCCTCGTCACCGACGACGAGAAGTACGAAGATTACGAATGGAACTCCTCCAACGTAACCTTTGTGCCCCAGGATCCCTCCGAACTATATGTGGTGCGCCTCACACTCACGGATACGGGGCTCACCAATCAAAAGACCGATTCCTTCCTCGTCGTCCGCGCCTCAGCCCGCGCAAACGAATTGTACGGCGAAGACGACTGGCTGGAAAATAACGTGGCGGCAATCGTGCTCTTCTCCATAGCGGGCGTCTGCCTCGTGGCGTTTGTAATCCTTCTCATCGTCAAGCCCAAGGATAAGGGCGACATCGACGTTATAGCCGTCGAGGCGGAAGAGAAAAAGAACAAAAAATCCAAAAAATCGTAAAGCTTCAATAAGCTGAGCCTTCGGCGCCGCGCATTTATATCTGTGCGGCGCCGTAATATTTTTGTAATAAAATTTTAAACAAATTGTGCTACAAATAAAAATCAGTCTTGACAACGGGCGCCATAAGTATTAAAATAACAGTGTATGAATATAATTTACAGGGCTTAATCCAAAAATATATCTGTATAGGGACGGGCATGAATAAAAAGTACGATGTGAATAATTTCACGTTCTTTAAAGGGCGTGATCTCAAATACGGACGCGACAACCTGACCGGCGTGCTTGCCCGCGAGGAAATTATTTCTTACGTCAGGCATCTCATTGAAAAAAATGTGCCCTTCAGCTTTGCCATGGTCGATATCGATAACTTCAAAATGGTAAACGACACTCTCGGTCACCAGAAGGGCGACAGGGTGCTCTCCATGGCGGCTCAATACCTGTGCGAAAAAGTCGGCTCTGCGGGCGTCGTCGGCAGGTTCGGCGGCGACGAGTTTTTAATCGTGTTCGAAAACATGACCGAGTATAAGGACGTATGGACTGTCGGGCACGAAATCAACATGAATATAGGAGCCCTCCGCTTCGGCGAAATAAAGGGGCTTTCCATAACGGTTACGATGGGCATTTCGCGCTTCCCCCTCGACGCCTCCACGTATGACGAGCTTGTCGCCCTTGCCGATAAAGCTCTCTACCGCGGCAAAATGAAGGGCAGGAACTGCTTTATAATTTACCTTCCCGAGAAGCATAAGGATATAGACATCACCAAGGAAAGGGAGCGCAAATATACCTCCACCCACCTGTGCGCAAGGGTATTCCATTACCTTACCTGCAGCGAGGATATTTCCGAAGGAATAGCGCTTCTCATAAAACAGTTTGTGTCTTACTTTATGGTCGACCACATGTGCATTCAGACGAGGAAGGGCATAAATTTTGAAGTCATACACAATCTCTCCAAAAACAAGCAGTTCGTTCCCATTGACTACGACGGTATAAACGCCTATTTCAACAATCTCGGGCTTGTCTATTTCAATAAGGTTGAGGACATGAGGGAGGAGGACTACACCGAAATTCTCCGCGATTTGAGGGCTCAGCATATAAGCTCGGCGCTCTACTGCAAAATAAGTGCGTTCGGCGAGGAATACGGCTTTGTCAGGGTGGACATGACCGATACCGTCCGTATCTGGCAGTCGACCGAAATGGACCTTATAACCATAACCGCTCACCTCATAGGCGTGCTTCTGCATTATCAGGGCAAAACGCTCGACGACCTTCCCCGGCAGGATGTTTTCATAATGGCAACCGAACCCGATTGATTAAAACTCTCTTTAAAAAACTTGCGCCGCACTTTGTGCGGCGCTATTAATTTTGCGGAGCTGTCCCCTCCCGGTTCGATTAAATCCCATTTGGCTGTCGTGCTGTGCGCAGAATGACATTATTAAAATAATACTCACTGCAATGCACGCTTGCGTGCAATTCATGTTGCCTTAGAAATAACCAAATTGAAAAGAGGAGTGGAGGCAACAATTCATGGCGCAGCCGATTCATGCGGCGCAAGCCGCAATTCATCGTGCACCTCCCTACCCCCTAACCCCTATTATGTCGTGAAAAAAATTGCGGAATTTTGTTAAAACTGCACAAAATCTTTGGGCTGAATTATTGCGTTTTTCCACAATATTTGGTATAATATTAAAAATAATTATACAACGGGGTGCGTTTTCCTCGCACCGGTTAAAGATTTACATATGTCAGAAAAGAGTTACAACGCAAACGATTTAAAAATTCTTGAAGGGCTGGAGGCGGTCAGGGTGCGCCCGGGCATGTACATCGGCTCCACGGGTTCAAAGGGTCTGCACCACATTCTGTGGGAGATAGTCGACAACGCCATAGACGAAGCGGCAAACGGCTACGCCGACGAGATAACCGTCACCCTGCACGCCGACGGCTCCGCTTCCGTCGAGGACAACGGACGCGGCATGCCCACGGACATGAACACCAAGGCGAAGATGAGCGGGGTTGAGCTCATATTCACCAAACTTCACGCGGGCGGCAAGTTCGACAGCGAAAACTACGCCTTCTCGGGCGGTCTGCACGGCGTGGGCGCCTCTGTCACCAACGCCCTTTCGTCGTGGCTGAAAGTCGAAGTCTACCGCAAGACGGTATTTAAAATGTCCTTCAAGTCCACCTACGACAAGGCAAAAAAGAAGTGGCTGTGCGGCATTCCCGAAGGTCCTCTTGTAAACACGGGCGAAAAAACGTCAAAGAGGGGCACATATGTCCGTTTCATGCCCGATAAGGAAGTATTTGAAACGATAGAGTGGAGCTACGATTCAGTCTCAAAGCGCCTGAAGGAACTTGCCTTTTTAAACAAGGGTGTAAAGATAAACTTCTCCGATGAACGCCCCCGCTTCCGTGAAGAGGAAGTCGCGGGCGACGACGGCGAAGTCACCGTCAAAAAAATCCCCCTGCCCGCCCGCGAACCCGTCACATATAAGTACGACGGCGGACTTGTCGACTTTGTAAAGTACCTCGACGAGGGCAAAACCGAGCTCTACGCCCAGCCCCTGTATTATTCGGCGGTAAAGGATATAAAGGTCAAGGGCGCCGACGCGGGCAAGATAAAGATAGAGTTTGCAATCTGCCACACCAAGGACGACGAGGAGAGCTTATATTCCTTCGTCAACAATATCTCCACCGTCGAGGGCGGATACCACGAAACAGGCTTCCATTCGGGGCTTTTAAAGGTGGTGAACGACTATGCAAAATCCAACGGCATTTTAAAGGCGAAGGATCCCCTGTTCATTGCCGACGACATAAAGGAGGGGCTGACCGCCGTTCTGACCGTAAAGATGAACAACGTCGAATTCGAAGGTCAGACCAAAACCAAGCTCGGTAATCCCGAGGCGAAGGCGCCCGTCGAACAGGCGGTGGTGGAGGGGCTCACCCAGCTCATGAACGCCCGCGGCAACAAGCAGATCTTCGACGAGGTTGCCAAAAAGGCAAAGTTTGCCGCCGACGACAGAATCAAGCACCGCGCCGAAAGGGAGGTTGCAAAGGCGGCGTCGGACAGCGACCAGCTCAACCTCATAGGTAAGCTTGCCGCGTGCTCGGGCAGGAACCCCGACATGAACGAGCTGTTCATAGTCGAAGGTGATTCGGCGGGCGGCACGGCAAAGCAGGCGAGGATGAGGCAGTTCCAGTCCATTCTGCCCCTGCGCGGCAAGCCCTTGAACGTTCAGAAAAAGTCGGCTCTGCAGACCCTCCAGAACGAGGAATTGAAAACGCTCATTTCGGCTATCGGCGCGGGATTCAACAACTCCTTCGACGTCGAAAAGACGAGGTACAAAAAGGTAATCATTCTCTCGGATGCCGACCAGGACGGCCTGCATATCCGCTGCATACTCTTAACCTTTTTCTTCAAATACATGCGCGACCTCGTAAAGGCGGGCTATGTATATATCGGCATGCCTCCTTTATACAAGGTATATAAAAAGGACATGGTAGAATACGCCTACGACGACAAGGAACTGGACGAGGCGATAAAAAAGGTGGGCAAGGGCTACCAGATCCAGCGCTATAAGGGTCTCGGCGAAATGTCCGCCGAACAGCTGTGGGACACCACCATGAACCCCGCCACCCGCAACCTCATCCAGGTCACGGTGGACGACGCGCAGGCGGCAAAGGATATAATCGAAATGCTCATGGGCGACAAGGTGGAGGGCAGAAAACAGTTCCTCGCCGAAAACGCCAACTTCAACAAGGTCGACGGCTTTATCGAAAAGGTAAACTTCAAGCCCGAAAACGCGGAGGCTGACTGATGGCTAAAAAGAAAAACGGCGACAACTTCCAAACCTCCATACCCTCGGGCAACGTGTTCGTCACCCCCATCGAGGAGGTGCTCCCCCAGGCAATGCTGCCCTATGCCGAGTTTGTAATTCTCGACAGAGCCCTCCCCCGCGTGGAGGACGGCTTAAAGCCCGTCCAGAGGCGCATTCTCTACACCATGATTGAAATGGGCTTAACCCCGGATAAGCCCCACAAAAAGTCCGCCCGTATAGTCGGCGACTGCATGGGCAAGTACCACCCCCACGGCGACAGCTCGGTCTACGACGCCATGGTCAGAATGGCTCAGGACTTCAACATGCGCATGACGCTTGTAAACGGGCACGGCAACTTCGGCTCTGTCGACGGCGACCCCGCCGCCGCAATGAGGTACACCGAGGCGAGGCTCGAACCCCTCGCGCTCGAACTGCTGCGCGATATCGATAAAGAGACGGTACCCTTCTCCTTCAACTTCGACGACAGTCTGCTCGAACCCGATATTCTCCCCGGCAGATATCCCAACCTTCTTGTAAACGGCGCCAACGGCATAGCGGTGGGGCTTGCCACAAACATACCCACCCACAACCTCGCCGAGGTCATCGACGGCGCCTGCGCCATGATCGATCACCCCAGGATATCCCTCGACGAACTCATGAAGATAATCCCAGGTCCCGATTTTCCCACGGGCGGGTACATTATAGAAAACGAACTCAGGCAGGCGTATAAAACGGGAAAGGGCAAAATAACCCTCCGCGCCAGATACTCCGTCGAAAACGGCGAGGGCGGCAAGAAAAATATAGTCATAACCGAACTTCCCTACCAGACCAACAAGGCGGAGCTCCTGCGTAAAATAATGCTCCTTCGCGAGGATAAAAAGGAGCTGCTCTCGGGCATCGCCGATATCGTCGACGAGTCAGACCGCACGGGCATGAGGGCGGTCGTCTCCTGCAAAAAGGGCGCCGACGTCGACGCAATCCTCGCATATCTTTTCAAATACACCGATCTCGAGTGCACCTTCGGCATAAACATGGTTGCAATCGCGGGCGGCAAGCCCCAGCAGCTCGGGCTTGTGGAGATACTCAAATACTATGTAGACTATCAGCGCACAATAATAATCCGCCGCACAAAGTACGATTTAAAGCAGGCGGAAGCCCGCTGCCATATCTTAGAGGGTCTCATAGTGGGCGTGCACAACATCGACGAAGTTGTCGAAATTATTAAAAAAGCCGACTCCACGCCCGACGCCCGCAGAAAGCTCATGGAGCGTTTCTCGTTAACCGAAAGACAGGCACAGGCAATTCTCGATCTTCGCCTTGCCCGCCTCACCAAGCTCGAGGTAACCAAGCTCGAGGAGGAACTTAAAGAGCTCAGAAAGAAGATAGAGGAGTACAGGGCAATCCTCGCCTCGCGCGACCGCCAGATGGGCATAGTCAAGCGCGAGCTCAAAGAGATAAAGAGTAAGTACCCCTGCCCGAGAAAGTCGCAGATTGTCTCAAGGGCGGAGGACATCCAGGTCTACCGTCAGGACGTAAAGAGACCGCAGACCGAGTGGGTGGCTGCCATTACCGCCTCGGACAACATAAAGTTCATGCAAAAGGTGGACTTCGACTCCAAGTGCAAAAAGCCGCTCGCCCCCTCAACCAAGCCCGACGCCTTTTTCAAAAAGATTTTGCCCTGCCTTTCCGACGGCGTGCTCATAGCCTTTACCAACTACGGCAACGCCGTAAAGCTTGAACTCGAGCAGATCAACGACGTCGAGTTCCGTGCCGCGGGCATAAAGCTCAAGTCCTTCTACGACGGAGCTTTGAACGGCGAAAGGGTTGTGGCGCTCTTCGACATAACAAACGGTCTCCCGCAGGGCGATATCGTGTTCTTCACCAGACAGGGCATGGTCAAGCGCAGCGCGTGGGAGGAGTACGGGCTGTTGAAGGCGGTATATCCCGCAATCAAGCTCAAAACGGGCGACGAGGTCGTGTCTGTCGAAAACTTCGTCGGCGACGAGTACACCACCATGTGCTTTGTCACATCCCGCGGCATCTGCCTCAACGCCGCCATGGACGATATCCCCCGCCAGGGCAGGATAGCCTCGGGCGTAAAGGGTATGGCTGTCGACGGCGACGACTCGGTAATATTCGCCACGCAGATAAACGGCGAGGGCGAAATAATAATCATAACCGATAAGTTGTGCTTCAAGCGGGTAATCTCCTCCCTCATAGACCCTCTCGGCAGGGGCAGAAAGGGGGTAATGATCTGCGACTCCAAGTCAAACGTGCTCTTTGCCGACTATGTAACCCTGCCCTACGTTCTCGCCGTCACCGCTGAGGACGGAGCGGTCACCGAGCTCCAGACGGAGGATATCCCCATAGACGGCAGAGCCTCAAAGGGCAAACCCATGAAGTCTGTCGGCGTAACCACCGTAAAATCGGTGTGCCCTCTCAGATACAAAACCGACTTCCCCGACGGAAATATGCAGTTGAAGTTATAAAAT
>CALVMP010000062.1 GCA_944346655.1 uncultured Clostridia bacterium
AATTTCAGCGCGTTTATAAATAACTTGACTTTTGCTTCCTCTTGCCATAAAATATAGTCGTTCAAATAAAAAGGAGTATATTATGGCAGAAAATTGCAATCACGATTGCTCATCATGCGGTCAATCGTGCTCTTCGCGCGATCCCAAAAGCCTTTTGAAGGCTCCGCACAAACTGAGCAAAATACGCAAGGTAATAGCCGTCATGTCCGGCAAAGGGGGGGTGGGCAAGTCCATGACGAGCGCCCTCCTTGCCTGCGCCTCCCAAAAGGCGGGCTACAACACTGCGATTATGGATGCCGATATAACGGGTCCATCAATTCCTAAAATGTTCGGCATACACGAACGCGCTATGGGCAGCGAAGCGGGCATTCTCCCCGTGCTCTCGCCCTCGGGCATGCAGGTCATGTCTATGAACGTGCTTCTGAACAGCGAGGAAGACCCGGTCGTCTGGCGCGGATCCCTCATCTCGGGCACCGTTCAGCAATTCTGGACGGACGTCATCTGGACGGACGTAGACTATATGTTCATAGACATGCCCCCCGGAACGGGCGACGTGCCCTTGACTATCTTCCAGTCCGTTCCGCTCGACGGCATAGTCATCGTCACCACGCCCCAGGATCTTGTCGGTATGATAGTCAAAAAGGCTGTCAACATGGCTGGCATGATGAACATTCCCATTCTCGGAATTGTAGAAAACATGTCCTATATCACCTGCCCCGACTGCGGCAGAAAGATAGATATCTTCGGCGAAAGCCAGGTGGACGCAATCGCTTTAGAGCACGGCATAACCAATGTATTAAAAGTTCCTGTCGACCGCGCCCTCACACAAGCCGCCGACTCGGGTAAGATAGAGGAGTTCGACCACAACTACTACGAACCATTCTTTGAAAACTTAGACAAACAACTCAAAACCAAATAATTTATAACCCGCGCAGGTGCGCGGGTTTTTAATGTGAATTGTATAATATATTTTACATGTGTAATAAGTTTGTGCAATGTAACAAGCCCGCCCGTTATATGGTTTACTTACGAATATTCAGGGACTATAATTATTTTATCTTTTAACGTGAGGGCTTTTATATGGCAAGTTTTGCAGACTTAAAACGGCGGGCGAACGACGGGCTCAGCGGCAACCGCGGCAGAATGATAATTATATACATTGCCTACGCTCTTATAATTGCCGTCGTCTCCATGCTTTGTTTTATCCCGTTCGTCGGGTACTTCTTTGCCGCGCTCATAACCCTCATAATAGAGGGACCTTTTCTCGTCGGATTTGCCGGCGTTCACGCGAGCATTGTAAGGAGCGGGTATGTTGAAACAAACATGTTCCTTGACGGTTTCAGCAATTTCTGGCGCTCGGTCGCGGCGTTCCTATCCAACACCGTTCTTCTGATCTGCTGGACAATTCTGCTCGTCGTGCCGGGCATAATAAAGTCGTTCGCATATTCGCAGACCTATTTTATTCTCTCCGACTTCGAAAATCTTTCCGTCGGCGAGGCGAGAAAGCTGTCAGAAGAAATCATGCGCGGCAACAAATGGCGGCTCTTCCTGCTCAGGCTCAGTTTTATCGGCTGGGTGCTTGTCGGAATAATCACGCTTGGCATAGCCTTCCTTTGGATAATGCCGTACATCAACGCCACAATGGCAGCATTCTACGACGAACTAATAGAGGAGTTTAAAAAGAAGGGAGGGCAGGAGTAGATTTGCCGCAAAAATATTCAATATAAAAACCGCTCGTTGCAAAGCAACGAGCGGTTAATAATTTTATGTTGTTACATATGAAAAACATGCGCAAGCTTACAAAAAAGCTCCTTTGCACAAATTTTTAAACACTGCGTTAAGCCTTGCCTATGCAGCCGAAAATTTCCATTTTTTCCTTAACTGTATCTTTAATAGCCTGTGCGCCGGGTGCGAGGAGCTTTCTGGGGTCGAAGCCCTTGCCGACGAGGTCTTTGCCCTCTTCGACATATTTTCTCGTAGCCGCCTGGAAGGAGAGCTGGCATTCGGTGTTTACGTTTATCTTTGCAACGCCGAGCGAAATAGCCTTTTTAATCTGATCTGTGGGAATGCCCGTGCCGCCGTGAAGAACCAAAGGCATATCGCCCACCTTTTCTTTAACGGCTGCAAGCGTTTCAAATGAGAGTCCGGGCCAGTTTGCGGGGTACTTGCCGTGAATGTTTCCTATGCCTGCCGCAAGCATCGTAACGCCGAGGTAGGCAATTTTTTTGCATTCGTCGGGATCTGCGCATTCGCCCTTGCCTATAACGCCGTCCTCTTCGCCGCCGATTGCGCCCACTTCGGCTTCGAGGCTCAAACCGAGCTGTTTGCATACATGTACAAGCTCAGTGGTCTTTGCAATATTCTCCTCGATGGGGAAATGCGAACCGTCGAACATTATTGAAGAAAAGCCTGCCTTAATGCATTTATAGCATCCGTCGTATGTGCCGTGGTCAAGGTGGAGGGCTACGGGAACGGTGATGTTCATCTCCTCGATCATAGCCTTTACCATGGCGGCGACAACTTTAAAGCCGGTCATGTATTTGCCCGCACCTTCGGAAACGCCCAAAATAACCGGAGCGCCGAGCTCCTGCGAAGTCTGTAAAATGCTCTTTGTCCATTCAAGATTGTTGATGTTGAACTGACCTACGGCATACTTGCCCTTAAGCGCCTTTTCAAGCATTTCCTGTGCTGTAACTAAACCCATAATAACCTCCCGATCATAGAAAAATTAATTCTTGGTATGGAAAACCAAATCTTTCCACATAAATAGTATAAAGGTTTTGCGCCCGAATTTCAAGTGCATTTTAAAAATAATTTATAAATTTTTGCTTATACTGTATGAGCTGCGTCAGCGTACATATTTCCGATTGTGAGCAATTTGTAAAATTTTTGTAAGGCTTACATATTTATCCTGAAATCTAAAAATTATTGTTGACTTGAAAAAACTTATTTGCTATAATAATAGCGACAAAAAATATTAAAACTTTTTTAATTCGGAGGATTAATTTTTTATGGCAAATGTTAAAGTTGCTATCAATGGTTTCGGTCGTATCGGCCGCCTCGCTTTCAGACAGATGTTTGATGCAGAAGGCTATGAAATCGTAGCTATCAACGACCTTACCAGCCCCAAGATGCTGGCTCATCTTTTAAAGTATGACTCTGCCCAGGGCAGATATAAGTATGCTGACAGCGTTGTTGCCGGCGACGATTACATCACTGTCAACGGCAAGACCATCAAAATCTACGCCGAAAAGGACGCCGCAAACCTTCCCTGGAAGGAAGTGGGCGTTGACGTTGTTCTGGAGTGCACGGGCTTCTATACCTCCAAGGCAAAGGCTCAGGCTCACATCGACGCAGGCGCTAAGAAGTGCGTTATCTCCGCTCCCGCAGGCAACGACCTTCCCACAATCGTTTACAGCGTAAACGAAAAGACCTTAAAGGCAACCGACACCGTAATTTCAGCTGCAAGCTGCACCACAAACTGCCTTGCTCCCATGGCTGATACATTGAACAAGCTCTGCAAAATCAAGAAGGGTTACATGACCACCATCCACGCTTACACCGGCGACCAGATGGTTCTCGACGGACCTCACCGCAAGGGCGATTTAAGAAGAGCAAGGGCTGCAGCCGTAAACATCGTTCCCAACTCCACGGGCGCGGCTAAGGCAATCGGTCTCGTTATTCCCGAACTCAACGGCGTGCTCGACGGATGCGCACAGCGCGTTCCCGTTCCCACCGGTTCGCTCACCCAGCTCATCGCAGTTTGCGAAGGCGAAGTTACGGCTGACGACGTAAACGCTGCAATGAAGGCTGCTGCTTCCGCTTCCTACGGCTACACCGAAGAGGAGATCGTTTCCTCCGATATCGTCGGCATGACTTATGGTTCGCTCTTCGACGCTACCCAGACAAAGTGCATGCCCATGGGCGATGGCACAACCCTCGTAAAGGTAGTTTCCTGGTACGACAACGAAAATTCCTACACATCCCAGATGGTAAGAACAATCAAGTACTTCGCCGAATTAAAGTAATTTAATATAAAATTCAAGCCCGCGCCGTGAGGCGCGGGCTTAATTTTTTGTAAGTCAAAGTACAGACACGGTATTGAGAATTTTCTACGACATTGTAAAGAGCTAAGAAGTACTTTTCGTTTTGGAATTTTTCTTTCCGGCAAGGCGGTAGCTCTCGTCGATAAGCGAGTATATTTCTTCTGTAGGAACGCTCCCGTCGAGCACTATGGTGAACCAACTCTTTTTGTTCATATGGTAGCCGGGAAGATAGCGGTTTTTGTCCCTTTGATCGAGGAAACCCGGCTCCATGCGCAGGTCAACAATTTCGGCGTCTCCGTCATTGTCAAACCCGAGTTTTCTCAGCGAAACGGTCAGAATTGCCCCGTACCAGCTCTTTGTGTCGTTCCGCCTGAATACTGCGTTATCAGAAAATTTTTTCCACAGATATTCAATCCCGCTGGCATATTTTTCCTTCACGTAGCTTATTATCAGTTTTGTCTGTTCGCACATGAAGATTTCGCTTTCGCAACAAAAGTTTGTAAACCCGTATATCGCCTCGCCGAAGGCAGCTTTTACAGAGCCTACGAACTCGCCGACGGCGTCTGGCACAAGGTGGAGGGTGTACTCGTCTCCGAACGCTTTTTCCGTAAGGTGGGTAAAAAGTTTTCCTTCGCGGGTTACAAACAGTTCAAGCTCGAACTGACCGTTAAGTATATCCTTTTTATATGCATATCCGTTGTCAGACTCTATAAATCCGAAGGAAGCAAGCTTTGTAATGACTATTTTTTTATGCTTTAATTGCAATTCCCTCATAACTTTTAAACGTTAAAGCGGAAGAGTATGACGTCGCCGTCCTTCACAACGTAATCCTTTCCTTCCGAGCGGACTTTGCCCTTTTCGCGTGCGCCCACAAGTCCGCCGCATTCTAAAAGGGTCTCCCAGTCGACAATTTCCGCCCTTATAAAGCCGCGCTCGAAGTCGCTGTGTATAACGCCCGCCGCCTGGGGTGCCTTTGTTCCGCGCTTTATGGTCCATGCCCTTGTCTCCTTTTCGCCTGCGGTGAGGAAGGAGATGAGTCCCAAAAGGGAATAACTCTTTCTTATCAGCGCGTTCAATCCGCTCTCCTTAAGCCCGAGCTCTTCCAAAAACATGGCGCTCTCTTCGGGCTCCATCTGCGCGAGCTCCTCCTCGGTCTTTGCGCAAATTACAAGCACCTCGCTCCCCTCTTTCGCAGCGTGCTCCTTAACCTTTACGACGAGGGGAATGTCGTCCTCGTCCTTGCCCATATCGAATTCGGATATGTTGGCAGCATAAATTACGGGTTTTGCGGTGAGGAGGAAGAGGTTGTCGAGGAAGGGCTTTTCGGCTTCGGAACACTCGAACAGCCTTGCGGGTTTTTCGGTGCCGAGGAATTTTTCAAGTCTTTCGAGCATGGCAAATTCAGTTGCGGCTTCCTTGTTCGAGCCGCCCCTGGCGCTGTTTCTGATTCTGTCCTGCCGCTTGTTTACAATCTCGATATCGGCAAGAATGAGCTCGAGCGTAATTGTGTTTATGTCGTCTATGGGGTCAATTTTGTTGCTTACGTGCGTTATGTTCGCATTTTCAAAGCAGCGCACCACATGAACTATGGCGTCGCACTCGCGTATGTGGGAAAGGAATTTGTTTCCCAGCCCTTCGCCATGGGAAGCTCCCTTTACAAGTCCCGCTATATCTACGAACTCGACGATAGCCGGGGTGACTTTTTTGCTGTTGTAAAGAGCTGCGAGCTTGTCCAGTCTCTCGTCGGGCACGGCGACAACGCCCACGTTTGGTTCTATCGTGCAAAAGGGGTAGTTTGCCGCGTCTGCGCCTGCATGAGTTATTGCATTGAACAGTGTCGATTTGCCCACGTTGGGCAGACCTACCACGCCTAATTTCATAAATTTTCTCCGTATTTTTATTGCGACTATAATTATATTACAAAAATATTATTTTAGCAAACTTTAATTTGCAAAAATACATAAATTATGCTAAAATGCCCTTATAAAATATCAAGGTGCTTTTATGGATTATAAAAAGTATATTGCAGGCAAAATAAAAGTTGACGGCGTGAGCGAAGAGGAGATTTATTCTTCCATAGCTCTGCCCCCCAATTCTCAGATGGGCGACTACGCCCTGCCCTGTTTCAAATTTGCAAAGGTTCTTAGAAAGAGCCCGGTTGTAATTGCCGCGGAGCTCGCCGCGCAGATTTCCCCTGACGAAGTCTTAAGCGAAATCACGGCTGTAAACGGATACCTCAACTTCAAGATAAATAAGGTGGGACTTACCCGCGAAGTGCTCGCAGAAATTGAGTCTAAGGGCGAAAGGTACGGCTCTTCGGATATGGGGAGGGGCAGGACTATCTGTATAGACTATTCCTCCGTCAATATTGCAAAACCCTTTCACATAGGACATCTTTCAACCACCGTGCTCGGCAGTGCGCTTTATAAGATATTCAACTTTCTCGGATATAAGGCGGTGGGCATCAACCACCTCGGCGACTACGGCACCCAGTTCGGCAAGCTCATAAGCGCCTACAAGCACTGGGGCAACCGCGAGGAAGTTCAAAGGGGCGGTATTCACGCCATAAACGACCTGTATGTCCGTTTCAATAACGAGGCGGACGAGGAGATGGAGAGGGAAGCCCGCGAATATTTCCGTCTTATCGAAAGCGGCGACAAAGAGGCGAACGACCTCTTCGAGTGGTTCAAAGAGCTTACGTTGGAGTACGTTAAAAAGATTTACGACCGCCTCGACGTCCACTTTGATAGCTATGCGGGCGAGAGGTTCTATACGGATAAAATGGCTCCCGTAATAGAGGAGCTGAAAGAGGACGGACTGCTCAAGGAGAGCAACGGCGCACAGATAGTCGACCTCGAGCCCTACGGCATGCCGCCCTGTCTCATATTGCGCTCGGACGGCGCTTCGCTTTACGCCACGCGCGACATAGCCGCCGCCATATACCGCAAAAAGACTTACGACTTCTATAAGTGCCTCTACGTCGTCGCGTACCAGCAGAACCTGCACTTCAGGCAGTTCTTCAAGGTGCTCGAACTCATGGGCAAGGAGTGGGCAAAGGATTTAGTACACGTGGCTTACGGCATGGTCTCGCTCGAGGACGGAGCAATGTCCACCCGCAAGGGCAAGGTAGTGTGGCTGGAGGACGTTATTTCAAAGTGCGTCGAAAAGGCTTACGCCGTCGTCAACGAAAAGAATCCCAACCTTGAAAACAAGGACGAAATTGCCGAAAAGGTTGGCATCGGCGCAGTCATATTCGGCGCACTCTACAATAACAAGATAAAGGATATAACTTTTTCATACGATAAAGTGCTCTCATTCGAAGGGGAAACGAGCGTATATGTGCAGTACACATGCGCCCGCGCAGCGTCCGTGCTTGAAAAGGGAGGAGCGTTCAAAGCAGGTCTCGCCGACGGTACAGAGATAAGCGATGAAGAATTCGAGGTGGTAAAGGCGCTTGCCTCCTTCCCCGACACCGTAATCGACGCGGCTGAAAAATATGAGCCCAGTTATATCGCGCGTTTCGCGGTAGATCTTGCCCAGAAGTTCAACAAGTTCTACTTCGACTGTAAAATTCTCACTGCCGGGGAGGGTGTAAGGGACTTCCGCCTCTCGCTCACAAAGGCAACGTTGCGCACTCTTGAAAATGCGCTCGGTCTGCTCGGCATAGGCGTCCCCGATAAAATGTAATTATGTACAAGGCAATTATATTTGATCTCGACGGCACCCTGTTAAATACCTCCGGTGACATCAATGCCGTGCTGAACGCTTCGCTTGAAGCCTTCGGTTGCCCGCAGATTTCCCTGCAAAAGACAATTGAATATGTCGGCGACGGCGCCAGAAAACTTATCGAACGCGCGGCTCCGCCCGATTTTGACAGAATAGAGGAGCTTTACAGCTATTATCGCGTTCATTTTGCCGCCTGCGACAACTCACGTACAACTCTGTATGAAGGCGAGGACTTCTTTTTAAGAGAGGTAAAGTCGCTCGGCGTAAAGCTTGCCATCCTCACAAACAAGCCCGACGACGCCGCAAAGGGAGTGTGCGGCAAACTGCTTTCGGGCTACGGTTTCGACTATATACTCGGTCAGACGGATAAATTTCCTTTAAAACCCGCGCCTGCAGCAGTGCAATACCTTATCGGGCAATTGGGCGTTGCTCCCCCGGAATGCCTGTTTGTGGGGGACGGCGAGACGGATATAGCTACGGCTGCAAATGCGGGGATTGACTGCGCAAGCGTGCTGTGGGGCTTTCGTACCGCGGAGCAACTTAAATCCGCGGGAGGCAAATTATTCGTCCGCGATTACCCTGAGTTGTTGAGCGTCGTTTTTAAAAAGTAAAATTTCCCGAATTTTTCACAAATTTTTTTCAAATTCCTATTGATATTTAATCTTAAATATGATATAATCAATTTACAATAAATATTAAGGAGTGTTTCATAATGAAAAGATGTACAGTATGCGGCGAAATCGTAGCCGATGACGTAGAAGTTTGCCCCGTATGCAAGGCTAAAACCTTTGTTCCCGTAGAGGAAAAGACAAAGTTTGCCTGCGAGCACGTTGTAGGCGACGGCGTTTGCGACGATAAGGAAATTATGGACGGACTTCGCGCTCACTTCACCGGCGAATGCACCGAGGTGGGCATGTATCTTGCGATGGCAAGAGTTGCAGAGAGAGAAGGTTATCCCGAAGTAGCAGAAGCCTTCAAGCGCTATGCATATGAAGAGGCAGAGCATGCAGCAAAGTTTGCAGAACTTCTCGGCGAGGTCGTTACTCCCTCCACAAAGAAGAACCTTGAGCTCCGCGCTGCTGCTGAGGCGGGCGCATGCGAAGGCAAGCTCGCAATTGCAAAGAGGGCAAAGCAGCTCAATCTTGACGCCGTTCACGACACCGTTCACGAAATGGCAAAGGATGAAGCTCGTCACGGCGCAGGTTTTGCCGGTCTTTTAAAGAGATATTTCGGCGAATAATTTAATTTCAAAAATAAAAGCGCGGACATGGTCCGCGCTTTTGTTTTTGTGGCAGGCACATTCTTTTTTGCATATAATGTATCAAAGGGAAGGGGGAAAACCCTTGCCTTTAATACATTTACCAAGGAAGAATTCTTAAATGTGTAATTGCGTTAACAGATGCAGTAACGGTTGCAACGGCTGCAATAACGGCTGTAACAGCAATCGTTCGTGCGGATGCTCGTTTTCCGGGCTGTTGAACATTTTATGCGGTAACAACAATAACTCATGCTGCAGTTGCTGGGATGTCTACTATGCCTGCCAGTACGGATTATGCAATAATTGTTACGGCAACTCCTGGGGTTGCAATTCATGCAACTGCGGTTGTTCTTCGCGCTCGGGTTTTACGGGTACAATCTGATATTCCTAAACGGTGGCGCGGACGAAGTCCGCGCCACATAATTGTATAGTATTTGCAGGTCTGCAAAAACTACTTTCATGAAAAAGCTCATTGCCCTCTACAGACATTTTGCCGACAGGCGCTATTCAACTATTGCCGGAACGCTCGTATATTTTTTGTTGATGAGCATTGCTCCGACTTTGTTGTGGCTGGCGCTCATTGCAGGCAAAATAGACGTGGAGGGAGTGGTCGACCACACCTTATTTGAAGCTGTTCAACCCATTATAAGGCAACTGAATTCCGCCGCGCAGTCCGCGGCGTCGGGAGCGGGAATAATACTGCCGGCAACTTCTCTTTATTCGTCGACGAACTTCTTTTACCACCTGAGGCGCAGCGGCGAGA
>CALVMP010000063.1 GCA_944346655.1 uncultured Clostridia bacterium
TTCGAATGTCATGCAAGCATTATAGCATATATTTTACAATTTGTAAACAATAAAATATGCCGCGGAGCTCATGCATTAGCTTCGCGGCAATAATGTTACAGGAATGTTCCGCACGAAAATGTGGCGTTGTGCGAAACGATAGTGTGAGACGGACAAATTAGTTTGACTTGAACAGCCACCCCTGATATAATTATTATAACTTATACATGTATGTACAGGTCAAGAGGTATGGATATTTTAGATGAAAATTTTTTGAGCGGTTCGAGCATGACCTTCCGCGTGAATGAAGTCGTGAAATTTTTAAACCTGACCCCGAGGATTTTGAAGCACTACGAAACGACGGGCGTGCTGAAGCCCGCGCGGGAGAACGAAAACGACTACAGAAAATACACTGCCGAGGACGTAATTAAAATTCACGTTGCCGAACAGCTTAAGACCTTGGGATTCACTTCGCGCGAGATCGGCGACTACTTTTCGGGCAGGCTCGACATAGAGGACGCATACAATAAACTTATGGAAATAAGGGAGCGGCTGAACAGGCTTATTGACGTAATACGGCTGGACATATGCCCCGACGAACACATATTTTCGTTCACGGACGAGACAAAAGATCTGTGCTTTGTAAAGGAGCATCCCTCCACCGGCGACATACGGCAGAAGTACTTTTTTGCGCGCGAGACATACAGCCTTGCCGTAAAGAGCGGGTGCGTTTGCAAGCCGGGCGAGGTATTCTTTATACTTACGAGAAACGCAATTTCAGGCAACAAAACGGTGGACAGACCGACCATAGACATATGCCTGCCCATAAGCAAAGCGCCTAAAAAGCCTTCGGGCGGCGGCAGAGTTGAAGAGATTGTGCGGAAGAAATCTTTTATGATAAAGTCGGCAGGGCACGCGAACTCCGTTAACGAACTATACGCATTGCTTACCGCCGAGGCAGAGAGACGGGGGCTTACACTGGACGGCAACACCTGGGCTGTTTCGGAGACGGGACCGAACAAAAAGACGGCGAGGCACACCTACACCATTGTTGCCGCCGCCGAAATCAAGGAGGACTGACCCGCGGCGCGGCGTGTCGCCGAGTCGTGCTTTGTAAAAAATACCCGTTTACTTATAACATTTTATCCTTACTAATATAAAACATCTCCCCTCACCGGTGTGAGGGGAGATGTTTTATTGTTGTTATTGTTATGAGTTGGAATCGTCGTCGGAGACTACGCTGTTGTACGAGGTATTGATTACGGGAGACATGTTCTTGTAATCCTTTACGCCCGTGCCTGCGGGGATGAGCTTGCCGATGATGACGTTTTCCTTGAGTCCCATGAGGGGGTCGACCTTGTTCTTTATCGCGGCGTCGGTGAGAACGCGAGCCGTCTCCTGGAAGGATGCGGCGGAAAGGAAGGACTCGGTAGAGAGCGCCGCCTTGGTGATGCCGAGGAGTACGCGCTTCTGCAAAGCGGGCGTACCGCCGTTTTCGATTGCCTTCTGGTTTTCAGCCTCTACCGTAAACATATCCACCGTTTCGCCGGGGAGAAGGTCGGTGGAGCCAGCGGACTCTATTCTTACCTTTCTGAGCATCTGGCGGACGATGATTTCGACGTGCTTGTCGTTGATATCGACGCCCTGCGAGCGGTAGACCGACTGGACCTGTTCAAGCAGATAGTCCTGAACGCCCTTTACGCCCTGTACCCTTAAGATATCCTGAGGGTAAACCGAACCAGCGTTGAGCACCGTGCCGGGTTCGACGGCGTCGCCGTCCTTGACCTTGAGCTCTGCATTGAAGGGAAGCTGGTAATTTTTCTTGACTTCGCCGGTTACGGGGTCCTTGACTATGACATGCTTTAAGTTATCCGAATCGTCTATGGTGACCCTGCCCGAAACTTCGCAAAGCGTCGCGCAGCCCTTGGGTTTGCGGGCTTCGAAGAGCTCCTCTACGCGGGGAAGACCCTGTGTAATGTCGCCCGTTGCCGCGATACCGCCCGTGTGGAAGGTACGCATGGTGAGCTGGGTGCCGGGTTCGCCTATCGACTGTGCCGCGATAACGCCGACGGCTTCGCCGGGCATTACGGGGGTGTTGGTAGCCATGTTCTTGCCGTAGCACTTTGCGCACACGCCGTAGCGGGAATTGCAGGTGAATATGGAGCGGATTGAAACAGCCTCTATGCCCGCCTTAACTATTTCCTTGGCGAGCTCGTCGGTGACAAAGCCGTTCATGGGCACGATAACTTCGCCCGTCGAAGGGTTGACCACGTCTTCGGCGACGAACCTGCCCTGAATTCTGTCCTCGAGACCTTCGATAACTTCGCCGTTGGGACCGATAATTGCCTTTACAACCATGCCGCGGGGCTTTTTGCTGCCAGCCATGCAGTCCTCTTCGCGCACGATGACGTCCTGGGCGACGTCGACGAGACGGCGGGTGAGATAGCCCGAGTCGGCAGTTTTGAGCGCGGTGTCGGCGAGACCTTTACGACCGCCGTGCGAGGAGATGAAGTATTCGAGAACGGACAGACCCTGCCTGAAGCAGGACTTGACGGGGACTTCGATCTTTTTACCCTGGGGGTTGACCATCAGTCCGCGCATGCCCGAAAGCTGTTTCATCTGGTCGATCGAACCGCGGGCGCCCGAGTTTGCCATCATCCATATGTGGTTGAACTTGTCGAGCGACTTCTTGAGCTCTTCGGTTACGGCGTCGGTTGCGTCGTCCCAAGCCTTGATTACGGCGTTGTACCTCTCCTCCTCGCGCAGAAGTCCGCGCTGGAACTTGCGCTCGATCTGGGCGACCTTCTGCTCGGTTTCGGCGACTATCTGCGTCTTTGCCGCGGGAATGTGCATGTCGAATACCGAGGTTGTGATTGCGCCGACGGTGGAGTACTTGTAGCCGAGCGACTTGATCTTATCGAGAACGTCGGCAGCCTTGGGTGCACCGCCCGTCTTGAAGGAGCGGTCTACGATAGTGCCGAGGTGCTTTTTGCCGACGGCTACCGCGCCCTTTAAGAACTCGTAGGAAATTTCGTATTTAAGATAATCTTCAGGCTTTTCGCGCTTGACAAAGCCGAGGTCCTGAGGCATTTCGTTATTGAATATTATGCGTCCGACAGTCGTCTTTACGAGACCCTGAACGGTCTGACCGAAGTAAGGGGACTTTTCGTCCTTGATGGTGACGGTGCGGCGGACGTAAACTTCGTCCTGCATGTGAACCTGCTTGGTCTGGTACGCCATCATTACTTCGTCCTCGGAGATATATGCGCCGGGGATGTACTTTTCGGCTCCCTCGTCGCCCTCGTTGCACTCGTAATATCTGTCGCCCGACCAGCGGTAGAACTTGCCCTCTTCGCGGCGGATGATCGTAAGATAGTACGCGCCCAATACCATATCCTGCGCGGGCTGCATAACGGGTTTGCCGTCGGAGAGCTTTAATATATTGTTGGAGGAGAGCATCAAAAATCTCGCCTCAGCCTGCGCCTCTATGGAGAGGGGCACGTGGACCGCCATCTGGTCGCCGTCGAAGTCGGCGTTGAACGCGGTACATACCAGGGGGTGGATTTTGATTGCCCTGCCTTCGATGAGCACGGGCTCGAACGCCTGAATGGACAGGCGGTGGAGCGTGGGTGCGCGGTTTAAGAGGACGGGGTGGTCCTTGATTACCTCTTCGAGGACGTCCCACACAAAGGGCTTAGCCTTTTCGACCGTGCGCTTAGCGCTCTTTATGTTGTGGCACTGGCCGCTTTCGACAAGCTTTTTCATTACGAAGGGCTTGAAGAGCTCGATTGCCATTTCCTTGGGCAGACCGCACTGGTAGAGCTTGAGTTCGGGACCGACGACGATAACCGAACGGCCGGAATAGTCTACGCGCTTGCCGAGAAGGTTCTGACGGAACCTGCCCTGCTTGCCGCGGAGCATGCCGGAAAGGGACTTGAGTTCGCGGTTGGAGGGACCGGAGAGCGCCCTGCCCCTTCTGCCGTTATCGATGAGGGCGTCGACCGCCTCCTGGAGCATGCGCTTTTCGTTTTTGACTATCATGTCGGGAGCGCCGAGCTCCATCATGCGCTTTAAGCGGTTGTTGCGGTTGATGACCCTGCGGTATAAATCGTTGAGGTCGGAGGAGGCGAACCTGCCGCCGTCGAGCTGAACCATGGGGCGGAGCTCGGGGGGAAGGACGGGAAGAACGGTTAAGATCATCCACTCGGGACGGTTGCCGCTCTTGCGGAAGGCTTCGAGAATTTCAATCCTCTTTATCGCCTTTACCTTCTTCTGGGAGGCGGAGTTCTTTTCGATGATGGCTCTGGTTGCCTCGCACTCCTTGTCAAGGTCTACAGCCATCAAAAGTTCGCGGATAGCTTCGGCGCCCATGCCGACCTTTAAGCCGGTCTTGGAGGAATCGCCGTACTGCTCCTCGATTTCGCGCAGTTCCTTGTCGTTTATGACCTGCTTGTACTCGAGGGTGGGGATTGTGCCGGGGTCGATTACGACGTAGGCGGCAAAGTAGATGACCTGCTCGAGCGCCTTGGGGGACATATCGAGAATGAGACCTATCCTCGAGGGCACGCCGCGGAAATACCAGATATGCGATACGGGCGCGGCGAGCTCGATATGACCCATGCGCTCCCTTCTTACCTTGGAGCGGGTGACTTCGACGCCGCACTTTTCGCACACGACGCCCTTGTAGCGGATGCGCTTGTACTTGCCGCAGTGGCACTCCCAGTCCTTCATGGGACCGAAGATGCGCTCGCAGAACAAGCCGTCGCGCTCGGGTTTTTGTGTTCTGTAGTTTATGGTTTCGGGCTTTGTTACTTCGCCCTTGGAAAGACTTCTTATCTTTTCGGGGGAAGCCACGCCGATTTTAATGGAACAAAAATCGTTTAATTCAAACATACTAACCTCCCTTTACTCGTCCTCTCCGTTCTTGACCGCGTCGTCTTCGTCGTCCTCCGACTTTTCGTCTTCGTCCGCGTCGAAGAGGGTGTATTTGTCGCCGAGGTCATCGTCGTCGCCGAAGTCGTCGACGTCTTCATCGGTGAACAGTTCCTTGGAGGCGAAATCTTCGTCCTCGTCCGCGTCGAAGAGCTGGAAGCCGTCGAGGTCGCCCTCGTCCTCCTCCACCGCCTGAGCGCCGCCGAGCTCGAATTCCTCGTCGGGAATAGCGTTTTCGCGTTCCTCCGCCTCGCGTGCGTGAGCCGTGGGGATTGCGTCGTCCTCGTCGTCGAGCTCGCGGATGATGAGCTCCTCGTTGTTTTCGGTGAGCACCTTGACGTCGAGGGCGAGGGACTGGAGTTCCTTCAAGAGCACTTTGAACGCTTCGGGAATGCCCGGTTCGGAGATGTTGTTGCCCTTGACGATGGACTCGTACGTCTTGACGCGCCCGACGATATCGTCCGACTTGACGGTGAGGATTTCCTGAAGAATATGGGCGGCGCCGTAAGCTTCGAGCGCCCACACTTCCATTTCGCCGAAACGCTGGCCGCCGAACTGCGCTTTGCCGCCGAGGGGCTGCTGCGTGACGAGCGAATAGGGACCGATGGAACGGGCGTGAATCTTGTCGTCGACGAGGTGAATGAGCTTTATCATGTACTGCACGCCGACGGTTACGCGGTTTTCGAACGGTTCGCCCGTTCTGCCGTCATACACCTGGATTTTGCCGTCCACCTTGCCTTCGGGGTTGACTATGTTGTTTTCAAGGAATAACTGCTTTATATCCTGCTCGGTCGCGCCGTCGAATACGGGGGTGGCTATCTTCCAGCCGAGCTGTTTGCACACAAGCCCCAAGTGCACTTCGAGCACCTGACCTATGTTCATTCGCGAGGGAACGCCGAGGGGGTTAAGAACTATCTGTAAGGGAGTGCCGTCGGCAAGGAAAGGCATATCCGCCTGGGGAAGAACGCGGGAGATGACGCCCTTGTTTCCGTGGCGGCCCGCCATCTTGTCGCCGACCTGGATTTTACGCTTCTGCGCGATATATACGCGCACCAATTTGTTTACGCCGGGGGAAAGTTCGTCCTTGTTTTCGCGGGTGAACACCTTTACGTCGACGACAATACCGCCCTCGCCGTGGGGAACCTTCAGCGAGGTGTCCCTTACCTCCCTCGCCTTTTCGCCGAAGATTGCGCGCAGAAGCCTTTCTTCGGGGGTGAGTTCGGTTTCGCCCTTGGGGGTTACCTTGCCGACGAGAATGTCGCCCGTCTGAACTTCGGCGCCGATGCGGATGATGCCGTTTTCGTCGAGGTCTTTGAGGGCGTCCTCGGAGACGTTGGGGATATCGCGGGTTATCTCCTCTTCACCCAGCTTTGTGTCGCGGGCTTCGGTTTCGTGCTCTTCAATGTGGATTGAAGTGAACACGTCGTCCTGCACAAGCTTTTCGGAGATGAGGATTGCGTCCTCGTAGTTGTAGCCCTCCCACTCCATGTAGCCGATGAGGATGTTCTTGCCGAGGGCGAGCTCGCCGTTGTTGGTTGCCGGACCGTCGGCTATTATTTCGCCCGCTTCAACCCTGTCGCCCGTGTTGACTATGGGGCGCTGGTTGAGGCATGTGTTCTGGTTGGAACGTTCGAATTTCTTTAACTTATATTCTGCAACGAAGCCGTCCTCTTCCTTGATCTTTATGCAGTCGGAGGCGCAGCCGACGACGACGCCCGAATTCTTTGCGCGGACGATTACGCCCGAGTCGCGGGCGATTGCCGCCTCGATACCCGTTGCGACGATTGCCGATTCGGTCTTCATGAGGGGAACCGCCTGGCGCTGCATGTTCGAACCCATGAGCGCACGGTTGGTGTCGTCGTTTTCAAGGAAGGGTATGAGCGCCGTGGCAACCGACACGAGCTGTTTGGGAGAGACGTCCATATAGTCCATTCTCTCGGGAGGGAGCTCGGTGATTAAATCCTGGTGGCGGCAGCCGACGTGGGCGTTGACAAAGTGATTGTGCTCGTCGAGGGGCTCGTTTGCCTGGGCGACGGTGAACTTATCCTCCTCGTCTGCGGTGAGGTAGTCGACGACGTCGGTTACGGTGGGGATACCGTTTTCGTCCTTAACCACCCTTCTGTAGGGCGACATGATAAAGCCGTACTCGTTGACCTTTGAAAAAGTCGCGAGCGAGGAGATAAGACCTATGTTCTGACCTTCGGGGGTCTCGATGGGGCACAGTCTGCCGTAGTGCGAGTGGTGAACGTCGCGCACTTCGAAGGTTGCCCTGTCGCGGTTGAGACCGCCGGGACCGAGGGCGGAGAGCTTGCGCTTGTGGGTGAGCTCGGCGGCGGGGTTGGTCTGGTCCATGAACTGCGAGAGCTGGGAGGACCCGAAGAACTCGCGTATGACCGCAGAGACGGGACGGACGTTTACGAGACCGGAGGGGGTGACTTCCATCGCGTCCTGCGTTGCCATGCGCTCCTTTATGAGCTTTTCGAGGCGGGATATGCCTATGCGCAGCTGGTTTGTGAGCAGCTCGCCGACAGAGCGCACGCGGCGGTTGCCGAGGTGGTCGATGTTGTCTATCGTGCCGATGCCGTACTGGAGGTCGATATTGGTGGAGATTGCGGCGACGATATCGTCAACCGTGATGTGCTTGTGGTTGAGCTTTTCTACGACGGGCTTTATCGCCTTTCTCTCGTCGGAGGTGAGCTCGGTCTTGTCGCTTTCAAGCAGCATGTCGAACACCTTGCAGGCTTCGACAAACCTTATGCGCTGTTCCCTTCTCCTCTCCCTGTTCTTCTTCTCCTCGGGCTTTTCGTCGTCGGAGACGGGAATCTCCTCGCAGTAGTGCACGGCGTTGATGCGCTCGAGATACTTTTCGGCGACCTGTTCGCAGGTCTGAGTTCTGCACTCTTCGGCAAGTTCCTTCATGAAGAGGAAGTTGGGATGATATATCGTGGGAAGCAGACCGAACATTTTGGGGTTCTTGTCCGAGACGGCTTTGAAGTTTACGGTGTTGTTTGCGATTATCTTGTGCTTGATCTGACCGTCGACGGGGTCGTTGACAAAGACGAACACCTCGTTCACGCCCGCATCCTGAATTTCGACGGCGAGCGCGTCGGAGACCTTGTCGCCCGAGTGTGCCATGACCTCGCCCGTCTGGGGATTGAACACGTCCTCCGCAAGCGTGCAGCCGGGCAGCCTGTAGGCAAGGTTGAGCTTTTTGTTGAACTTGTACCTGCCGACCTTTACCACGTCGTACCTGCGGGGGTCGAAGAAGAGGTTGTTGAGGTGCTGCTTGACGGACGCCTCGGTGGGAACCTCGCCGGGGCGGAGACGGCGGTAGAGCTCGATGAGACCGTCGCTTTCCGACTTGGTGGAGTCCTTGGCGATGGTGTTTTCGATCATCTTGTCGTCGGCAAAGAGGTTTAAAATCGCCCTGTCCGAACCGAAGCCGAGCGCGCGCAGAAGGACGGTTGCGCAGATTTTGCGCTTTCTGTCGACGTGCACCCATAATACGCCCTGGGCGTCCTGTTCGAACTCGAGCCACGCGCCGCGGTTGGGGATGACGGTGGTGCCGAACATCTCCTTGCCCGTCTTGTCCACTTCCTTTGCGTTATACGCGCCGGGCGAACGGACGAGCTGTGAAACGATAACACGCTCTGCGCCGTTGATGATAAAGGAACCCGAATCGGTCATTAAGGGGAATTCCCCCATGAATACGTCCTGGTCGATTACTTCGTCCTTTACCTTGTTTACAAGCCTTACCTTTACGTGCATGGGCAGCGCGTAAGTTGCGTCGCGGTTGCGGCACTCCTTTTCGTCGTACTTGGGTTTGTCGTCAAACCAGTGGTCGAGGAAGTAGAGCTCGTAGTGGTCGGAATAGTCGGTGATGGGCGAGAAATCTTCGAAGACCTCGGCTATGCCCTCGTTAATGAAGGTTGAATAGCTCGACTTCTGAATTTCGACGAGGTCGGGAATGTCGATAACTTCGTTGATTTTGCCGAACTTCCGTCTTTCCGTTTTGCCATACTTGTGAACGGGTAAATCCATTAAAGTTTGTTGCTCCTTTAAATTTTTCTATTTCACAATGGCGATTATGCGTATATATCTTTTCACCGCAAACAATCGAATGTATCTTTGGGTATAAGAAATTTTTATAGCGGTCTATTGACAAACTTATGATTTGCGAAAAAAACCGCGCACGGCGCAATATTTTTTTGTCAATGACTTTACAAAAGCGATTATTTGTTATATACTTTAATAAGTATCCGCGGCATAGTTGCCCGCCTTTGAGGGCGTTTTTTTACCCTCTGCAATTGTTAAAAAATAGCAGAAACGGGCAAAATGCGCATTGTAATACATTATAGTATTATATTCCCCTTTCAAAGTAAAGTCAAGCGGTTTTAAGGATTTTTTTAAATGACGCAGCAAGTATCGATGAGAATAGATAAATTTTTAAAAGTTTCGCGCATTTTAAAGAGGCGGACAGTTGCGCAGGAAGCGTGTGCGGGCGGAAAGGTGTGCGTGAACGGCAGGGAGGCGAAACCTTCGCACCAGGTTAAAGAGGGAGATATAGTGGAGATAACCTATGCCACGGGAGTGCTGAAATTTAAGGTGCTCGCCGTAAAGCAGACGACCAAGAAGGACGAAGCCGCGGGGCTGTACGAGATTTTGGAATAAACGCTCAGGC
>CALVMP010000064.1 GCA_944346655.1 uncultured Clostridia bacterium
TGCCGATAAAAAAAGAGTGGTCAGCTTTCAGCCGCCACCCTTTTTTTGTTTGAACTAATGCTTATTCGGGCTGTACTGCACCGGTGGGGCATACACCTTCGCAAGCGCCGCAATCGATGCAGGTATCGGCATCGACGACATACTTGTCGGCGCCTTCGGAGATAGCGGACACGGGGCAAGTAGCGGCGCATGCACCGCAGCTTACGCATTCATCGGAAATTACGTGTGCCATTGGTCATTCCTCCATTTTATTTTTCGGGGGTACACCCCTGTCATGCATTTATTATATCACAAGATTGCGCGGCTGTAAAGGGGGTTTTACAGCATTTTTTTATTAATCCTGTAAATTTTTCAGCTCTTCGCTGTCTTCCCCGTCCTCTTCATGCTTTGCATTCCCGCCGCGGCGGAATTTAATCTGGTCGGCAGGATAGTCGCGGTAGATAAAGCCGTCCTTTTGCTCGATTTTTACCTTTACTTCCATTTTGAGCATGTTCACGGAAACTACGTGCGCTTTGCCTTCTGGCGTCTGCACCTCCGAACCTACCTTGGGAACCTTTTTGCAGGCTTCGGCATAGTACTCGTTTTCGTACGAAAGACAGCACATGAGCCTGCCGCAAAGCCCCGAAATTTTGCCGGGATTTAACGAAAGCCCCTGGTTTTTCGCCATCTTTATGGACACCTTTTTGAACTCGGGCATGCAGCTCGAGCAGCAACACTCCCTGCCGCAGGGGGCAAGCCCGCCTATCATTTTGATTTCGTCCCTTATGCCGATCTGGCGGAGCTCGATCCTCTGCCTGAACGCAGCCGAAAGCTCCTTTACAAGCTCGCGGAAGTCCACCCTGCCTTCGGCAGAGAAATAGAAGGTAACTTTTGAGCCGTCGAAGGCGAACTCGCAGTCGATTATCTTCATAACAAGCCCGCACTTTTCAGCCTTTTCGCGGGCGGTCTGCATGGCAGGCAAGCGTTTTTCCTCGTTGCGCCTGACAATTTCCCTGTCCCTGTCGTTGGCAAGACGCAGAATGGGCTTTAAGGGGGAAACGAGCTTGTCCTCCTCTACCTCGCCTTCGGGCATGACGACTGTGGCGTACTCGACGCCGCGCGACGTTTCGACGATTACGCCGTCGCCCTGCTTGTATGTGTACTTGCCGGGGGCAAAGTAATATACTTTAGGGCTGTTTTTAAACTTTATTCCAACAATTTTTTCCATTTATCGTTCTCCGTTACAACACAGCTTAAAAGGTCGTACAAAAGATTGGGAAAGGAGGCGTTGAAGTTTAAATCCCCAAGCGCCTTATTGACCTTGTCAACTGCATACAAAAGCGCGGGACGCGTGAGGTTTCCCACGGCAATATCCCCTGATGAAAGGTCTTTGAGCCGGGAAAACCACAGCCGCTGGACCTGTTTTAAAAGTTCCTGTTTTTCCTTTATTTCGCCGTACTCCAAAGAGTATCTTGCCGCCTCTGCAAGCGTTGTGCAGGAGGCGATTTTTTGTGCGGCTGAAAGAACTTCTTTAAACCACCCGCCGGTGACCTGCGCCGCCGCCTGACCGAAAATTCCTCCGCAGCTTTTTGCGGCGAGGGCGTTTAAGGAAGGGTCGCCGCCCATGCGGTTTAAAGCCGCCAGCACCTGATCTTCGGAAAAGGGAGGAATGTACAGCTGCCTCACCCTTGAAAGAACGGTGGGGAGCACGGGCGAAAGAGAGGTGGCTCCCAGCAAAAAATACACGCCCTGAGGGGGCTCTTCGAGCACCTTTAAAAGCTTGTTCTGCACGAGCGCGGCAGCCTTGTCAAAGTCGGAAAAAATGTACAGCTTTTTGTCGCCCTCGAGGGGTTTCAAGGCGCTGTCCTCCACTATTTCTCCGGCGTCGGCAACCGTCGGCTTTTTGCCCTCGGCGGGGTAGACCTTTAAATCGGCAAAGCCCTCGTTTAAAATGAGCCTGCCCTCGCGCGAGTTTTCGTCCGCCCCGAAGACGGAGAGGGCAAAAAACTTAAGGGCATGGCGCAGGCAGGCGGCGTCGGCAAAGTGCAGAAGATAGGCATGGGCAAGCCTTCCGCTGCGCTTGTCGCCGTTTAAAATCGCATATGCCGTTGTGGATCTTAAAAGTTGATTCATGCCCGTACGCCCCTGTGTCCGTTAACCCCCGACTATGCCGCGGCCTTTAAGAAGCTGCCAGATTTTATCGCTCGTTTCAAACTTTGTGCCCGAACAATCGACGGGGGTGAATTCGGGATAGTCGCCTATAAGGTCGAGATAGCCTTTATACACCTTTTGGTGAAAGGCAAGTCCCATCTGCTCTATTCTGTCGTCCTCGTCGGCGCCGTGCTTTCTTTCAAAGGCGCGTTCGGGCGGAATATTCAAAAAGATTGTAAGGTCGGGGCGGCAGTTTTTTATGGCGTAAGAGTTGATTGTTTCGATATATTCCCTACCCAATCCCCTTGCCGCGCCCTGGTAGGCGAGGGAGGAATGAATGTATCTGTCGCACACCACCAGCTTGCCCTCTGCGAGGGCGGGGAGAATTTTTTCCTTTATATGCTGAACCCGCGCGGCGGCGTAGAGAAGAGCTTCGCACTCGTCGCACATGGCGGTGTTCTTTCCGTCGAGAATAATTTCGCGGATGCGTTCGGCAATTTCGCTGCCGCCCGGCTCGCGCGTTAAAATATAGTCAACGCCGGCCGCGTTCAGCTTTTGGGCGAGGAGTTTAAGCTGCGTGCTCTTGCCCGAGCCTTCGCAGCCCTCCATGGTTATGAAGAAGCCTTTCATCTTTTGACTACCTTGATTTTTCCGTTTACTATGCCGAAGGTGTTGCGGCTTGATTTCAGCACCTGGACGGCGCGTTCGGAGATGATTTCCCCCGCGACGATGACGGGCAGACAGGGCGGGGTGACGCCGACGTTTTCGGCGCACATTTTACCCGCGGCACTTTTGAGCTCCACCCATTCGCAGGGTGCGCCGAGGGCATAGAGGAAACTGTAGGTACGCGCGGCAGAGGGAATTATGCGCGGGATATCCTTGAATGTGCCCGCAAGTTTTTTTGAGGAAACTATGCGGCGGAGAGCCGAAAACAGCCTTTTGAGCTGCCCCTCGGTAACCGACGGGGAGAGATAGAAGAGAAGGTACCTGCCGTCGTTCATTTCGGCATATATGCCCGCTTTTTCAAGCTTCTGCTGTACAAGGTCGGTCGACACGCCGAGGGGTTTGAAGTCGACGCACAGCTTTGTCCAGTCCGCCGAGGGGTAAAAGGTAAAGGTCCTTTCCTCCTCTTTAAGCTTCAGAACAGCCGTCCTGCCCCTCTCGTAAATTTCGGGGCGGTTGATATAGTACTTGGCGCCGTACTCTACAGACGCCATTATGGGATAGGAGGGCGAGGTGGTGCGGAAGATTGAAAGCGCCTCCTCGGCGATGGGAATGAGTTCTTCGTCGTTTACGCACACATACGCCCCCTGCGTGAGCGCGGGCAATGTTTTGTGGGCGCCGTCCACCCACATGTCGGCATATTCGCCGCAGTAGCCCGCCCTGCCCTTGCCCGCGGCGAGATGGGCGCCGTGGGCGCCGTCGACAAACAGATGCCTGCC
The DNA here is from genome assembly GCA_944346655.1 of uncultured Clostridia bacterium. Lineage (GTDB taxonomy): Bacteria > Bacillota > Clostridia > Christensenellales > Borkfalkiaceae > Coproplasma. The sequence continues at coordinate 3,573 of CALVMP010000064.1, forward strand.
GAGGGGCTTTAAAAGGGCAGCGTAGTCGTCGAGGGGAGCGATGTTTCCGTAATAGTCGGGCGAAGAAATTATCATGCCCGCAATGGTATCGTCGCCCGCGACGAGTTTTTCGATTGTATCGACAGAGGGAGGAAGAATGACCCCCGCAAGCTCTTCGCCCTGCACAATGACGGGTTCGACGCCCATCAGGCGGCAGGCGTTAAAGACAGATTTGTGGCTGTTGCGCGGCACAATCAATTTGCTGCCGAAGTGGGCGGCGGCATACACGCAAGCCATTACCCCCGAGGTGGAACCGTCGGTCGTGATATAGGCGCGTTTTGCCCCGACGATTTGCGCAATGTCGTCCTGCGCGGACTTTATGCACCCCGTCGGGTTTTGCAGGTCGTCCGAAAAGGAAAGCTCGGTTATGTCCCTCTTTGCCCCGCCGAAAATGCGGGAAAAGGAGAACACACCCTTGTGCCCGGGCATGTGGAAGCGCAGCTTATCGCGCCCCGAATATCTGTTCAGTTGGTTTAAAATATGATACTTATATTGCATTCAACCAAATATATGCCTTGATTAAATAATTTTAGGCATGTAAAACTTTTTCGCAATATCGCGACAAATCTTATCACAACCCTGACCCGGTGCGAAGAGGCGAGCAGTTCGCGGAGCGCGAGGAAAACCTGAGGGAGTTTACTAAATGGTAAATGACCGAAGGTTGCCGCAGCGCGACAAAGAAATGCGAAGCCTATACGCGCCGAATTATTTCTTAGGTTTCATGGTGGGAAAGAGTATTACATCCCTTATCGTCGCGCTGTCGGTGAGCAGCATGACGAGCCTGTCGACGCCCATGCCGAGACCGCCCGTGGGGGGCAGACCGTATTCGAGGGCAGTTACGAAGTCCTCGTCCACCTGCGCGTTGCAGCCCGGCTCGGTCTTTTTCTTTTCCTCGATCTGCTTTACGAACCTCTCCTTCTGGTCGATGGGGTCGTTGAGCTCCGAGAAGGCGTTGCCGAACTCGTGGGCGCAGATGAAATATTCGAACCTTTCGGTAAAGGCGGGGTCGGAGGCCTTGCGCTTTGCGAGAGGGGAATTTTCTACGGGGTAGTCGTAGATTATGGTGGGCTGAATGAGGTTGCCCTCGACGTATTCTTCGAAGAGCGCGATTAAAACGTGCCCCTTTGTAGCCTTTTCACCCTCGGGCACTTCGCAGCCCAGCTTCTTTGCGCAGGCGCGGGCGTCCTCGTCGGTTGCCCAGCCGTCGTAGTCGGCGCCGCAGGCTGACTTTACAGCCTCCTTCATGGTCATTCTCGTCCACTTTGCGCCCAAATCTATTTCAGTGCCCTGATAGGTTATTTTGGTAGTGCCGCAGACGTTCTTTGCGATGGTCTTGTACATCTCCTCGATGAGGTCCATCATGCCCTTGTAGTCGGTGTAAGCCTGGTACATTTCAACCGTGGTGAACTCGGGGTTGTGGAAGGCGTCCATGCCCTCGTTGCGGAAAATTCTGCCCACTTCGTACACCCTTTCAAGTCCGCCGACGATGAGGCGCTTTAAGTAGAGTTCGGTCTCTATGCGCAGGTACATGTCGATATCGAGCGCGTTGTGGTGGGTCTTGAAGGGTCTGGCTGCGGCGCCTATCTCCAGCGTGTTCAGAACGGGAGTGTCCACCTCGAGATAGCCGAGGTTGTCGAGGTACGCCCTTATCTCGCGCAGAATTTTTGAGCGGGTGATAAAGGTGTTTTTGACCTCGGGATTGACGATGAGGTCGAGGTCGCGCTGGCGGTACTTGATGTCCATGTTGGTCAGCCCGTGCTGCTTTTCGGGCAGGGGCAGAAGGGACTTTGAAAGCATTTCGATATGCGTGCAGTGCACGGAAATTTCGCCCGTCTGCGTTTTGAAAACAAAGCCCTTTACGCCGACGATATCGCCGATATCGTAGTCCTTTTTATAGGACATATAGTCAGCTTCGCCGACGTCGTCGCGCTTTACGTAGATCTGAATGAGCCCGTCGCGGTCGGAGATATGCGAAAAGGACGCCTTGCCCATAATGCGGCGGGACATGAGCCTGCCGGCGATCGAAACCTCTTTGCCTTCGTAAAGGTCGTAATTATCCTTTATGCGCGAGGAATTTGCCGTGACTTCGTACTTAGTCTTTTCGTAGGGGTTGTTGCCCTCCGATATTAATTTGGCGAGCTTTTCTCTTCTTATCCTTGCCTGCTCGAAAAAGAGCTCCTGCTCCTCTTCTGCGGGCGAAATGTTCTTTTCTTCCATCTGAATCCTTGCTGTGTTTATTTTTGTTATGTCTGAAATCTTTTAATTTTGCCTGCTCTGAACGCGGCAGTCCGCAAAGGCGTTACCTTATGCTTACTATTTTGAGCTTGTATTCGCCGTTGGGGGAGTTGACTACGACCTCTTCACCCGTCCTGTGCCTCATGAGCGCCGAACCCACGGGGGATTCGGAGGAAATTTTGCCGTTCATTACGTCGACGTCGGTGACCGAGGAGATTGTATAGGTCTCCTCCTCGCCGAACTCCTCGTCTAAAACCGTGACGACGGAGTTGAGGTGAACGTAGGTGTTGTCGGTTATCTCCTCCTGCACGACTGCGTTTTTGATCTGATACTCTATTTCGGCTATCTTGCCTTCGTTTGAGCGCTGTTCCTCCCTTGCGGCGTCGTATTCGGCGTTTTCCGAAAGGTCGCCGTGGCTTCTTGCTTCTGCTATGCGTTCGATTATTTCGGGGCGCTTGGTCTTTACAAGATATTCAAGCTCCTGCTTTAAATCGTCAAGATTCTTTTGGGTCATTACAAACTGTTCCGACATTTTTCTACCTCTTTGAAATTTGTTTGCATTGAAATAAACAAAGATATGTGACCGCTGAACAATCACATATCCGTCTATACTCTATTATATATTCTATTCAATTGCTTGTCAAATATTTAAAGGGGTTGCGGGCTGCCCGCGGGCAACTTATTTCAACCCCTGAATTTCGCTCAGCCGAGGCTTTTTATATACTTTTCTATGCGGTCGATAGCCTCGGAAAGCTTCGACATGGACGTGGCGTAAGAACAGCGCACGTGGTACAGACCCGCCCCGCCGAAGGCGCTGCCGGGGACGACTGCCACCTTTTGGGCGCGAAGCAGACCGTTTGCAAACTCATCTCCCGTGACGCCCAGTTTTTCAACGGAGGGGAACACATAAAACGCTCCCTTGGGGGAAAAACATTTGAGCCCCATGGAGTTGAACGCGTTGGAGAGGAACTTGCCGCGGCGGGCGTACTCCTCCCTCATCTCCTCAACCACCGCAAACCCGTCCGAAAAGCCTTCGACAAGCCCCGCGTTTGCTGCGTGCTGCGAAACCCTCGGGGCGCACATTATGGTGTACTGGTGGATTTTGAACATAGCCTCGTCAATCTCTGCCGGGGCGCACACGAAGCCCACTCTCCACCCCGTCATGGCGAACGCCTTGGAAAAGCCCGAAATTACCACCGTTCGTGCGGACATATTGCCCAGCGAAGCGATTGAAACGTGCTTGCCCACATAGGTGAGTTCGGCGTAAATTTCGTCGGATATGACCAGTAAATCGTGCTCTTCGATTACGGGGATTATCGCCTCGAGCTGCTCCTTCGTCATAATGGCGCCCGTGGGATTGTTGGGGTACGCCAGAATGAGCGCTTTTGTTTTGGGCGTGATTGCCTTTTCCAGAAGCTCGGGCGTGAGGGCAAAGTCGTTGTCGGATACGCAGCGCACTCCCACCGGATTGCCGCCGGCAAGCATCACCGAGGGGGCGTAGGACACATAGCAGGGCTCGGGCACGAGAATTTCGTCTCCCTCGTCGCAGACCGCCCTCAGGCACAGATCTATCGCCTCGCTCGCGCCGACGGTGACTATGGTGTGGTCGGGGTCGGCTGGAATTGAAAAGCGCTCCGAAAGGTAACGGCAGATATTTTTTCGGAGCTCGGGCAGACCGCGGTTGCCCGTGTACTGGGTGAGCCCCCTTTTGACCGAGCGGATGGCGGCATCGCGTATGGACCAGGGCGTAACGAAGTCGGGCTCGCCCACGCCGAGTGAGATTGCGCCCTCCATTTCGGAAACTATATCGAAAAATTTTCTTATGCCGCTCGGCTTGAGCTGAGCCGCACGGGAATTTACAAAGCTTCTCATAACTATTTGTCAGGGCTGAACGGACAGTCTTGCGCTCTCCTCCTCCCTGTGCATGAGTGCGCCCTCGACCTTATACTTCTTTAAAATAAAGTGCGTGGCTGTGGAGAGCACGTTGTCGTAGGTGGAAATGCGCTCCGAAACGAAGCGGGAAATGGACTTTAACGACTTGCCCGAGACGATGACGGCAAGGTCGTACGCGCCCGACATGAGATATAAATTCTTTACCTCCTCGTGCTCGGCGATCTCCTGCGCGATGGCATCGAACCCCGAGCCGCGCTGGGGGGTGACCTTGACCTCTATCAGCGCTTCGACGACATCCTCGTCAAAGGCGTCCTCGTTGACTATGGCGGTGTACTTTACGATAACGCCCTCCTCTTCGAGCTTTCTGACTTCGGCAGCCGCCTCCTTTTCGGAAATTCCCAGCATGGCGGCAATCTTGCCCGCGCCCGCGCGGGAGTCGGCTGTGAGAATGGCAACGATATCTCTTTGAAGCTTTTCCATAATTTTTATCCCTTTAAAAGATATTATTATATTTATCTTGTTATGATATTTGTGATATTTATCTTATTGGTGATATTTATGATATTTTATTACTTTATTGATAATTTGTCAAGTATGCTGCCGCGGGGCGCACCGTGCAAATTCATTATTGAAAATCAATTTACAAACGCGGGGAATTCTGTTAAAATTGAAACATGTTCAGAATGTGGGGCAAAATTTTAAAGGACGGCAAGATTTTAAAGCAGGTCACATACGAGAGGTTGGATAAATTTACTTACTCCTCCTTTTTCAACTACCTTGCGGATATATGCGAGGAGCTCGACATTGCCACGCCCGTGCTTTTAAAAACGCATATATTCAACTACGCCAAGTTCAACACGGTTAAATTTATTCCGCGCGACTTTGCCGAACCCGTCGACTTCGACAGGCTGGTAATCGAAAACAT
>CALVMP010000065.1 GCA_944346655.1 uncultured Clostridia bacterium
TTGGCGTTGCGCTTCGCTCTTTCGCCGATTACCTTTTCAGCTACCGACTTGGGAACTTCGGCATAGTGGTCGAACTGCATTGTGAACTGACCGCGGCCCTGGGTGCGCGAACGGAGGTCGGTTGCATATCCGAACATTTCGGAAAGAGGGACTTCGGCGTCGACCACCTTTGCGCCTGCCCTGTCGTCCGTGGAGACGATAGTGCCGCGGCGGGCGGTTACGTTGCCCATGATATCGCCGAAATAGTCGTCGGGAGTGATGACTTCGACCCTCATTATGGGTTCGAGCAGCACGGGCTTAGCCCTCGACATGCCGTCCTTGAACGCCATCGAGCCGGCAATCTGGAACGCCATTTCGGAGGAGTCGACCTCGTGATAGGAACCGTCGTAGACCTGAACCTTGAAGTCAACCATTTCATAGCCTGCAAGGTAACCGTTCTTGGCCGCGCCCTGGATGCCCTTGTCGATTGCGGGGATATATTCCTTGGGAATGGAGCCGCCGACGGTGAGGTCCTCGAACACGTAGCCCGAACCGGGTTCGCCGGGAATGAGATGAATTTTGCAGTGACCGTACTGACCTTTACCGCCCGACTGGCGCTTGTAGACGCCCTCGGCATCGCAAGCCTGACGGAAGGTTTCGCGGTAGGCAACCTGGGGAGCGCCGACGTTTGCTTCGACCTTGAATTCGCGCAGAAGTCTGTCGACGATTATATCGAGGTGAAGTTCGCCCATGCCCGCAATGATTGTCTGACCCGTCTCCTGGTCGGTATAGGTCTTGAAGGTGGGGTCCTCCTCGGCAAGCTTAATGAGCGCCATGGTCATCTTTTCCTGACCCGCCTTGGTCTTGGGCTCGATGGAGAGCTGGATAACGGGGTCGGAGAAGGTCATCTGCTCGAGCACGATGGGATGCTGTTCGTCGCAGAGGGTATCGCCCGTGGTGGTATCCTTCAAGCCGACGATTGCGCAGATGTCGCCCGAGTAGATTTTGGAAATTTCCATACGCGAATTTGCGTGCATCTGAACCAGTCTGCCCACGCGCTCGCGCTTGCCCTTTGTGGAGTTATATACATACGAACCGGACTCGAGTATGCCGGAGTATGCTCTGAAGTATGCGAGACGACCTACGAAGGGGTCGGTTGCAATCTTGAATGCGAGACCGGAGAAAGGCTCGTCGTCGGAGGTCTTTCTCTCCTCCTCTTCGCCCGTTTCGGGATTTACGCCCTTTACGTGGTCGATATCCACGGGTGAGGGAAGGAAGTCGATGACTGCGTCGAGAAGCATCTGAACGCCCTTATTCTTGTAGGAAGAACCGCAGAGAACGGGGGTGCACTTCATGGCGATGGTAGCCTTTCTGAGGCCCCTTCTTATCTCGTCGGGGGTGAGCTCCATCGTCTCGAGGAATTTTTCCATGAGCTCGTCGTCGCCCTCGGCGGCAACCTCCATTACTGCGAGGTGCCCCTCTTCGGCGGCGTCCTTGAGCTCCGCGGGAATTTCGTCCTTGTGATACTGCTTGCCGTCGTCGGAATCATAGATTTCGGCATTCATTTCGATAAGGTCGACGATGCCCTTGAAGGTATCCTCCTTACCGATGGGAAGTTCGATGGGAACGGGATTGGCGTTGAGCCTCTCCTTCATCATCTTTACGGCGCGTTCGAAGTTTGCGCCGTTGATGTCCATTTTGTTTACGTATGCTATGCGGGGAACCTTGTACTTGTCCGCCTGGCGCCATACGGTTTCGGACTGGGGCTCTACGCCGCCCTTTGCACAGAAGGTGGCAACGGCTCCGTCGAGAACGCGGAGCGAACGTTCAACCTCTACCGTGAAGTCGACGTGACCCGGGGTGTCTATGATGTTTATTCTGCACTCGTCCGCCTTGGTCTTGCCCGTTCTTGTCCAGTGGCAGGTGGTTGCGGCGGAGGTGATGGTAATACCCCTCTCCTGTTCCTGAACCATCCAGTCCATGGTGGCTGTGCCGTCGTGCGTTTCGCCAATCTTGTGGTTGATGCCGGTGTAGTACAGAATACGTTCGGTTGTGGTAGTTTTGCCGGCGTCGATGTGAGCCATGATACCGATATTTCTTGTATGAGCTAAATCGTATTCTCTTGCCATAGTTCACACTCCGATCAGAATCTGAAATGCGCGAAAGCCTTGTTGGCTTCTGCCATTCTGTGGGTATCTTCCTTCTTCTTTACCGAACCGCCGGTGTTGTTGTATGCGTCCATAAGTTCTGCTGCGAGTTTGTTGCACATTTCTCTTTCGGAGCGCTTACGGGTGTTGATTACGAGCCAACGGATGGCAAGGGTCTGGCGCCTTTCGGGTCTGATTTCGATGGGAACCTGATAGTTTGCGCCACCTACTCTCCTTGCTTTTACTTCCAATACGGGCATGATGTTGTTCATTGCCTGATTGAAGATATCCATGGGGTCCTGTCCAAGCTTTTCGCTTGCTATTTTAAAAGCTTCGTATACGATGCTCTGGGCTGTGCCGCGCTTGCCGTCATACATAATCTGGTTGATGAGCTTGGTTACAACCTTGGAGCCGTACACGGGATCGGGTAATACGTCCCTCTTGGGAACGTTTCCTCTTCTGGGCATGTTGTTATCCTCCTTTTTTAATTTGTCTTTAAGGGTGTTAACCTTAAATAAGCTATTGCTTGCCCATACAAAATCGCTCAAGTCGTACTCGCTGCGCTGCGTGCGACTTGCAGCGAGGGGCTGCGGTCGGCTGCGCTTAACGGCAGAAGTCAATTCCGCCTACGCCGCTCGGCGTCCATTATGCGCAAAAGCGCATATCCTACGCATGCTGTGCGCCATTACTCATGAGTGAAATGTATCGGTAGCAAATCTTCTCCGCGGAGAACCCGCGAATACTGCCTATTCTTTGTCGGTTAAAGGGTAGATATATTCCCAACAAGAATAAACATAAAAATAAGTTGTGGTGCGAAAACTTTACTTCGAATAAAAATTATGACTTGGGTCTCTTTGCACCGTACAGCGAGCGGCTTCTTCTTCTCTTGGATACGCCTGCGGTATCGAGGGCGCCGCGGATGATATGGTAACGGACGCCGGGAAGGTCCTTTACACGACCGCCGCGGATGAGAACGGAAGAGTGCTCCTGAAGGTTGTGACCCTCACCGGGAATGTATACGGTACCTTCCTGCTTGTTGGTGAGGCGCACCCTTGCAATCTTACGGATAGCGGAGTTAGGCTTCTTGGGCGTGGTGGTTGTAACAGAAATGCAAACGCCGCGCTTCTGGGGGCAGTTGTCCAGAATGGGTGACTTGGACTTGTAAACCTGCTTTTCTCTGCCGTGCTTGATGAGCTGGTTGATTGTGGGCATTGTGTTTCCTCCTTGTTTTACTCGGTTTTTTTGAACCTGTGGAATATATCTGCGATGTGCATACCCTTAAATGCAAACCGGAGAATGTAAAATTAAAAACTTTTGCCGGCTGTTCAGCATAGCAACCCACACTAAACATTACAGCAAAAGCTATTTTAACAAAGCAAATTATAAATGTCAACAAAATGAACGCAGATTTTTTTATTTTTTCGTGCGCGGACCGGCTTTGCGCGTATTATATAATATGTCGCGCGTAAAAAATTATCTGTGCGAGGGGGCGACGTAGCCTTCGGCGGTAATTTCGGCGAGGAAATTTTCGTAGTCCGTTCTGCGGTCGTGCTCGAAATCTATCGCCGCATAGGGATGAATGCCGTTGAGCCCCGTTAAAAGGTAGGGCACGTCGTAACCCCACTCCACGCCCGAAGCCTTCAAGGGGTTGATATGTTCGCGTATGAAGACGAGAACAGGATTTATATTGTAGCGCGGCGAGCGCAGATAGCCTAAAAGCCCCTCCAGAAAGGCATTTCCCGCTCCCCTGCCCATGCCCGACACGGTGGCGTCGAGCCAGGTTGCGCCCGCGTTCATGGCGGCTATGGTGTTGGCGAGCGCCAGCTGCTGGTTGTTGTGGGCGTGAATGCCGAGCTGTTTGCCGTATTTATACGCAGCCTCGCCGTAGAGTTCGCAAACATGCTTTATGTCGTCCTCATAGAGAGAGCCGAAGGAGTCGACTATGTACAGAACGTCGACGGGAGTTTTGCAGATGGTTTCGACGCACCTCTTCAGATCGCCCTCGCTCTCGCGGGAGATCGCCATAATGTTGCAGGAGGTGGCATAGCCCATGTCGTGGCAGAAGTTTATCATCTCCGCCGCCTCTTCCGTCTGGCGGACGTAGGTTGCGATGCGGTACATGTCTATGACCGACTGCTCCTTCGGCAAGACCTCGGTGTGCAAATCCACCCTGCCCACGTCGGACATGACGGCGATCTTTGGCGACTTTTCGGGCTTATCCCCGACGACGGCGCGGAGGCTCCCTTCTTCGCAGAACTTCCACTCGCCGAACTCCGAGACGTTGAACAGCTTTTTCGAGACCTTGTAGCCGAACTCCATAACGTCGACGCCCGCGGCTTTGTCCGCCTCGTACAGGGCGCGGGCGAAGCCTTGGGGAAAATAGAAGTTGTTTACGATTCCCCCGTCGCGCAACGTCGCGTCGACCACCGTTATGTTTTCGCCTGCACTCTTGTGTGTGTTCATAGATACTCTTTCTCCGTGTGAATGATACCGCCTATTCTACCACACCGCCCGCCCTTTGTCAACGAAGTTTGCCCCCGCTCAGGCGCGGGAGGAGGTGCCGTTCGGGGTAAAGCGCACGGCGGTGAATTTTACCGTTATGCTCCTTGCCGCGAACAGGCAGAGGTAGTCGAACTTTCCGTCGACGGGGGTGAGGTCGAAATCGAACCACGACTGCGAAAAACCGTTTACCGAAGCGCGTATCTGCTGGTTTATCCTCGTTAAAGTGAGGGTAAACTTCTCCCCCCGCGCAATGCCTGCGGGATTGGGCATTTTTTTGAGCGTTCCTCCCTCGCGGCAAAAGAGGGCGCAGTCACCTAAAACCCCCGCGGCGACATAGTTGGAATTTAAAGAGGCGACGTATTGGTCGGCATATATGTCGTCGCGAAGCATTATGCCGAACGCCGACTGACCGTTCGCGCCGCCCCCCACAGCCGAAACTTCAGCCTCGGCGGTTATGGTAAAGTTGAGGCTTGAGGGCAGCTGCAAAAAGGCGCAGGCGAAGCCGTCGGTTGCGTTGCTTATTTTGCCGCGGGGGACGACGCCGAAGTTGCCGACGGTGAAGTTCTGCCCGTCGCCCTCGACTATAAATTCATTGAAGTGCTCCCCACCGAAGTCGCCCGTGACAGTGCCGTACCACGGCGAAGGCAGGGAAAAATGCAGCTCCTTTGCCGCCTCCCCGCCGAAGGGGGAATACACGAGCTCGCGGAAGTTTTCGTTTACCGCCCCTTTATACTCGCTTTCGGCGGGCGGGGCGAGGTTTACAAGATAATTTTTTAACGGGCAGTCGGTCTCAGAGAGCGCCGCCGCCCAGTCGTATGCGGCATACATGGCGCCGTACCTGTTGAGGTGGGTGCCGTCCAGCCCCGCGGGCACGCCCTTTACGGTGCATGCCCAGGCGTGGAAGCGTGAAGCTTTTTCATACCCCGAAGCCTTATACCGCGCCATGGAGAGAGCCGTTAAATCGAGCATAGTTACGCCCGTTTGCTCCGCAAGCTTTCTTATCGCCGCGGGATAGTCGCCGCCGGCATACGTCCCGACGGTCGAGGTTACGTGACCGCACGCGCCCGAATAGTCGTCCTCTTCCGAGAGGCGGACAATGGGCGTGCAGAGTATGGGAATCGCACCCCTTTCCCGGGCGGGCACAATATAGTTTACATACAGACTATGCGCGAACGAACCTTCGTCGTTCAAGCCGCCCATGGGATTTGTGTAGCGTTCGGGCTCGGCTTTTTCGTCGTTGTGCCCGAAGCCTATCGAGAGGTAATCGCCCGAACCTATGGAGGACAAGAGCAGTTTATAGTTTTCCTCCGCGGTGAAACTTTTGGAGCTTCTGCCGCCGAGCGCTAAATTTTTAACGGCTATGCCGTTGAGATAATTTGCAATCTGCGTGCCGTAGCCGTAGCGGGGGAGATAGTACTTATCGTCGAAGGAACTGACGGTGCTGTCGCCGACGAGATAGAGAGTGGGAGTTTTCATCAGTTTAAAATTACATCCTTTAATTTTTCGTATTTAGCCATGGCGGCTTTTCTCAGAGCCGAGGTATCGAAGGCGCCCGAAAAAGCTTCGTCGGAGATGGCTTTGGCGGTGAAGATTGCCGAGACGGGGAAGCGCAGATTTTTTAAATCGGACATTACGTGCCCGCTCTGGCGGGTGCCCATGAAGTCGCCCCCGCCCCTCATCTGAAGGTCGCTTTCGGCTATCGCGAAGCCGTCGGAATTGTTCTTTATTACCGAAAGCCGCTGACGGGCGACTTCCGTATCCGAGCCCGCTAAAAGAAAACAGTAGCTCTTTTTGTCGCCCCTGCCCACTCTGCCCCTGAGCTGGTGGAGCTGTGAAAGCCCGAAGCGTTCGGCATTGTATATGACCATTATGGTGGCGTTGGGAACGTCGACGCCCACCTCTATTACCGTGGTGGAGACGAGAACGTCGTACTTGCCCTCGCGGAAGGCGGTCATAATCTCGTCCTTCTGCTTGTCCTTGAGTTTGCCGTGCATGAGCGCGAGCCTGACGCCCGGCATCTTTTTTTGCAGTTCCTCGTACAGCTCGGTGACGGACATGACGGTACCCTCGTCGTCGCCCTCTATTTTGGGGCAGACAAAGTACGCCTGCACGCCCTTTTTGACCTCCGAAGAGATATAGGCGAGCATGTCGTCGTACCGCCGTTCGGAAATGATTGAGGTGGATATATCCTGCCGCGAGCGCGGTTTATCCTTTATGGTGGTGACGTCGAGGTCGCCGTAGAAAATTAAGGTCAGGGTACGCGGAATGGGGGTTGCCGACATTACGAGGGTATCTGCAGCTCCCCCCTTGCCCGTGAGCGAAGCCCTTTGCCCCACGCCGAAGCGGTGCTGTTCGTCGCAGACGACTAAAGAAAGGTCGCAAAACTGCACGTCGCCCTGAATGAGGGCGTGGGTGCCGCACACGGCGTTTATGCTGCCGTCGGCAAGTCCCTTTTTTATCGCCCGCTTTTCGGCTGCGGGAGTCGAACCCGAGAGAAAGGCGACGTTATATTCGGGCAGGTACTGTTTTATGAGCGCCGCGTTCTGGCGGGCGAGAACCTCGGTGGGGGCGAGCATTGCCGCCTGGTGACCCGACTTGACCGCCATATATATTGCAGCGAGCGCGACAGCCGTCTTGCCGCTGCCGACGTCGCCCTGAATTAGTCTGTTCATGACCTTTGGGGATTTGAGGTCGGTATATATTGCGTTGACCGCGTCCTTCTGCCCCTTAGTGAACTCGAAGGGAAAGCGCGAGGCAAAGTTTTTTACATCCTCCGCCGTGGCTGAATAGGAGTTTATTCGGGCGGTTTCGCTGTCCCCCTTTATGATGCGGAAGGCGGAGATGAGCAGAAAGTATTCCTCCACCGCCACCCTTTCCGCGGCAGCCGAGGCACACTCGGGTCCCGTGGGCAGGTGCACCCCCGCATATGCCGACTTGAGGTCGATAAGGGCGTACTTTTTCGCGAGAGGTTCGGGGATTGCGCTCTCGATTTTAACGTTCGAGAGCGCCTGCTTTACAGCCGTTCTCACCGCGCCCTGCGTGAGCGAACCCGCGAGGGGATAGACGGGCAGGTAACCCTTGAGCTTTATGTTGTTATCCGCACGCTCGAAGGTGGGGTTGACCATGGAAGCGCCCAGCCCGTAGCGGTTGTTTACCCTGCCGTAGAAGAGATATTCCCCGCATGTGAGCTTCTGCGCGACATAGGGCTGGTTGAACCATATGGCGGTAAACAGGTAGTCGCCCTGGCGGCAGAGCGCCTTGACGTACGGGCGCTTGGAGTAGCGGTTGAACTCGACGTTCAATACCTCGCACAGCGTTAAAATTACGTCGTTGTGATAGGCGGAGGCTATCGTATCCGTCTTTGTGAGGTCCAAATACGCCTTGGGGAAGTGCCTTACGAGGTCCTCCTGCGAGAAGATATTAAGTTTGTTGAAGTCCTTCTCCCGCTTTTCGGAGACGAACTTTAGCTTTTTGAGGTCCATTTT
>CALVMP010000066.1 GCA_944346655.1 uncultured Clostridia bacterium
TCGGGTCGAACTGGCTGGTTTAGCCTATGCCCTTATAGCTCTGAATACTATGTTCTCTTTTCATTGCGTTTCCTCCTAAATATAAAGATTTTTTGTAAACAGAGGGAGCTGTTCGCTGATATTCTCCGTTTACTGTTTGTTTTTGTACTGTTCTTCAAGTGCGAGCCATCCTGCATAGATGAGCTCGACTTTTTTAATGCCGTGCTCCTTTAAAAACTTGTTCAGTTTGTCAAAGTCCTCACGGTTCATGGACGTTCCCCAGACGGCGTGCGCTGCCTTTCTCTCGTCCTTGTGCTTGTCCTCGTACCGCCTGCGTACAATTCTCTGCGGCGTTTCAGGTTTCTTTTCCATTGTATTACCTCACTCGCTGACGGCGCAGATTATCGCGCCTATACAGTTCATTATAAAAGTGCCTGCAATCACCGCAGCAAAGAATATTGCCTTGAAAGAGCCTATAACAATCGTCTTTAAAAATCTCATAATTGCCTCCTCGTCAGTCCTCATAGACCAATTCGCTCAGAATTTCCTCTTCGATGAGCCTCTGAATTTCCGTCTGGCGACGGTAATCTTCCATAAAATCGCCCGTCCGCCTGTAACGTTTGTCTTTGGAAAGACGCGCGTGCATGCTTTCATACAGCTCGTCCGCCTGCCTGTCCACGCCGTGGAGATACTCAGGCAGGTTTTCAATTGCCCAGAGCTTGCCCACATTGTGCTCTTCCATATATTTTAGAGCTAGCGTGCTGTACTTGCCGTACACGTGTTTTACGGGCTTTACAAGCTGTCTGTACCGCATGATTTCCTCCGCGGTCAGTCCTTCGCCGCTGTCAGCTTTGGCAATTAACGCCTTGTCGTCAATCATATAAGGTCCTCCGTACAAAATGTTAATACGATTATAGCGAGATTTTTGTCGTTGTCAAGGCCCTGCGACAAATTTCTTAAAAAATTGTCTTAAAAAAATGGGCAGAAGGGGGGTGTGCATCAATAGTGTAAATCATCATACGGCGGTTGCTCGTCGTATCGGTCGCCGGCTGTCCTTGAAAAACGTCGCGCTTGTTCAGCGTTGGTGTTTTTGAATAGTGACTTGCTCTCGCCGCGCTCCGCTCCGTAGCGGGTAGATATTCTATTATAGAAATCTTCCTGTAAGTCAGAATAGGACGTCAGTCCGCCGCGCGCCTTCCAGAACTCCGAACTTGAAAGCCGCGGTGCGTCAATTTCTGTGTGCATAGTGTACAGTGGCTCGCCGAACTCATCATATTGTTGCAATCTGTTGCCTTGCTCGCTCCTGTCATTGCTCATGACTTTACTTGTCCACTTTTCGGTTATAGGCGCATACCATACGAAGAGATTGCGTCGCACCGTCTCAGTTATGATTGCCGCGCATACAATGTTTTCATTCGTTTTCAGAAATCCTATTTTGTCCACGGCATAGGCGTAGCATTCGTAAAAATAGCAACGGATAGCTTTGCTGCTTGCAAAGCTATCCCAAAATTCACGATTGCCGCTGAATTGCAGACATTCTATAACTGTATTTTTTCCACGTGGGTAGAATTGAGCGTTAGTGCTTTCCAAAATATCTTTCCAAGCCTGTTCGGATGGCTTTGATATTTTCTTTAAGTATTCAACCCTGAACCGCTGTTCGCAGTCTGAAAGGTAGTTGTCTATGTGTGAAAGTTCACTTGCCCTGTGCTTGATTACAGAAATAGTGGCGTGCCTGTGTCTCGTCGAAGTCTGTTCGTCCTCGTCCGGATAGGCATACCACGTCGGTTTATTCGTGTAAAACTTGATTGCTCTTTACCTCCTTTTGTTATTTGGCAAAATGCCAGAGCGCAATCTGTTCGATTGCGCTCCTTCGACTTTAAATATATTAAGTTTTGGTAGATTGACCTGTTCGGTCGCACTTGCTCCTATATATAAGCCACGAGCACACCGAAAATATTAGTAAAATTCAAAAATTTTTTAAAATTATTTTTTCGGCAAACTCTTGCCTGTGTAGAGCTTATAGAATTGCCGTGCACTCTTCATGCGTTTTTCTGCAATGTACGGCAAAAATCTTTTCTCTATAAAGTTGCCCGTCGTCATGTGAACTCGTTTGGCAATCTTGTCCGCCATATTTATAAATGTGGTGTATATGTTATCTCTCTCGTGCAGTCCGCGTTTTTTTCTCCTGTTGACCTCTTTTACAAAGCGGATATAAAGTGCGCCAATAATTACAGGCTGTTTTCCGTAATAATCTTCAAAGTGCTGCTTTTCGTCAGTGGGAACGGATAAAAGATATTCCTTTATCTCGCTCTCCATTTTGTCGTTTGCAAACAGATAGCTCTTTGTCGCAAAGCGGATGAGGTCGCTTGCGCTGTAAAACCAATGGAAGAATGGAACAATGTCGCATACAAGTTGGCTGAGGGCATATTCTATTTCAACGTCAACATAATTCGGCATATGTCCCTTACGGACAAATACTTTCCAATATCGCCAGGCAACGCCGTCAGGAGTTTTATCTCCGTCATAATCGGCAATCTTTTCATCGGCTTTTTCGAGTACCATGGAAATGTAGCCCTGCGTTTTGCCGAGCTGTTTTGCAATGTCAGATTGTGTTAAGTCCTTGAAGTGGAATAGGGAGTAAACCTTGCGCTCCTGTTCATTGAGACAGCTCATTGCCCGATTTATGTCTATCTTGTCGTTGGATATTTCGTCAAATAGTCGCTTTTTGTCTATTCTCTTTTGTCGCTGTTTGGGTGTGAGTTCTTCTTCATCTTTGCTGTAAATAAGCGGTGTAAACTTGCGTGTATAGGCGTGGTTATCTTTATACTCTGTTTTGTCCAGAGAATATAAAATCTGCCATTCGCTCTCTGTAACTTCAATCTCGGCATAGGGTTTATCTTCCAGCCAGATATCAGGATTGTCGTTTGGGTCACAGGGGTAAAGATAGCGATATGTTCCTGCTGTCTTGCCTTTAAGTTTCTTTTTGTTGTAATGATATGCCTGTTTATCCATGACATTATAATAACACATTAAACATGTCAGATTTAGTCATATATATAAAAATAGTTCATGGAATTTTAGTGATTGCAATCCCGTCGGGAAACAGAAAATTGCCCCACATATATCCGCCAATTAACGGAAAAAAAGTCATATACAGCATAAAAAACGGCATCTTGAAGGTGGGATAAATGTGCTACAAAAACCGATGCCTAAGCAGGTTAAGTAGGTGGTATAATTCCCACCTACGAGAACGCTCGCAATTAGGTTGCAGACAGTGCGGCGGAGCGGCAAATTGTGCCGCTCCGCCGCTTGCCGTCTTTACCTTCCGCTCGCTTACCACACGCGGGAAACCCGCGTTGGTTGTAGATGATATTTAGAAAAGCCATATAAAATGTTAATGCTATTACGAAGTAAGAGATATTGCTTTCCTTATAAATATATGTTATAATTTAGTTCCTATAATTTTGTATTATAAGAAGCAAGGGGGCAATTTTTATGAAACCGGAGGAGCTGGCACGCGTAAAAATTGATAAGCAACTAAAGAATGCAGGTTGGGATGTGGTTTCAAGAAATGATTATATCCCTAATGCCACTGCTTCTGCCGTTAAAGAAGCGTTAATGTATGGAAATACAGAAAGCGATTATCTCTTGTTTATTGATAACAAGGCAATTGCGGTGGTAGAAGCAAAGCGTGAAGAGAATCAGCTTAAAGCCGATGTTGTTGTTCAAGCTGAGGGTTATGCTTTAAGCCCTCAGAAGTGGTATGGACTTTGGATTCCGAATAAGATCCCACTTGTTTATCTCGCTAACGGAAATAAAATTTACTATAAGAATATACTTTCTGACCCTGAAGGTAAGTACCAAGAAATCTCTGAAATGCATAGTCCGAAGAAGATGTTGCAGCTCATTGGTGCAAAATCTGAATATGGGGCCTTACCACTGCTCGATAAACAGGGTTTGCGTGATTGTCAGTATAGGGCTGAAGTCGGACTTGAAGAGTCGCTGAAAGCAGGGAATAAGAGAGCTCTTGCTGTCTTGGCAACTGGCTCAGGAAAAACGTATCTTGCCTGCCTTGCTACTTATCGCCTTCTGAATTATACTGACGTAAGAAGAGTTTTATTTTTGGTAGACAGGAATAATCTTGCCCGGCAAACAGAATCAGAGTTCAGTACTTTCGCAAGAACAGAGCGGCAACAGCCTATGAATGCCATTTATCAGATTAACCGTCTGAGGAAGCCTGAAGATATTAAGGGCGATATTATTATAGCTACTATCCAGAAGCTTTTTGCCGTTTTGACAGGGCAGAAAATCAGTGAAACAGATGAGGATGCGGAGGATGAGCAAACTCAGTCTGAGAACGATAAAAAGGCTAATGAAATTGTCAAGCTCGGAGATAATTTAACTTTGCCGCAGGATTATTTCCAGTTTATTATAGTGGATGAATGCCATAGAAGCATTTATGGGAAGTGGCAATCGGGATTGAACTATTTCAGTGGTGCAAAAATCCTCGGGTTGACTGCAACTCCGACAGAAGAGGCGTATGCCTTTTTTAATAAAAATATTATTGAAAAATATACATACGAGAATTCCGTTGTTGATGGCGTTAATGTGCCTTCACGAGTTTACCGTATCTCGACAAAAGTGACGGAACATGGCGGTACAATACACGAGGGTACTTCTATAACGGAGAAAATAAAGAAGGGAGAGGGTGAGGAGAGTTATACACTTTCTCACTCGGCGGAATACACAAATAAAGACCTCGACCGTTCAGTTATTAGCGGCGATCAGATTAAAACTGTACTGAAAGCTTATCGCGACTCAATATATAGTGATCTTTATCCGGAACGCGAAGAAAACTGGGCGTATATTCCAAAGACGCTTATATTTGCAAAAGATGATAACCATGCCAATCAGATCGTGGAAGCGGCTAAGACAATCTTCGGCGAGAAATTCGAAGACGGTATTTTACCGGATAATTACGTGCAGAAGATTACTTATTCTGCAGGCGATTCTAATGCGCTTATCAATGAATTTCGTACACAAAAGGAGTTCCGTATTGCGGTAACGGTTACTCTCGTTGCTACGGGTACTGACATAAGGCCTTTGGAAGTTGTCTTTTTCATGAATGATGTAAAGTCTGATTTGCTTTACACTCAGATGAAAGGACGCGGTTGCAGAAGGATAGACGACGACAAGCTTCGTGAAGTAACGCCAAATGCGCAGACAAAGGATTGTTTTTACATAGTTGACGCGGTAGGAGTCACTGAAACGGATAAATCAATTTCCCACCCTAAAGCGGCGCAGCAAGCTCCGCTTGCACTTGTACATTTGTTAGAACGCTTGTCTCACGGTGAAGTTCACGACGAAAATCTTCAACTTTTACGTGATTATTGTGCTCGTATTCATAGCCGGTATGAGAATCACCCGCTGTTCGGACGTCATCTGGAGTCTTTTATAGAATCATTTGGCTTTGCTCCGCGTGAACTTGCCAACAACATTAATGAGGCGCTGGAAGAAAATCGGCTTCCTGCCTTTAACAGTGCATCTGAAAAGAATACTGAACGTATGGGATTGATAATGCCGTTGATTGGTAATATTGAGGCCAGACATCAACTTTTGGAGATGCAGAAGGGCTACTATATCCTTACGCCAGAAAAGGAAGATGAAGTTATCTATTCCGGTTTCTCTGTAGAAACTGCACGCAAATTTATTGAAACATTTGAAAAATACATCAATGAGCATAAGGATTCCGTAGAGGCGTTGCGTATAATTTATAATTCGGAAGATATAGTTATCAGTCACAAGATGCTTGTAGATTTACAGGATAAATTGATCAATGCTGATAGGCAATTTATTCCTTATAGGCTATGGAGTAACTATAAACTTATTGATAATAATGGGGCAGTAGAAAAACCTGACGTCAAGCACTTGACGGCACTCACTCATCTCATTCAGATTGTTCGTTTTGCTTATAGGAAATCTATGTCTCTTACTAGCCTTTTTGGTGTATATCTATCGAGATTTAACCTTTATTGCGGACAGGCACAGCGTGAGTTGACTGCTGATCAAAAAGAGGTTATGAAACAGATCGCGGCCTATATAGTAAGTGAAGGTGCGATAACTATGGCAGAACTGAATAAGGCTGATACAGATTTATGGCGCAGGGGGATAAATAATTTTGGAGCTCAGAATTTGACAGCAGAAATCCAGACATTATCAAGATTTATTTTAAAGGCGGCATAATATGGCGGAATTACAAGTAAAAAGCGAACAGAC
Organism: uncultured Clostridia bacterium; assembly: GCA_944346655.1. Taxonomy (GTDB): domain Bacteria; phylum Bacillota; class Clostridia; order Christensenellales; family Borkfalkiaceae; genus Coproplasma. The sequence continues at coordinate 6,256 of CALVMP010000066.1, forward strand.
ATTACTTAAAAAAGTTTGGGATATTGCAAATGTATTGGCTGCGGCAGGCGTTGGCTTTACTGATTACATAACGCAGCTTACCTATATTCTCTTTCTTAAAATGGATGATGAGAAGGAGAAACTTGGTTTAGGCAGCGCTATCCCTGAAGGGTATAAGTGGAAAGATTTTGCCTCCTTGAGCGGAACCGATTTGGTGGATAAGTATGAGGAGGTATTGGACGAGCTAAAGCAGGACTCCGGCATTATAGGTACGATTTTTACTAAGGCAACTAATAAGATTGATCGCCCTGTCCTTCTTGCAAAGGTTATTCAGATGGTATCAGAGGAAAACTGGTACATGATGGAAGGCGATTTTAAGGGCGCAATTTACGAAGCAATCCTTGAAAAGAACGGACAGGATAAAAAGAGTGGAGCTGGACAATACTTTACACCTCGTGCGCTCATAAAAGCGATGGTAGATGTGGTGGACCCTAAAATCACAGAGACTGTTGCAGACCCTGCTTGTGGAACAGGTGGTTTCCTGTTGGCGGCTTTTGAACATATGAAGCCGCAGAGTCGTGAATTTTCAAAGCAGGAATTTTTAAGAAGTCATGCTTTCTTTGGCGCTGATAATACGCCTCTTGTAGTAACACTTGCATCAATGAACTTGTATTTGCATGATATTGGCACTGAGACAAGTCCTATCGTATGTCAGGATTCGCTCATTGATAAATCGGACAAGATGTATGACGTTATTCTTGCTAATCCTCCTTTTGGTGTAAGACCTCAAGGGAGTGTGGACGTTTCAGCTAACAGACCGGAATTTATCAAGACTTCCGATAATCAGGTCAACTTTTTGCAGCATATTATGTCTATAGTTAAGACTGGAGGCCGAGTGGGGGTAGTGCTGCCTGATAATGTGCTGACGGATAGCGGCGCAACGGCGAAAGTGCGTGAAAGGCTTTTGAAGGATTTTAATCTTCATACAATTCTTCGTCTTCCTACGGGTATATTCTATGCCGGCGGTGTAAAGACAAACGTCCTGTTTTTTGATAAAGGCAAGCAGACAGAAGAAATCTGGGTGTATGATTACAGAACTGGAGTCAAACATACACAGGTTACGAAGCCTATGAAACGTGAAGACTTGGATGATTTTGTCGCTTGCTATTGCTCTGGTCATATGGAGGACAGAAAGCCTACATATAATGCTCAGGACAACCCCAATGGGAGATGGCGTAAATACACAAAGGATGAAGTGTATAGCCGCGATCAGTTAAAGCTTGACTTTAAGTGGCTTGACCTTGGCGAGAAGGACGACAGGACTCTTAGTGAGTTGCTTGGCGAAATAAAGGAAAAATCTGCCAATATAGCTATGGCGGTTGCCGAGCTTGAAAAGTTAATCGGGGAGATCAATGAATAATGGATACAAAAGCATTGCGGCAAAAAATCCTGGATCTCGCAATACGCGGTAAGCTTGTTCCTCAGGACCCGACAGATGAGCCCGCGTCTGTTTTGTTAGAACGAATCCGAGCTGAAAGGCAAAGACTTGTAAAGGAGGGCAAACTTAAAGCAAAAGATGTAAAAAACGACTCAATTATTTATAAAGATCCAAGTGATAATTTGCATTATGAGAAGTTT
>CALVMP010000067.1 GCA_944346655.1 uncultured Clostridia bacterium
CAGGGACCCGCGGGCGCCGACGGCGAACAGGGCGAACAGGGCGAACAGGGCGTGAGCATAGTCGACGTCGGGATCTCCTACGAATACGAAGCCGACGGCAGCGAGTATATGGTATTCACGATTTACTACAGCGAGGGCGAGCCGCAGGAGATAAAGGTCGCTATTCCTGTTCGCGTTACAGAAATAATGTTTGACAGTTCTTCGCAAATCAGCCTCTGCGAAGAGGGGGTAATGCCCGAACTATACATATATGTTACTTATGCCAACGGCACGGGCGAACGGGTACGCGTCACACAGGATATGTTCGTAACCGGCGAGACGGGCGAATTCGACATTCCGAATTTCGCCGCCGCAGGCGAATATTGGTGCTGCATAAGCTACAGAGGATGTACAACGTCTACAAATCTCTCGGTTTATGATCCGAATGATGCAAGTATAACATCCATAGCTGCAACGTACGATCGGGTCGCCGTCTTGGTGGATGGTGAAGGCAATATGTTAACACCCGCTTTCTCCCACAACAGTATCCGTGTCATACGGGCAAATTTAACAGAAGAATCCATTTCTTTCAGCGACGAACGCATAAAAGTTGTTTACATTCCCGAAACAATATCCGCCGGCAGCAATGATTATGCGACAGTTAAATATACTGAGGGTGAATATGCTTTCGAATGTAAGATCGAGCTTTACGCTTTCACTCAAGAGATGGTTGCCGGAGAGCCCGGCATGATAAATAATGTAGCAATAATTACGGAAGATGGGTTTGCAGAAAATGGGTTTATATGCGAAACGGGCGGCTCTCCCTTTACGGACGGTGATTATTTGCAGTATGATATAAATGGTTATTATTATGGACAGCAAATTACCGCCGATATGCTTGTAAGCGTTGAGGACGAGTCGCAGTTCGATAACACACAGACGGGTGAATGGAATTACAAATTTAATCCCGAATATACATTTAACATAGATTTATATGAACAGTGCGGAATCTGTGTTTACGTGACCGTTTACGACCCTGAAACGGTAGAGGTGACTGGCATGTATCTTGAAGATTCTGCTATAAAAATTGGAGCGGTAGATCTTTCGGGATTGTATGCCCGGGTGGAATTCAGCATAGGCGCCCCTAAGAAAGTTTCGCTCGCAGAGATGGAAATCAGCGGCGACTATGATCTTAATACTGCGGGCAGATATACCGTAACCGCCACATACAACGGCTATACCGCGCCTTTAGAGGTTACTGTATATGACCCCGAAGTTTGCAATATCTCGTACATTTCAATGGGTAACACGCAGCCTATCATGTATAGCTACGATGCGGGCTCGGATGTCGAGGCTTTCCTTGAGGAAAACGTTTTGGGCAAACAGTTGCATGTCGGGTTTTACGAACCCGTCAACGGCGCAACCCAAAGCTATGTGACTATAACGCGCGATATGGTGGACGCAACCGGGCTCGATACCGCCGCGGGCTATATGTATATAACCATATCGTATGGTCTTGAGGGGCAGGAAAAGGTATCCATATATCCCAATGTCTATATAAATGTAGATATGTCAGGCGCTTCGATCGAAAAATCGTACGCCGTTGCTCCCGAAATAAATACCGTATTCCCCTACATAACCTCCTTTGACCTGTATGACAACGGCTATGTTCCGCTTACGTTACTGGCGGATGATACATTTGCGTATGGCAGATATACTGTAGACGGCGACATTATAACCGTGAAATTTATAGACCACACGCTATACTACCGCATATATACCGACGAAAACCAACAGCAGTATGCCGGGATATACCAGCCCGAGGGCTCGCCTTCGGCGACATATGTCAATGACGATATAAATCTTGCGATAGAGGTGTATGACGGCTATGTTGTTCTCGGTCAGATTCTTGACGATACGGGCGAATTTATTCCCGCATTCTGTCTGCCGAACACAATCGACAGCCAGACAAACAGCATTGTGCTGTCGCTTATGAATATGGCTCCCGTAACCTGCTATCTTATCAACTCCGATACCGAGGGCGAAAACGGTACCATAGTATTTGACTACTAAAACCTTACTTCTAAAATTCAAACTCCCCCTTATCGGTTACGGTAAGGGGGAGCTATAATATCATGGATTAAAAACGGAGTCGAGCAAAAAGGTTATGGCCTCCTTTGTTAAGGCTTCGCCTAAGGATATGACCGTTTCGTCGTCGCCTATAAGAGTTTCTTCAATCATGCGCCCTTCGCACCCGAGGCAGACGGGCACATCGAAGGCGTCCTCGAGCACGCCCTCAACTTCTATATCGTGCACTTTGGGAAGTTCAATGTCGTATATGTACTTAAAGCGCTTTGTGTTCATTAAGAAAAATTCAAGATTTGCCTCGTATTCGTACCTGAACTTTTCGGGCAACAGGTCGCTCTCCTCGTTGGCGTCGTCCTCAATGAATATGCCGCCCATGTCGAATTCGTGCATAAAAAAATCGTTCCAGCCGAACGCCGTCTGGATTGCTGCGTGCAACTCAAAAAATCCCAAATCTGCCGGCACGGCAAGCGTTCTTTGTATATTGTACCCCTCAAGGGTGACTTTAAGTACGTAGCATTTCATAAAAATAATATAATGCAAACTTTATATTTTGTCAATATCGTCGCCGCAAAAGCTTCTTTTCTATAATACAGTTAGATTAGTTAATACAATTAATACAATACAGTTAATACAAATTTTTGCCCGTATGCCCTTGAAAAAGGGCGGGGATATGTGATATAATACCCTTATGAAGTTTTTTCATCTCTCGGATCTGCATCTCGGCAAGAGGGTAAACGAATACTCCATGCTCGAGGACCAGCAATACATATTAAATAAAATTATCATTGAGGCGGAGAGGGAAAAGCCCCGGGCGGTATTAATCTCCGGCGACGTGTACGACAAGCCCGTGCCCTCCGTCGAGGCGGTAAAGCTCTTCGGCGATTTTCTTACTTCGCTCAAAAAACTCGGCGCCGAGGTGCTTGTAATCAGCGGCAACCACGACTCTGCGGAGCGCCTCTCCTTTGCCGCCGACCTCCTCGGCGTAAGCGGCGTGCATATCTCCCCCGCCTACGACGGGGGACTTACAAAGGTTGTGCTTTCGGACGAGTTCGGCAGGGTGAACTTTTACCTTCTGCCCTTCATAAAGCCCGCGCACGTTTCGCGGGTGACGGGGGAGGAAGTCGAAAGCTACACCGCGGCGGTGGAGAGGGCTCTTACTCTCGGAGAGATAGACTATTTAGAGCGCAATGTTCTGTTGTGCCACCAGTTTGTCACGGGTGCTTCGCGGTGCGAGAGTGAAGAACTCTCCGTCGGCGGGCTCGACAACGTGGACGGCGGCGTCTTTAAAGGTTTGGACTACGTCGCACTCGGGCACATTCACGGACCGCAGAACATTTCGCCCGTCGTAAGGTACTGCGGCACGCCTTTAAAGTACTCCTTTTCGGAGGTCAAACACAAAAAGAGCATAACTGTTGTCGAACTCGGCAAAAAGGGGGATGTAAAAGTCGGCACCATTCCATTAAAGCCCCTCCGCGACTTCCATGTGATAAGGGGGGGCTATGAGGAGGTGACCTCGAAGAGCTTTTTAAACGGAAAGTCCCCGGACGACTATTATAAAATAACCCTCACCGACGAGGAGGACATTCCCGAATGTTTTGCAAAGCTCCGCTATTTTTACCCCAATCTGATGGCGCTCGAATACGACAACGCCCGCACCCGCGCCGAGGGCGGCTACAGCGGCGCGGAGAGCGTGGCGGATAAATCCCCCCTCGAACTCTTCTCCGAGCTCTACAAGAAACAGAACGGGGTTGACCTCACCGACGAGATGGTCAAAACTCTGTCCGAAATAATCGAAAGAATATGGGAGGGTGCAAATTGAGACCGCTCAACATTGTAATGTCCGCGTTCGGACCTTATGCCGGCAAAGTCGAAATAGATATGTCTGCCCTCGGCGAGAGCGGGCTGTATTTAATCACGGGCGATACCGGCGCGGGCAAGACGACAATCTTCGACGCCATAACCTTTGCGCTGTACGGCGAACCTTCGGGCGGGGTGAGGGAGGTGGACAGCCTGCGCTCGAGCTATGCCGCGGCGGATACGCCCACATTTGTGGAACTGACCTTTTCCAACGGCGGCAAAATCTACAAGGTAAGGCGCAGCCCCGCATATATGCGCCCGTCAAAGCGCGGCGGTGGATTTACAGAACAGAAAGCGGAAGCGCTCTTAACTCTGCCCGACGGCAACATTGTGACCCGCCGTTCGGAGGTCGACGAAAAAATCACCGAAATTTTAGCGCTCACGCGCGGGCAGTTCATGCAGATCGCCATGATTGCGCAGGGTGAGTTTTTAAAGCTTTTAAACGCCCCCACCGAGGACCGGCAGAGGATATTCAGGAACATATTCAAAACCTCCTACTACGCCGTGTTGCAGGTCGAACTGCGCACCATTGCCTCTGACGCGCTTACTGAAATGACCGACGTATCCGACAGGATAGAGGAAAAAATCAGGGAAATAGAGTGCGGACCTGTCTCCGAATACGACGACGAACGCATGGAACTGAGTTACGGCACGCTTAAAGCTCCGTTGAGCGACAGAGCGGTCGAGGCAGCGCTCGACCTCATTGACCGCATAATATGCGAAGACAAAGCGATGAAGAGCAGGCTCGAAATGGACGAGAACGCCGTCCGTGAAGAGCTCACGTCCGTAAAGGTGGCGCTTTCGGGCGCCGCCTCGAGGGGCAAAATCAAGAGCGATATTGCGCGTGCGGAGTCCGAGCGCGAAAAGTTAAAGGCGCAAATCGAAGAAGAGGAGGGGGAGTGCGCCCGCCTCGAGGGCATGGCTGAGGAACAGTCGGCTCTTCTCAACAAAATTGCGCGGTATGAGGCATTGGTGCCCACATATGCCCGCCTGAACGACGAACAGACCAGGCTTAAGGAACTGAAAAAAAATAAGTCCGCGCTCGAATCTGCCGTTGCTGCGGGCGAGAGCAAGCGGACTTCCGCCTCGACCGGGCTCGAGGAGCTCCGCGCCCGCCTTAAAGACCTGTCGTCCGTGCCCGAAGAGCTCGCAAGGGCAGAGGCAAAGCTTTCCGAAATTAACGGCGAACTGCAAAAACTCAGGGATATATCCGCGCGAACGGAGGTTGTGATAAATCTTTCGACCCGACTTGAGGAGGAGCAGAAGAACTTTTGCGCACTCGACGGACAGACGGCTGCCGCGCGTGAAAGTTTTAACAGCGCATACGACGACTTTTTAAAAAACCAGGCGGGTCTGCTCGCAACGCAGCTGCGCGAAGGTCAGCCCTGCCCCGTCTGCGGTTCCACGACCCATCCCTCGCCCGCACGTGCCGAGGGGAGAATTGTCGACGAGGCACAGCTCGGGAAGTTGAAGGGGGAATTCGACAGACTTTCCGTCCTCCGCGAAAAAGCCAGCGCCGCCGCAGGGGAAATTAAGGCTAAGCTCTCCTCCGCGGAGGAGGAACTTGCCGCATCGCTTAAAGCTGCGGGGGTGGCTTCGCCGGGGGATATTGCCGTGCGAATGGAAGAACTTACCCTAAAGCGCACAGCCCTTGCGCAATCGGTAGATAAACTTGATAAGCTCGCCTCATCCATTCCCGGCGTAGAGGCGGACATATCCTCGAACGAACAAATTTTAAACGGCTTGAACGATTCGCTCGGCTCGCAAAGGCAGAAGCTCGCCTCTGTTCAGACGGCGATCGCCTCTTCGGAGGAGCATATATCCGCCCTTTTAAAGGACGCGCCCTTTGAAAGCCTTTCGGCGCTCAACGCAGAAATTACCGCCATGAGGACCTCATCCGCGCAATACAACGCCGCCCTGACTGCCGCCCGCCGTAAACTTGAGCAGTCCCGTCTAAAGGCAAGCGGTCTCGACGGCGAACTCAGGAGGCTCAACCAGAGTCTGGAGGGCGGAGAGGACGCCGACGTCCCCGCGCTCAACGCCAGGGCGGCGGAGCTTGAAAAAAAGCTCTCCGTTTTCAAAACGGCACTTCAGGAGGTTGCAACCCGCTTCACCATAAACGGCAACGCCAAAAGGGAAATTTCCGCTGCCCGTCCCCGCTTTGCGGAGGCGTCAAAAAAGTACTCCATATTCCGCGCCCTTTCAAATACGGCAAACGGCAACGTCCAGGGCAAGGAAAAGGTCATGCTCGAAACGTACGTGCAGAGCTTTTATTTTGACAGGATAATTGCCAAAGCCAACGTTCGTCTCTTAAAGATGACGGGCGGACAGTACGAGCTTTCGCGCCGTGCTTCGGCGGATAATTTAAGGAGCCAGAGCGGGCTCGACTTGGAAGTCATCGACCACTACAACGGTTCGCGCAGGTCGGTAAAGTCCCTCTCGGGCGGCGAATCTTTCAAGGCGTCTCTCTCCCTCGCGCTCGGGCTTTCGGACGTCGTTCAGGCAGCCGCGGGCGGCGTGAGGCTGGATACAATGTTTGTCGACGAGGGCTTCGGCTCGCTCGACTCAACTTCATTAAATCAGGCGATAGACGCGCTTTCCTCCCTTTCCGAGGGCAACCGCCTTGTGGGGATAATTTCTCACGTGTCGGAACTGAAGGACAGAATCGATAAGCAGATTGTAGTCACTAAAAGCAAATCCGGCGGCTCTTTCGTAAAAATTATTGTTTAATAATCCCTCATCTTAAACAATAAATTCTCTCTCCCCGCCTTGGTGCGGGGAGAGGGGTTTTAAAATAGAAGGGTTATCAACAAAAAGTTATGCACATTTCAGGTTGTGCATAGCATAAAAAATATATGTTTTAAGAAAAGTTATCAACAATTAATCAAAAATGAGACATTTTTATTGCATTTTTTTAAGATTTGCAGGGGTTCATTTGTAAAAATGTATAAAGTTATCAACAATTGCATAAAATTTGTTTATTCCCTGCGCGAGTTAATTGACTACCGATATAAAGTTATCGATTTAAATTTTGTTTTTTCGCCTTAAAACGCTTTTCATTTGTAAATTTTTATGTTACAATTCAAATTGTGTTAATTACTAACAAAAAATTTTAGCTTTTAACATTTAAATATTTTTTTATCGATAAGGGGAAATAATGAAAAAGAAAAAACTTCTGACGTTACTTGTCACGGCGGTCATGTCGCTCACCATGTGCATGTCGGCATGCGT
>CALVMP010000068.1 GCA_944346655.1 uncultured Clostridia bacterium
AAAAAATTTATACGGGGGAAAACCGATATGAAAAAACTTTTCAGCCGCACGCGCATTGCGCTTTTTGCGCTTGTTGCGGTTATGATGCTCTGTCTTTCGGGCATGGCGCTTTTGGGCAACGTTACTCCTGCCGCCGCCCAGACGGGCACATATACCGTAAATTATTATGATTATTATAATCAAGGCACAATACTTTTCACAGACACCGCAACCGTCGGCGAAGATTATACCTTAAAGACGGCGGAAACACTCGGGCAGACCACACGCGAGGGCTATGTTTGGGCTTGGAGCATTTACAGCGACAGAATACCCGTTAACTACACTGACGGGCAGACCATACAGGGCGGACTTTCGCAGACGGACGGCGGCACCGTTAACCTGTACGGCTTCGAGGAAGCCACCTATACGGTTAAATTTTATGGTTTCAACGACGAAGAAGTTCTGACTATCCCCGACAATATTTCCAGAACTCCATTCACCTTTCCCACTGCGGAGGAAGCCGGAATAACGACGACAAAAAACTATACTTTCGGCTGGGCACAGGCTGCAGCCCGCACAGAGATAGAGTATCTGGGCGGTGAGACATATTCATTTGTATCCTCGCCAACGCCCGTTGAATTGGAATTTTATGCGACGGAACTTCCGCTGTACAGTGTAAAGTACGGAAAAACAAGCAGCGTTTCCGTGACTATAGACAAGACCCGCGACTATTTGCACGGAGAGGACTATACCCATCCAACGGCAGAGGAAATGAATGTTGAAGTACCGACCGGTTCCGTGTTTGGCTGGAAAGCTCAATCGTGGGGTTCGTCACAGATTTCATGGTACGGAGGACAGACAATTATCGGAGGTATTGATACGAGTATAGGCACCACCGTCTCACGATATGCCGTCATAGAGGACGTTGACACTGCAATCGCACGCTTCCTTGGCTACCTCAACACGACAATAGACAAGTTGAGCACCTCCACGCATACGGCAGATATTATAACCTTCGGCATGCAGCTCGTTGAGCGCATAGATATATGTACATATCTTTTGGACAATTATGTTGAAAGCATGGCGACCGATGAGCAAAAAGCCAATGCCGTCGAAATGAAGAGCCGTATCGATTTCGGCAGAAAATATATCGAAACACTCTCAATGAATGTTGTGGGAGAAATAGAGCAGGCTATAGACGAAATAAAAGCTCTTGATCCCTCTGCCGACGACTTTTCCGACGGTATTGCAGCCATTGTCGCAAAGCTTGCGGAGCTCGACAGCTATGTTACGGACAGCGAGCTGACAGAAATTTTGAACAGCTACATAACAAGCGCGGCTCTTACCGAAATTCTGAGCGGCTACGTGACAGAAGCGGTGCTCAACGAAATTTTGAACGACTATGTGACGGGCACGGCTCTTGAAACGGCTTTGGCGGAATATGTTTCGGACAGCGACCTGACCGCTATTTTGGACCAATACGCCACGATAACATATGTAGACGGGAAGATAACAAGCGCCATAGAAGCGGCAAAAACGGAGCTTGGTCAGGCGATAGACAAGGTTGCGCAGGATCTGCAAAGCGCAAGAACGGAGCTCGACGCAGCCATTGCCGGAAAGGCTTCGACCGCCGAGGTGCAGGCGGCGCTGGATAAACTCGAGCAGGAATATAAGGCAGCCGATGCCATGATTGAAGCCGACATATCCTCGCTCGAAACGCTCGCAGCAGGGCTTGAAGCAAAGATTGACGAGCTCAACTCTGCATATAAAGCTGCCGACAACGCCATATGGGCGGCTATAAACAAATTGCAGAGCGACTACGAGGACCTTGAAAACCGCGTGGAACAGCTTGAACAGGGCGACGGTCAGACGACAGACGGAGAGGGGAATTCGTCCCTGGTTATAACCGCGGGCATTGCGGGCGTTGCGGTTTTGCTTTCCATAGCGGGCATATGCATTGCCCTCGGCTTGAAGCGCAACTATTAATCTTTCATACGCCAACACAACACCTCCGCTGCATGCAGCGGAGGTGTTTTTATATTTATTTTCTTATTATGTTTAAAATGGAGATAAATTCTTCCTCGGTTAAAATTGTGGTGCGCATGTTGTGACCGCCTATGGAGTGGGCGAGCTCCGAGTCCCCCGCCGCGCGGAGCGCGGCGGCGAAGTTTTGATTTTTCAAAAGCGCCCTGTAAGCTTTAACGCGGAGTTCAAAAAATTCCGCCGAACGCCTTTTATACCTTTTGCCCTGCCACCACAAGTTGCCCGAAAGCTTCCACCACCTCTTTTTTGCGCCCGCCGCCTTTGCCTCCTTCCCCGAAAGCAGGCACACTTTTCGCTGTTTTTTTATGTTTTTATATTTGAGCGACTGCAAAAACCCCTCCATGCCGCCGCACTCCACGCTTTCGAACACAAAGGGGTGTGCGGCAAAGTTGGAGAGTGCGCACGCGGGATAGGGCGCCTTGCTGTAAATATCTATGACTGCCATTTACGCCTCCTTTAAGCGTTTGAAATGATTATAGCACAACTTAAAAGGTTTTTCAACGGCTGTATAAAAATGAATAAAGTTGTATAAAATTTGTATTTTTGCATAATTTAAAAATTTTTATGCAAAACGCTTGCCAAACGAAAGTAAAGCCGCTATAATAAATAATAAGTTTTATTTAAAAGTTTTTTGTTTCACGGTAAACAAATTCAATAGCGTTGAGCGAGAGAGTAGCTTAAGATACGACTTTACAGCGAGCGGAGGGCGGTGCAAGCTCCGCAGGGAAGTTTTAAGCGAAGAACCCTCGGGAGCATGCAGTCTGAACCTCGTACGGCGGGCAGTAGGATTGCCGCACACGGCGGCGCGACAGACCGCTATCAAAGTGACTGCTTTGCGGTAATTTAGGTGGCACCACGGACATTTGACCCTGTTCGTCCTAAGATATTATAGGACGAACGGGGATTTTATTTTATAATCAGAATGACATTATTATTAAATAATACTCACCGCAATGCAGATGAAGCATAATTGAATGAATAATGAATATTGAATAATGAATAATTATGGCGAGGAGTAATTAAAAAACTGCTCTTAAATAATCCTCGCCTTCACTAAACACTATACTCTAATCACTACTCACTATTCACTAATCTCTATTCCCTAACCACTATTCCCTAATAAAGGAGATAATAAATATATGTGTTCGATAATAGGCTACGAAGGCAGAGACGTTTCTCTGCAGGAAATTGACACCGCGTTTGCAAAGTCGTACATGCGCGGTCCCGACGCGCGGTGCATTCAGACGCTCGCGGGGGGATATATAGGCTTCAACCGCCTTGCCATTATGGGACTTTCCTCCCTCGGCATGCAGCCCTTTTCCCTGAAAGGCAACCAGGTGGTGTGCAACGGCGAAATTTTCGGCTTCCGCCTTATCCGCCGCCAGCTCATAGAACAGGGCTATGAATTCCGCTCCAACTCCGACTGCGAAGTACTTTTGCCGCTCTACGAGGAGTACGGCGTGGAGATGTTCAAAATGCTCGACGCCGAGTTTGCCATAATCATTTACGACAGAAAGAGCCAGAAGTTTGTGGCTGCCCGCGACCCCATAGGCATACGCCCCCTCTTTTACGGCTATTCCAAGAGCGGAAACATTATGTTCGCCTCCGAGGCAAAGGTTCTGATGAGCCTCACCGACAAGGTGTTCCCCTTCCCCCCGGGGCACTACTACAAGGACGGCAAATTTGTGTGCTACAACGACATAGCGCACGTAGACAAATACCTTACCGACAGCCACGAAGAGATATATAAAAACATAAACGCGCTTTTGACCGAGGGCGTTCTGAAGAGGCTGGAGTCCGACTCCCCCGTGGGATTTCTTCTTTCGGGCGGGCTCGACAGTTCGCTGGTGTGCTCAATCGCCGCCAAGTACTACAAAAAGCAGGGCAAAAAGATACGCACCTTTGCCGTGGGCATGAGCGAGGACGCGATAGATTTAAAGTATGCGCGGCAGGTTGCCGACTACATAGGCAGCGAGCACACCGAAATTTACATAAATAAGGACATAGTTCTCGAGAGCCTTGAAAAGGTAATAGAGGTTTTAGAGACCTTCGACATAACCACCGTGCGCGCCTCCATGGGCATGTACCTCATCTGCAAAGCCATTCACGAACAGACGGATATCCGCGTGCTTTTGACGGGCGAAATTTCCGACGAGCTGTTCGGCTATAAATATACCGACTACGCGCCCAACGCCGAGGAGTTCCAGAAGGAGAGCCAGAAGAGAATACGCGAACTGTACATGTACGACGTGCTCCGCGCCGACAGGTGCATCTCAGAAAACTCGCTCGAAGCCCGCGTGCCCTTCGGCGATTTAAAGTTTGTAAAGTACGTAATGGCGATAGACCCGCAGAAGAAGCTCAACACCTACAACATGGGCAAGTATCTTTTAAGGAAGTCCTTCGAGGGCGACTATCTGCCGCACGACATTTTATACCGCCAGAAGGCGGCGTTCTCCGATGCGGTCGGGCACTCCATGGTAGACTACCTTAAAGAGTATGCCGAGAGCATATATACGGACGAACAGTTCGAAACCCTGCGCAAAAAGTACACCCATGCGCAGCCCTTTACCAAGGAGTCGCTTTTGTACCGCGAGATATTCGAAAAATACTATCCCGGTCAGGGGCACCTTATTAAGGACTTCTGGATGCCCAACAAGAACTGGGAGAACTGCGACGTAAACGACCCCTCCGCCCGCGTTCTGAAAAACTACGGCGACAGCGGGGTTTAAAGGTTAACGCGTGCGCGAGGCTATGGAACTAACCTTCACCCTTATCTGCCTTTTGTCCGTCGCAAGCTCCGAGATTTTACTGCCGTATCCCGCAAGCGGGAGCCCCCGGGCAGGGGTCGGGACTTCGTCCCTCGCAGCGGCTACGTTTTTGCGGGTTGTTATCGTCTTTTCAATCACGCCCAAAAGTGCCGCAAAAGCAGCGCTTCGCTCGCGCAACATGACAAAAGGCTACCTTTGGCAGTGAAATCAATTCGCCCGGCGACATAAACATTTGAGAGAGTTTTAAAGGAGTACTTTTTATGAAACATACAGACATTATCGACATTTTGCAATCGCCCGAAAGCTTTTTCGACAAGGGCGTTACCGTGTGCGGCTGGATACGTCTTTACCGCGACAGCAAGAACATGGCGTTCATGGCTCTGAACGACGGCACCACCCTGCCCCACCTTCAGATAGTCATAAACAAATCCGACGTCACCCTGCCCGAAGGAGCCACAAGAGTGGGCTCCTCCGTAAAAATTACCGGCAAGGCGGTTAAGTCGTTCAACAAAAATCAGACGGTCGAGATCAACGCCGAAGAGGTGACCCTGCTCGGCGACTGCCCCCTCGACTATCCCATTCAGAAGGCAAAGACCTCTTTGGACTATTTAAGAACCCTCCCACACCTGCGCGTGCGCACCAACACATTCAACGCGGTGTTCCGTATCCGCTCCAAAATTTCGGCGGCTATACACAGGTATTTTCAGGAGCGCAACTATATCTACGCCCACACGCCCATAATCACGGGGAGCGACTGCGAGGGCGCGGGTAAAATCTTCCAGGTGACCACCCTCGGCTATGCGCCCGGGTATAAGTCCCTCGAGGAATACAACGCCGCCGATTTCTTCGGGCAGAGCGCGGGGCTGACCGTTTCGGGACAGCTCGAGGGCGAAGTCATGGCGATGGCGTTCGGCAAGATTTACACCTTCGGACCCACCTTCCGCGCCGAGAATTCCAACACAACCCGCCACGCCGCGGAGTTCTGGCAGATTGAGCCCGAGGTTGCCTTTGCCGAGCTCGACGACATTATAGAGATTGCCACAGAGTTCATAAAGTACATTATAAAAGCCGTAATAGACGAGTGCCCCGACGAGCTGGCTCTGCTTGAAAGGTTCTACGAAAAGGGGCTCGTCGCCAAGCTTCAGAAGGTGGTCGACGACGAGTTCGCAAGGGTCGACTACACCGAAGCGATAGAAATTTTAAAGAAGAGCGGAAAACAGTTCGTCTACCCCGTCGAGTGGGGGCTTGATTTACAGACCGAACACGAAAGATATTTAACCGACGAGGTGTTCAACAGACCCGTGTTCGTCGTCAACTATCCCAAGGACATAAAGAGCTTTTACATGAAGCAGAACGCCGACGGAAAGACGGTTGCCGCAACCGACCTTTTGGTGCCCGGCGTGGGCGAGATAATCGGCTGCAGCGAGAGAGAGGCGGACTACGAAAAACTGCTCTCCGCCATAAAGGAGCGCGGCATGAAGATGAGCGACTACGAAAACTATATGGACCTGCGCAAGTTCGGCTCGGTGCCCCACAGCGGGTTCGGGCTGGGGCTTGAAAGAATCTTAATGTATGTGACGGGCATGGGCAACATCCGCGATACTATAGTATTCCCCCGCGCCAAGGGCGAGCTCCGCTAAACAGGCTGAGCCTGCCGTCGGGTGCCGCAATCGGGCGG
>CALVMP010000069.1 GCA_944346655.1 uncultured Clostridia bacterium
GTGTTAAACTTCTTTTTTCTTGACATGAAAATATGCACCTCCAAAAGTCTGTCCAACTTTTGGGGTGCATATCACTTCGGGGAAGCATTTTTTGTTATAATTATTTATGTAGTTTGGAAGCTTTTGTATCTATTGCCGCCTGCGCGACCGCCCTTGTACGGGGAAGCGTTTTTGTTTTATATAATTATTTATACAGTTTGGAAACCCCCGATTGCACCGCGGCTTCGGCGACAGCCTTTGCCACGCATTCGTGGGCGCCCTTATCGTAGGCGTAGGGCAGAATATATTCGCGGGAGAGCTTATCGCCCACATACTCCGCTATGCCCTTTGCGGCGGCGAGCATCATCTCGTCGTTTATCGTGCTTGCCCTTACGTCCAGTGCGCCGCGGAAGAGCCCCGGGAATACGAGCACGTTGTTTATCTGGTTGGGGTACTGGGAGGAACCCGTGCCGACTATGTACGCGCCGGCGCCCTTTGCAAGGTCGGGGGCGATTTCGGGAACGGGGTTCGCCATGGTGAAGAGTATGGACTTTTCAGCCATGCTTTTAACCATTTCGGGAGTTACGACGTTGGGAGCGGAGACGCCTATGAACACGTCGGCACCCTTCATTGCGTCGGCAAGCGTGCCGTGGCGGCGGGAAAGGTTGGTGAGGTGGGAAATTTCTTCGTGCGCCCTGTTCAGTCCTTCGTCGCCTTCGCAGATTATGCCGAACTTGTCGCACATGGTTATATCCTTTACGCCCAGTTTCAACAAAAATTTGCCGATTGAAATGCCTGCGGCGCCCGCGCCGTTTACGACTACCTTTACCTCCTCCCTCTTTTTGCCCGCAAGTTTTAAGGCGTTGGTGAAGGCGGCTGCGACTACGATTGCCGTGCCGTGCTGGTCGTCGTGAAAGACGGGAATATCGAGCTCCTCTTTGAGCCGCGTTTCAATTTCGAAACAGCGGGGGGCGGAGATATCCTCGAGATTTATGCCGCCGAAGGAGCCCGAGAGCAGTTTGATTGTCTTGATAATCTCCTCCGGGTCCTTGCTCTTGATGCAGAGGGGGTATGCGTCCACACCGCCGTATGCCTTGAAGAGCGCACACTTGCCCTCCATTACAGGCATGCCCGCTTCGGGACCTATGTCACCGAGCCCTAAAACGGCGGTGCCGTCGGTGATGACGGGCACGGTGTTCCAGCGCCGTGTGAGTTCGAACGACTTTTCCACGTCATCGTGTATCGCCATGCATGGTTCGGCAACGCCCGGGGTGTAAGCTACGGACAGATCCTCCCTCGTGCCGACGGGAACGCGGCAGACCGTTTCGATTTTGCCCTTCCACTCCCCGTGTTTTTTTAAAGATAATTCTCTGTAGTTCATCTTGCGCACTTCCTTTAATCTTTTCCCCTACATTATACCAGCGCGGGCGCGCAAACACAAATAATTTTTACTGAAATTTTACGAAAAGAGGGGTGTTGAAAGATACCTGTCGCCCGTATCGGGGAGAACGACGACTATGTTTTTACCCGCATTTTCGGGTCGGTTTGCAACCAGCGTTGCGGCATGGAGCGCCGCGCCCGATGAGATTCCGCAGAGCATGCCCTCGCATTTGGCAAACAGCCGTGCCGCCGAGAACGACTGCTCCTCCGTAACAGCTAAAACTTCGTCGTAAATTTTTGTGTCGAGCGCCTTGGGAACAAAGCCCGCGCCGATGCCCTGAATGCCGTGGGGACCGGGATATCCCTTTGAGAGCACAGGGGAACCCGAGGGTTCGACGGCGACAATTTTGATATCGGGGTTGTGCTCCTTTAAATACCTGCCCGCGCCCGAAATGGTTCCGCCCGTGCCCACGCCTGCGACAAAGATATCAACCTTTCCGCCGATATCGTTCCAGATTTCGGGACCGGTGGTGAGATAGTGCGCCTCGGGATTGGCGGGATTGGAGAACTGGTCGGGAATGAACGCGCCTTTGGTTGAAGCTGCAATTTGCTCCGCTTTTTCTATCGCACCCGCCATGCCCTTTTTGCCGTCGGTTAAAATAACCTCGGCGCCGTACGCCCTTATCAGGTTTATGCGCTCCGCCGACATGGTGTCGGGCATGGTTAAGATAACTTTATATCCCCTTGCCCCGCCGATCGCGGCGAGACCTATGCCCGTGTTGCCGCTCGTGGGTTCGATTATGGTAGCTCCCCTTTTGAGCTTGCCTTCCCTTTCGGCGACGTCTATCATGTTCTTTGCAACCCTGTCCTTTATAGAACCCGCGGGGTTGAAGAGTTCGACCTTGGCGAAAATATCCGCCGCGGCGTTTACGGCTTTTTTGTAGTTGTTCAGTTTTAAAAGGGGTGTGTTACCCACAATTTTTTCAACGCTGTTATAAATCATTGTTCTGCCTCTCTTTTAATTATACTACCGTACAACCTTAATTGCAAGATTTTAAATAGATTTAACAATCCCTGTCCGCTGTTTTTTGTATTAACTGTAACAGATTTTTTGTAATAACTATATTATTTGTATTAACTATATTAATTATAAATTTACTGATTTCTCCGAACAAACAAAAATTCCCCTCTTTGTAAACCGGGGGGAATTTTATAGCAAAAGATTAAAAAACATATCTGTAGCCGCCGCCGTCGCGGTAGACATAGAAGCGCACGTTTTCGCCGTTCAGCCTTCCGCGCGCCGAAAGGATTGAGCCGTCCTGACCTGAGGCGGGGCGCAGGTGGAGTTCGTCCTTTTGACCCCCGCGCTCAATCTCGATACAGATGCTCGTTTCTCCCTCTTCGCTTTCATACTTTACCGTCGTGCGCTCGGTGCGTTCGCCCGAGGAATAGCGCGAATACACATACTCAATTTCGCTCTCGTCCTCCTCATTCTCGCTCTCGCGCTCGACTTCGATATAGGAACTTTTGGAGGTGTACGCCCTGAAGAAGAGTTCGTGCTCCTCCTCGTCCGGCTCGCTCTCGGAAGTGTAGTCGCCCTCAACTTCGTAGGAGACGCCCTCCACCACGAGCTCGCCCGATATGGAATAGTACTCCTCCCTCTCATCACCGTCCTCCTCCGAGCCGCGGAAAATTTTGTTGTAGTTCATTACATAGGTCGAAGCGCCGCCCGAAAGATTTGGACAGGTTATGGTCATGGAGTACGCGTACCCGCCCGAACCAGCGCCCTCGACGCCCTTTATGTCCCCCTCCGAGAGCAACCCCTCGACAAGAGACATATAGCCGTCAAGCTCGTTAAAATCTACAGAGGTCGCCCGTGCGGAGGTATAAATTATGCTCTTTGCGGAGACCGCCGAAAACGTCTGCTGTCCCGCGGAGAGAAGCGCCCCTATGGATGCCGCCCCGTAGGCGTAGAACTCGCCCGAGGAGGTTATCTCCTCAAACTTGCCGTCGTCGATAGAAAGCCCCGTGTCGGGAAGAGTAACTTTTTCGGAACTTAAAACCACGCCCAATGTTACGCCGACGGCGCATACCGCGACGGCGGCAGCCGTTATTGCGGCAACCGTTTTTATGTTCCTTACATTCCTTACTTTAGCCGCGCCGCCGCCTGCAGGGACGATATTGTCATTTGCCGTATAGCCGAGCTCTGCCCTTATGCCATCTTTTACCCTTTCATCGGGCAGAACGGCTGCGCCCTGTTCTTTAAGCAGTTTTTTCAGGTTCATATTCCGCCCTCCTCAAGAATGTGTTTTTTCAGCTTTTTAAGCGCCTGGTTGTTCTTCCACGTAACGGTGGCTATCGGCATGGAGAGCATTTGGGCAACCTCCCTGCGTTTGTACCCCGCAACCTGACACAGCATTAAAATTTCGTACTCGTCCTCGGCAAGAATTTTTGAAGCTAACGCAAAAATTTCGGGCAGTTCTATCTCCGACCCGCCGAACCTGTACGCCTCCTCGGTAAAATCGGTCGCGACTTCGCGCCTGTGCTTTTTGAGATGGTTTAAAGCGAGCGAGCGGGCGATAACTGTCAGCCAGCCGATAAAATTTGTGCCCGCCGAATAGCCGTGCAGGTTTTGTATGGCTTTTATGTAGGCGTCGTGAAGAATATCTTCGGCATACATTTTGTCGCGCACGATGTATAAAATCGCAAAGTACACCGCACGGTTTGTGTGCTCGTAGATATAGTCGAATGCCGAATTGTCGCCCTGCCTGAGCCGTTCCACATGGCGTTCAAGCTTTATCTCGTTCATATCCTTTCTACCATAATAACAATTTCAAAGGGCAGATTGTTTGTAAAATAAAAAATTTTTTTATATTTTTATATAATAATGATAGCATTTTTTTTAAATATCGTCAAGGGCAGAAAAATTTTTTCGCGTTTTACCAACAAACCGGGTAATAATATTGTTATATAGGTGAAAGCAAAAGGAGGAAAATAAAATGAAAAAACTTATAACCGCTTTAATAATTTCAGCATCACTTGCAACGGCGATGGGACTTGCCGCATGCAATTCGCAGGGCGAACACGTGAAGTTTGACGAGCTCACCTCGACAAATTCGGTATACGCCTTCAGCGCGGCTTCCGCGGGAATGATAATAACTGCCAACGAAGAGACCGCACCCAAAGCCACGCCCGAAGTCACTCCCGAGGTTACTCCCGAAGTTACGCCCGAAGTCACTCCCGAATCGCCCACAACCGAACTCGACGGATACATGGCGCTTGTCGAAAGCCTTTTGAGCGACGGAGCGTTCACCATTACCGAGGGAGAGAGCGAACGCGCGGAGTACACCGACAAGACGGTTATCTCCTACGCAGATATGGCGGGCAACACCCACGGCTATGAAATGCACTACAACAAAATGCTGACCGAAACGGAGGTTGACGGCGGCGAGCGCGAGGAAGAATACGCGATTGAAGGCGTTATGGTTCTTGGCGGCGTCGACTACGCAATCCGCGGCGAAACCGAAATTGAGGAAGAGCGCGGCGAAAGCGAGAGCGAAACAAAGTTTTACGTAACGCTCGGCGAGGGAGGATACATGCTGGTTGAAAGGAGCTTTTCCGAAGAACACGGCGAGACCGAACAGGAATACAGCTACTCCATATACCAAAACGGCAGGCGCACCGAGAGCGCGTCCTTTGAATACGAGGTGGAAAACGACGAGACGGAAGTTAAAATGTACACCACAAAGGACGGCGAGACGCAGGCGTTCACATTTGACAGGGAAACGCGCGGCGGAAGGGAAGTTATAAGGCTGCGCATCGGCACGGGAGACAGCGCGAAAACATACATCGTCACCCCCGTGACCGACGATAACGGAAATGTGAGCTACACCTACGAACTCATAACGAGATAACTTTACCCCCATTATCAAAACCACCTTCCAACCGACCTAAAGGTCGGTTGGAAGGTTTTTTGGTTTTTGGCTATATTTTAGTTTTGTTGTATAATTAAAATATAGTTTAAAAATTATTGCGGAGGGTCGATATGATATCCGTCAGCGGGCTGGAAAAGCGCTATAAATCGGGCGACGAGTTTTTTTACGCGCTCAACGGTGCATCGCTCGAAATAGGCGACGGGCAATTTGTGTCGGTTGCGGGAAAGTCGGGCAGCGGCAAGTCCACCCTTTTAAACATTTTAGGCACCCTTGACAGGGCGACAGGCGGAAAAGTGATAATAGACGGTCAGGACATAAGCCTTTTGAACGGCAGAAAGCTTGCGGCGTTCCGCAGTTTGTGTTCCAGAGCTTTTACCTGGAGCCCGAATATGGACATATACACCGACGTACTTTTAAAAGGCAGCAGTCCTATCTATGACTATATAATAAAGTTAAAGGACTTCATTAAACAAAAATTGCTGTAAATGTAACCTTATTTTCAACCTTATTTAAGGCAGAATTTTAAAAATTGGCATAAAAAAAGACCCGATTTTAAGCGTTTTATGCCTAAAATCGGGCTTTTCTGGTGCACCTTGAGGGACTCGAACCCGCGGCCCACTGATTAAGAGTCAGTTGCTCTACCAACTGAGCTAAAGGTGCATTATTCTTTTGTGCGGTGAAACTAAGGATTTTCGAACCTGCGTTCACCTTATTTAAACTACCTTTATCAGGCAGATACAGACGTGGTGATCCAGTAGGCATTCGAACCCGTGTTTCACCTATTCAAACTACCATTTCAAAGTAGTATAATGCGTGGTGATCCAGGAGGCATTCGAACCCGTGTTCACCTTATTTGAACTATCTTTATCAGATAGGTATAGACATGGTGATCCATCCGAGATTCGAACCCGGGACACCGTGATTAAAAGTCACGTGCTCTGCCGACTGAGCTAA
>CALVMP010000070.1 GCA_944346655.1 uncultured Clostridia bacterium
TCGCTGCCGACCTGCGCGAGCCACATTTTGAACGGCTCCGCCTTGGGTGACGGTATTGACTGCACCAAGCGCAGAACACCCTTTGTATCAAGGCAATCGGTCGGACGCATCTTTCCGTCCGCCGCCTGCATTTTCAAACGGTTACAATTTGTAACCAGTTCACTGCCCTCCTTTGAAAGCCTGTTCTTCAATACTTTCCAATAATTGCGCGCACCCTGATAGTCGTTATCAGTCAAGATAGCGACAATATCCACAACGGAGAAATACCACTCCTCCTCTTCAGCGTTCCACAGAGTGCGTACCTGCTTGCTTTCAAATACCTTTATCTTGTTCTCCATAGTTAAAGTCTTTCCCTTATCCTGTATATTTTCTACATTATATCTTAAAAGAAGGAGTAAATCAAGTATGCGACAGGATTATAATTAGCCCGTCGCGAAATTTCGCGACGGGCTATTTGATAAAGATTCATTTACTATTCAGCAAAGAAGACGCTGTATTTTCAACAAAAATAAATATTCCACTTGTAAAATGATAACTTTGAGTATCAAAAAAATTGCTGAATGAACTGTAATAAAAAGTAATCCCCTCCGTCACCTCCGTATGTTCAACTGTATCCAAAATAAAATCTGAACCATTTTCGGAATACAGTGTGCTGAAAGCTATGGCACCATTATAAGTGCCATAATATCTGCAATCGGCAATATTTTTTAGCGAAATACTTACTGAAGCATTATTACTGTTTCTGTCATCGACCAACGTTTGCTTTATAGAGCGGTTTAACTCATCACTTAAACTTTCAGGAGCCATGGGTTCAGGGACAAACTCTTCACTCATTAGTTCCTCATTGTATACAGTGCCACCGTTTTTGTAATAAGCAATACTGAGCAAATCTTTGTAAGCAATAATCTGATTGTCATAAGCTTGTTGAAGCGTATAGACCCTGCCCGAAGTCGTATTTGCACAACCGCCCAGTACTCCGGTCAAGATGCAAGTAACTAAACAAGCTGTTGCTATAAGACCTGTTTTAATTTTCATTTAAAGTCCTCCTTTTAATTTCTTTATCTATAAGACAATTTTACAACTCTAAATTTATCAGCACATTCTACTTTTTACAAAATTATTACATTTTTGTTTTCTAAGCAGTAAAAAAGGCGTATGTGCATATTAATACGTTGTGTATTCGCCAGCAATAAATTTTTCGTTCACGTCGACCAAGTCATTATGTGTCAGCAGTTGTTCATCATATGCTTCCTGCAATGAATAAAACGAACCGTTATTATACGCTTCGGGAATACGCGGGCTGGAAAAATAGAACTCCACTCCGCCGATTTCAACCGTACCCACCTCAACACCCGGATAACCCCAAGGCCCGTCGATTATAAACACATAAGTGCCATTGTATTCGCCATAGACGTCAAGACTTAACTCGTCAACTTTATAATTATTCTGTCTTGCGTAGTCATATTTGATTTGGTCATACCATTCACGGTTACCGCAACCACCAAACATACACCCGATAGTACCGGCAACGATACTAGCAGCTACGCATAGAAATACTCTAAACTTCATTTATATCCTCCATATTTTAATTAAAGCTGATTGTCATAAGCTTGTTGAAGCGTATAGACCCTGCCCGAAACCGTATTTGCACAACCGCCCAGTACTCCGGTCAAGATGCAAGTAACTAAACAAGTTGTTGCTATAAGACCTGTTTTAATTTTCATTTAAAGTCCTCCTTTTAATTTCTTTATCTATAAGACAATTTTACAACCCTAAATTTATCAGCACATTCTACTTTTTACAAAATTATTACATTTCTGCTTTTAAAGTAGTAGAAAAGGCGTACGCGCATAATGCGCATACGCCTTAAAAAATCACTAATTTTAATTATGCTAAATAATAAACTCGTTTAGAATGTAGCTTATACCATCTTCCGGACATTGAACTTGCATATATAATATCTCTTCTCCTTTTTCCAATCTGAGCAGATTCATATATAAGCCGTTCCCCTGCGTTATGCCTGCCCCGTACGTTACGAACCATTCCCCCGAATTAGTTTCATTCGGTAGAGATTGATACATTTCTTTGGTAGCGAAGTTATAACCGCTGTCAGTGGGTATGCGGACTGTAATATAATACTCTTGCCGCTCTGATATATTTCCGCCTATGATATACATGACCAACTTGTCGTCTTCCAGCAATCGCACTTCAAGTTGCTCGTCTATCAGCATCTTATTAAGAAAATCATATTTTAAAAGCAGCTCGTTGAGTTTATCCTCCAGAATTATACTTTCATAACTGTCCTCCCCACCGCCAAGGCCGATGTCAAAATCGTTATCGCGATTTAAACTCAAAGGCAATACTATCGCCAGGCAAATAACCGCAACCAGCAGAAACGCAGCAACCGGCAACCATAGTTTTCGTTTTGCGGCAATACCGCCTTGGTCTATTTCCGAACTTTTATCGTCACCAAATTTACCAAGCAACTCATGATTTTCAGCATACCAATCATTAAAGTCCTTCTTGTCTTTATTCATTCTTTTCTTAATTTCTTTTTGCAACTTATCCATTATCCGCCCATACCTGAATATTAATTATAAATATCTTTGATTTTATTTTTTATTGAAGTATATATTCTTATTATTGTAGGATATGATTTTTGCCTTTGCTTTGCTATGTCCCTTAAATTTATCCCCCAAATACAATGTGATACAAACACCTCTCGTTCTTCTTCGTTTAATGTATCCAAAATATCATTCAGCCACAAAGTATTTTCATCGAACTGCGTGCCGTTGCAAATTTCAAAATTAATTTGAGTATTGCGTAAGTTGTGTTTAATAAAATTTAGGGACTCATTTTTCGCTATTGCCATTAAGTAAGCGACATGATTTTTAATTTGATTGGGATCTCCGTCAAAGTCAATCATTTTCACCATTACATTCATAGCAATATCATAAGCTGATTGAGTATCTTTAGTAAAAGACAATGCATGGAATTTAATTTTTTGAAAGTACTCTTCATATAAAGCCGACAAACCACGCATATCGTTACGTTGTAATCGCTCTATACAAAAACAAAACTCTTTATTAGTCATAGGATTTATAACAAATAGGTGAATTCATAAAATATGTCATTCAAAATACTCTACACTATAATATTTTATATTTTAACATTATGAATTAAAATAATCAAACAATTCAGCATAAAAATTTACAAACATTTGTTTCTATTTTCTTGACAAGCGGGGAATGTTATGTTATAGTATAGTTGTATCGGAGGAATGAAAGCTCCTTCGACGAAAGTAAAATGCCCGTATTGGTGAAAGAAACGAGGGATTGAAGTCTGTTCCCATTGCTTTATGCAGCTTGCTACTGTTCGGCTATATGGCTTTAACGGACTTATTCAGCTGGCGGCTAATCGGTCGCAAAGGCGGTGTTTTGCAGAACAAAAAACGGTACCCGAGCAGTTGACTTCCGATTAAGTCCTCCACCTCTTGTGATATAGCCGCCTTTAACCCCCGCGGGCGGCGCAGAATTGCGCCGCCCGCGGGGGTTATATGTTAAGGAATGCCTCTCAATTTGTTTTGCCGTTTTTCAGTTCTTCAACAATTTTGGCGAGAGAATTATACAGGCAATTATATAAGCCAGACTTTACCCGTTCGCTTTCGGATATAGCTTCTGTAGCCTCATCTCCGTATTTTCCTCCCCACAAATCAACATAATCTTCATAAAAGTTATATCCCGCCCAAAGCACCTTATATTCTGCCTCTTCTTTTTTGAACTTGTATCTGAGCACTATTTCGTTTACAACTTCCTCATTCAAAAAAGATATATTAAAGGTAACCTTGCCCGACGAATAGCCGTTCTTTTCTTCCAAATTGCCCAATTCAGAAAAAAGTTCTTTATTTGATACAATGACTTCACGCGCCTTTTCTACCGATACCCTTAAATCAGGCATATCCCCCTCTCTATCGTTACCGAGCGCGGACATAAAGTTGAAATCCGCGCCATTATAGAAGTCATTTTTATAGAGCGCGCGGGCAATTTTGCCGTAAAGAACATACTTTCTGTAATCATTTGCAAGGCGGTTTACAGGGTGCGGGAGCAAGTATATGCTATACTTATCCAAATCGGTAAATTTTTCTATAAGTCTGCCATATGTATTTTGACCGAATGCAAAGATTATCACCTTCTGGTTGTCATCCCCGCCTCGCAGAGCGGCAATCTCCCTTTTCAGGCACATCTCGATGCAGTTATCTACAATCTTTCCGTTATAATTATCTGTGGTAACATATTCCCCGTTTCCGTCTAATATGCCGCACTTAACCATATTGGTAAGATACCCGTTGGCAATTTTAAATGTATTGATTATGGAATATACGAGTTTGCCGTACTCTCTCTGTCTGAAGAAGTTGGGATAGATATAATCCTTGTCAGGCTCGCTATAGCGGCTATCGAGCCAATACCAGCTTTCTAACGCCTGCTTTTTGCCGCTCCCCATAGGTTTATGGGAATTACTACTCATCGACCCGGGATTTTCCATGACAAACAAAACGGGCTTTTTCGACCACCTCTCAACTTCGGCAAATTTTTCCGCCCTATCCTTTTCGTCACGGTTATGCGCCATTATAAAATCGTATGTATGCGTCCCGTGGGAAATATTTGCAAGACACCCATCGACGCCTTTGATTGTGCAGGGAGAAATGCTATCGCATTTCGTACAATAGTATTGTCCGTCGTCATAGCGATGCTTCCCGTTCCACTTGTCGTAATCATAATCCGCGCCGTCGTTTTGGGGACGAATTATGCCGTCTGTACCGAAATTGATTTCATGCAAATCTTTTACAATTTCTTCAAGCTTTTTCATAATGTCACCTCGTTTTCAATGTTATCATTACGGAGCCGCACTGTCAATATCCGAGGTTAAAAGCTGTGTAAGGGATATACAGAAGGAAAGACTGTCCTTGCGGGTGTGAACTATGCCCTCATCCTCAAATATGTCATCCCAGCTTTGCGTTTTGAGCTTTTCCACAAGTGCGGTATTGCCGCACGCGAGGGTGTCCTCATATATACTGACAATCTCGTTTTGCACCCCACCGCAATACTCGGCCATAAAACTTGAAAGCGCACGCCTGTCGGCGACATTCCGGACGATAATTTTATTACCGCCTGCAAACAACTTAAATGCAGCAAACACCTTCTGCGCCATCGGTGCATTCAAAAGGTGAACGTCGGTTATGCCTGTGCGTTCAGAAACGTATTCGTCCAGATATATGCCGCAACTATCGCCATCTTCCCCTCCTATAAAAGAGGAGAAAGTATCGACTATCTTCCCGTCTTTTACCTTTACGGCGGCAAGCTCTATAGGCATATCTTTAAATAAATTCGGCACCCTTTTATCGAAGAACGGGTCAGAAGTTTCTATCGCCGCCACAATAAAACTTTTATTCATACAATGCACCCATGCAGACTATATCCTCTTTAATTTTGTCGACGAGTGACTGCGGCGAAAGCACCTTTACATACCTCCCGAACTGCAATATCCAGAATCGCATGGCGCGAGGGCTTGCAAAGAGCGAAAATTTGTAATTTCCGTCGTCAAGCTCTGTTATCTGCACGTCGCCGCCGAACCAGTCAAGAACATAGTTTATCATATTTTCCGCGCCGTTCGCCGTTACAAACTCTATGCGTTCGGGCTTGTCCTCATAGAGATAGGGAAGGCGGTTAGATATTTTGCCTAAGTTTATACCGTTGTCGCAGCCATCGACTTCCGTACACGGCTTTGCCGCTTCCTCAGTGATGGTAATATCGGTGATTCTGTCCACGCGGCAATATGCAAGGTTGCTGTATTTGTCGTAATTGCAGGCAAGGTAGTAATGCCCGCTCTTTAAAAAGAGCTGATAGGGATTTATAAGCGAAGGCTCCTCGCGCTTGGGGTGAAGTTTTTTATCCGCTCCGAATACATTATAGATAAATTTTACTTTTACGCCCCTTTCTATCGCCTCACACAAAAGCTCTATATTATAAAAGTAATCGCGTCGCTCGTCCTTTTGCCAGTCGTCGAGGTTGACGACATGGCG
>CALVMP010000071.1 GCA_944346655.1 uncultured Clostridia bacterium
GACGGCGAGGGCATAGAGGACGAAAAGGCTTCCCTCGTCATGCAGGACAGGCGCCAGCTCGCGCAGGAGGGCATATTCATAGTCTCCGTCGCGGTATCGGGCGGCGAGGTCATAGGCGAGCCCGTCATCAATTCGCGCGGGTTTGTGTTCGGCTTCCACCGCGACTACGACAGGGAAATGAAGGACGTCATAAACCGTGCAATCGCCGGCTACGACCTGCCCCGCGGCAGCGTGGACGAGCTTAAACGCGTCATCAAAAAGGCGCTCCGCAACTACCTTGTGCGCAAAACCAAGCAGTCGCCCATGGTGGTGCCCGTGGTGGTGGAACTTTAATGGACTTTTCTTACGCCCACAACGACACCTCCCGCCCCGAGCGCCTCTCGCGCACGGCAAATCTGAATAAGCTTACGATATCCCCTCTGCTTGAGGGCATACGCAAGTCGGCGTTCGAACGCTCCATTCCCGTGTCGTCGGACGAAACTTTGCAGTTTCTTCTCGTTCAGGCAAGGGCGATAAACGCTAAAACCATTCTCGAGGTGGGTACGGCTATAGGCGCCTCGGGCATAGCGCTCCTTCAGGCGCTCCCGCAGGCGCGGCTCATAACCATCGAAAAGAACAAGGATTTCCTCCGCGAAGCTGAACAAAATTTTGCAAAAGCGGGGGTGGAGGACAGGGTCACCCTCTTTGAAGGGGACGCCGCCGAAATTCTTCCCTCGCTCGAAATGGATTGCGACCTCATTTTTCTCGACGGTCCAAAGGTGCAGTACGTAAAGTGGCTGCCCCATTTAAAGCGCCTTTTAAAGGCGGGCGGCGTCATTTTAGCCGACGATATTCTCATGTACGGCTGGGTCAACGGCGAAGAGCCCGTTCCGCCCAAGCGCAGAATGCTCGTCGAACACATTAAGGAATATATTGCCGCCGTGCAGTCGGACGGCGGACTTTTGACATATATCGCCGACATAGGCAACGGCATGGCAGTTTCGGTAAAGACAGATGAATGTTGAACTTTTGGCTCCCGCGGGCAACCGCGCAAAATTAAATACGGCGCTCTATTTCGGCGCGGACGCGGCATATGTGGGCGGCAAGGCATTCTCCCTGCGCTCCTTTGCCGATAATTTTTCTTATGAAGAGCTTGAAAGCGCCATAAAGTTTGCTCACTCCCTCGGCAAAAAAATATATGTCACCGTAAACATATTTGCAAAGAACGCAGATATGCCGGAGCTTGAGGAATATTTTTCCCGCCTCGCTTCGATTGGCGCTGACGCGGCTATCATCTCCGACCCAGGCGTTTTCTACGCGTGCAGAAGGGCGGCTCCCGACCTCCCCGTGCACGTCTCCACGCAGGCGAACGTCACCAACAAGTACGCCGTAAAATTCTGGAAGGAACTGGGCGCGGCGAGGGTAATTCTCGCCCGTGAACTCTCGCTTTCCGAAATTGCGGAAATCCACGCCTTTGTGCCCGATATCGAGCTCGAGGCGTTCGTTCACGGCGCCATGTGCATATCCTACTCGGGCAGGTGCCTTCTTTCAAACTACCTCGCGGGCAGGGATTCCAACCGCGGCGAATGCGTTCAGGCGTGCCGCTGGAACTGGCAGGTCCGCAAGAACGAAACGGGAACGGAGAGCGGCTGGATGAACGTAGAGGAGGACGAAAGGGGCACATATATCTTCAATTCAAAGGATTTAAATATGTCCGCCCACTTAAACGAGCTTGCAAATGCGGGCGTATGTTCCTTTAAAATCGAGGGCAGAATGAAGAGCGAGTACTATCTCGCCACCGTAATAAACGCCTACCGCCGCTGCATTGACGGGGGGTACTCCGATATCGTCGAAAGGGAGCTCTTGACGGCAGCCCACCGCGACTATACCACGGCGTATATGCTGGGCAAGAACGACGAGACTGTCAACTACACCGACAGCCAGACCAAGGGCGACTGCGACTATATCGCAAACGTTCTCGAGGGTAAAGAGGGCTGCGCCGTCGTCGAAATGCGCGGCAGGTTCAAGGTGGGCGAAAGGCTCGAAGTTTTGTCCCCGACGGATAACTTCGGCAAGAGCTTTGTCGTCGAACGGGCTGAACTCCCCGACGGAACGGAGGTCGACGACTGCAAACGCGTTCAGGAGCACTACACCATAAACTGCCCCTATATACTGCATGAAGGCGACATTTTAAGGCGAAGAAAATGAATTACAAAGTACCTAAAATTTACGGCTCAATTAAAAACCCCAAACAGTACGTAACCGTGCCGGGCTCAAAGTCTATAACGGCGCGGGCGCTTCTCTTAGCCGCCCTTGCGGACGGCAGGTCTACATTGTACGGCGCTCAGGTAACGGGAGACTGCGCGGAGTTTATTCAAGGGCTCCGTTCGCTCGGTATAAAGGTTGAGGTCGACGGCACGACTGTAAACGTTGAAGGCTGCGGCGGCACTCTTCCCGTAAAGGAGGCGGAAGTCTACGTCGGTTCGGCGGGCACTGCGGCAAGGTTTTTGACGGCGCTCGCGGCGCTTTCAAACGGGAGGTTCACCTTCGACAGTTCCGAACAGATGAAGCGCCGTCCCATAGCGCCCTTAATTAATTCCTTAAAGGAAACGGGCGCAACTTTCACCTTTTTGGGCGAGGAAAACTGCTTTCCCTTTATAGTCGAGGGGGCAAAAAATCCCGCGCAAAGGGTAAAGGTCAACATTGACAAATCCAGCCAGTATCTTTCGGCGCTCCTCATCTCGGCGGTGTGCGCAAAAAACGGCATGGAAATCGAGGTGGAGGGCAGCCACGGCATGAACTACGTAAACATGACGCTCGACATGATGTGGTCCTTCGGCGTCGACGTAGCGCAAAGCGGCAAAACCTACTTTGTCCGCGGCGCGTACGAGCCCAAGAGCTACGACATAGAGCCCGACATCTCAGCCGCGTGCTATTTCTACGCCATGAATAAAATTCTGGGTACTAACATTTGCGTGCGCGGAGTCATGCCCCACACCATGCAGGGCGACTATAAACTCATCGAACTTTTAAACAATTTCGACGGCGGCTTGGTCGACATGTCCTCTTTTTCCGACCAGGCGCTCACACTCGCCGCAATTGCGCCCTATTTTAAGGAGCCGACGACGATAACGGGTATAGGGCATATCCGCGGGCAGGAGTGCGACAGAATTTCGGCAATCGTAAAAAATCTCACAGCCCTCGGCGCGAAGGTGGAGGAGGGGAGCGACTGCGTTAAAATTTATCCCTCCGAACTTTTAGGCTGTCCTTTGGATAGCTTCGGCGACCACAGGGTGGCAATGGCGTTCGCCGTCACGGGCTTAAGGTGCGGCAATGTCACCATAAAAAACGCCGAAGTCTGCGGCAAGACCTTTGAAAACTATTTCGAAGTCCTCTCAGACCTTATAAAAAAACTCACACAATAATAAATTTTCCCGCTCCCTTCACCGAGGGAGCGGGTTTGTTGTTTTATTTATAAATATTGATTAGTTGCGGCGGGCGGTATATGGTATAAGCGGGTCCTTCGGTTTTCATAAAAGTATATAAGTTCTGATTATGTTTTATATAAAAAGTTGTGAAAAACGAGTTTGGCTTTATTATTTGACTTACGAACGTATTTATTTTATAATCTTATTCGTAAACAAAATTTCACCCGATGAGGTGAATAAACGCGCAAATTGAGTGACTGTGAGAGAGCCACTTGAAAATAATATTAATATGAGGAGTTTAAAGATGAACGTACCCCAAATGTTCGGTGAAAACGTATTCAACGACGCCGTCCAGAAAGAGACCCTGCCCAAGGAAGTTTACAAAGCTTTAAGGGCAACAATTGAATCGGGCAAGCAGCTCGACGTATCCATAGCAGGTTCGGTTGCCGCCGCCATGAAGGACTGGGCGGTATCCAAGGGCGCAACGCACTACACCCACTGGTTCCAGCCCCTCACGGGACTTACGGCAGAAAAGCACGACAGCTTTATCGAACCCGAAGGCGACAAGGTTATAATGCGTCTTACGGGCAAGAGCCTTATAGTCGGCGAACCCGACGCCTCGTCCTTCCCCTCGGGCGGTTCGAGGGCGACGTTCATGGCAAGGGGTTACACCGCATGGGATCCCACCTCGCCCGCGTTCGTAAAAGAGGGCACGCTCTACATTCCCACCGTTTTCGTATCCTACACGGGCGAAACGCTCGATAAAAAATCCCCGCTGCTCCGCTCGATGACAGCCATCGACAAGCAGGCAAAGAGAATACTTTCCCTCTTCGGCATAGCCTGCAAAAAGGTCTCCACGACGGTGGGGCCGGAGCAGGAGTACTTCCTCATCACCGAGGAGATGTACGAAAAGAGGAAGGATTTGCAGCTCACTGGTCGCACCCTCTTCGGCGCGCCCGTCAGCCGCGGACAGGAGCTCGAGGACCACTACTTCGGCGTGCTCAAACCCAGAATTGCCGAATTCATGGCTGACCTCGACAAGGAACTATGGTCCTACGGCATTCCTTCAAAGACGAAACACAACGAGGTTGCTCCCGCCCAGCATGAAATGGCTCCCGTGTTCTCCACCACCAATAAGGCGGTTGACATGAATATGCTCACCATGGAGGTGATGCGCAAGGTTGCCAAAAAACACGGTCTCGTCTGCCTGCTGCACGAAAAACCCTTCGAGGGCATAAACGGCTCCGGCAAGCACAACAACTGGTCCATGTCGACCGACGCGGGTTTCAACCTTCTCGACCCCGGCAATGCGCCCGAGCACAACACGCTCTTCAAACTCGTGCTTGCGGCAGTCGTCAAGGCTGTCGACGACTATCAGGGCATCTTAAGAGCTTCGGTTGCCTCCGCGGGCAACGACCACCGTCTCGGCGCAAACGAGGCTCCCCCCGCAATCATTTCAATCTACCTCGGCGACCAGCTCGGCGCCCTCGTCGATTCTATAGTCAAGGGCGAGGACTATGTCCCCAGAAAGGCGCTTGAAGGCTCGATAGGCGTTCCCGAATCGCCCATCTTCCCCAAGGACGCAACCGACAGAAACAGAACGTCGCCCTTCGCCTTCACTGGCAACAAGTTCGAGTTCCGCATGCTTGGTTCGCAGGCAAATGTCTCCGACCCCAACATTGTGCTCAACACCATCGTCGCTGACGCCTTCGAACAGTTCGCCGACGAGCTTGAAGGGGCAAAGGACCTCGAGAGTGCGGCAAACAAGATTGTCGAGCGCGAGCTCAAGGCTCACTACCGCATAATCTTCAACCTCGACGGCTACGGTCCCGAATGGGAGCCCGAGGCAATGAAGCGCGGACTTCTGAACAACAAGACGACCGCCGACGCCGTGCCCGTATGCTTCGAGGATAAGAACATTCAGGTGTTCGTAAAGCAGGGCGTATATACAAAGGCTGAAGCCATCGCCCGCGCGGACATTCAGCTTGAAAACTACACGAAGATAATAAATATCGAAGCTTTAACCCTCCTCGAAATGGTTAAGCAGGACATAATCCCCGCCGTATCCGACTATGTCGCCGACCTCTGCGCAAACGTTGCGGCAAAGCAGGCGGTAAACGATTCCATTCCCTGCAACACCGAGCGCGACCTCATAATGAAGCTCTCCGAGGGCAACGATAAACTCTCTTCGCTCATCGTAAAGCTTGAGGATACTCTTGCCGATATCCACATGGACGAGGTTGTTCCCGCGTCGCAGGCGATGGCACACGAGGTATTGCCCGTCATGGACGAAATGCGCGAAGTTATCGACGGCATGGAAAAGATATGCTCGTCGGAATACTGGCCCTATCCCACCTACTTCGACCTCCTCTACAGCGTCAAGTAATTTTTAGGGTTCTTATTTTTCTCAAACTGAATTTAAACGCAATTTGAGTTTTTTCATCCCCCTTTATCAAAAGGCACGGCGCCTTTAAAGCCGCAATGCTGCAGGTGAAACTCCTGTAGCCGCACCGCCCCG
>CALVMP010000072.1 GCA_944346655.1 uncultured Clostridia bacterium
GAATGATAGTGCAACATATATTTTCGCTCAATTCCCTTTACAAACACAATATTTTGTGGTAAAATTGATAAAAAGCATAAAGGTGATAAAATGAAATGTTTATATTGCGGCTGTGAGGACAGCAAGGTTATCGACAGCCGTTCCGCCGACGAAGGAAGGACAATCCGCCGCAGAAGGGAGTGCATCCGTTGCGGCAAGCGTTTCACCACGTATGAAACGATAGAGGATACCCCCGTTCTTGTCGTAAAGGCAAACGGCACGAGGCAGTCTTTCGATGCGGGAAAAATAAAAAACGGAATAGTCAAGGCGTGTGAAAAGCGTCCTGTCTCCATGAGCGATATAGATGCCCTTGTCGATAAAATAACCAAGCGCGTGTACAATTCAATGGAGCAGGAAATTTCCTCGAAGGCAATCGGCGAAATGGTAATGGACGAGCTCAAAAACCTCGACGAAGTGGCTTACGTCCGCTATGCCAGCGTTTACCGCTCGTTCAAAGATATTTCCTCCTTTATGGCTGAGCTTCAGAAGCTGATGGACGGCAAAAAATAATTTTTCTTAAGGCAGTTTAAAGCTGCCTTAAATTTTGCAGATATGAAAGGTAAAACAAGAGTTGTAAACGTAGGCGGCGTAATGTTGGGCGGCGGTAACAGCGTAAAGATACAGTCCATGTGCACCACAAAGACTGCCGACGTCAACGCCACCGTTGAACAGATAAACAGGCTCGAGGGGGCGGGGTGCGATATAATTCGCGTCTCCGTTCTCGACGAAAGCGATGCAAAAGCCATAATGTCGATAAAGGACAGAATAAAAATTCCTCTTGTCGCAGATATTCATTTCGACTATAAATTTGCAATCGCTTCAATCGAAAACGGCTGCGACAAGGTGCGCATAAATCCGGGCAACATAGGCGGCGAGGCGCAGATAAAGGCGGTAGCCGACTGCGTAAAGGCTCACCATATCCCGGTCCGCGTGGGCGCGAATACGGGCAGCGTCGAAAAGGAATACCTTGCAAAGTACGGCAAGAACGAATATTCCCTCGTCGAAAGCGCCCTGCACAACGTGCGCATTTTAGAGAGGGAGGGTATAGAGGATATAGTAATCTCGGTAAAGGCTTCCTCGGTTTCCCTCACGGTCGCTGCATATACGCTGCTTTCAGAGCGCTGCGACTATCCCCTGCATATAGGCGTGACCGAGGCGGGCACGGAGGAGATGGCAATAGTCAAATCCTCGGCGGCGCTCGGAGCCCTCCTTTTAAGGGGCATAGGCGACACCATGCGCGTATCCATAACCGACGACCCCGTAAAGGAAGTTTACGCCGCCCGCAATATTCTCCGCGCCGTCGGGCTGGAAAAAAATTACGTCGACGTCATCTCCTGTCCCACCTGCGGCAGGTGCATGTGGAATTCCATGGGGCTTGCCCAAAAGATCACCCAAAGGGTTCGGAACATAAAAAAACCTTTAAAAGTAGCCGTAATGGGCTGCGTTGTAAACGGTCCCGGCGAGGCTAAGGACTGCGACATAGGCATTGCCGGCTCGCGCGATTACTGCATAATCTTCAGGGGCGGCGAGATAATCAAAAAAATTCCGTCTGCAAACGCGGAAGAAGCGTTCATGCAGGAGATAGAGAAACTTTTAAATGACTGAATTTTTAAAGCAAATACACACAATTCCATCATTCGGCAGGGCGATTGTTTCGGGCATAAGCCTGTATAAGTCCTCACATGCCGTCGAAATAAACCTTGTCACCGAGCGCACGTTCACCGCCGAGGACGAGGACAGAGCGCGTCAGATTGCCCGCTCGTTCGTTCCCGAAGAGTTTGACTGCAACGTTGAAATTTCCAAGCTCACCCCCGACGAAAAGATGGTTGCAAAGAGCATTAAGGGGGCAATAGATAAGTGCAGCAAAGCGCTTGCAAGCCTGATAACCGAGGACGACATAGCCGTGCAAAAGACGGATGAGGGGTTCGATTTTACAATCTCCGTCATAGCGGGCACGGCTTATTCGGACGACGTTGCCGGAAAGATAGTTGCGATACTCTCCAAAACCTATTGCGGCAAGTTCACAGGTCGCTGCGTGCGCAGCGATAAAAAACTCGAGAGCATAGAGATAGAAGAGGAGAAGGAAAATATAGAATACACCATTCCCGTCCGCACCTTTCAGATAGAGGACTTTACGCCTGTTGAAAGCGATACCTTCCAGAAGACCGCCGTCTATCTTGCCGACGTCAATTTCGAAAGCGAAAACGTCGTCGTGTGCGGCGTAATTGAACACATTGAGGAGCGCACATACACGCGCAAAAAGGACGGGCTTGAAAAGACCTATTTTTCCATAGTTCTGAACGATTCCACCGCGCAGATGAGAGTGACCTATTTTACGCGCAAGAGTACCGTGGAAAAAATAAAAAAACTCAAAGAGGGAGACAGTATAGTCTGCACGGGCAAGACGGAAATTTTTAACGGCGCCGTGCGCTACACCGCCCGCAACATTGACCGCGGTCACGCGCCCGAGGGCTTTGTCCCCCAAAAGAGGGCATCCAAACCCGCGCCCAAATATTACACCGCCGTCGAGCCTCAGCCCTATGTCGATTTCACCCAGGCGGATCTCTTTACAAAGGAGGTTCTGCCCGACTGCCTTATAAACAATACCTTTGTCGTTTTCGACCTCGAAACTACGGGCTTGAATTCCTCTCCCGCAGGCGGCAACATGGACCGCATAATAGAGATCGGCGCATATAAAATTTCGGGCGGGGAGATAAAGGAAAGCTTTTCCACCTTCGTAAATCCCGGGCGCAAACTGTCCGAGGAGATTGTAAAGCTCACAGGCATCACGCAGGAGATGGTTGAAAGCGCCCCCGGCTATGAAAAGGTCATGCCCGACTTTTTTAAATTCTGCCAGGGCGCATACCTCGTCGGGCACAATATCGCCGGGTTCGACTATAAGTTCGTGGAATATTACTGCTCCATTCTCGGCTACAACTTAGAGCGCAAACTGTTCGACACCATTCCTCTTTCGCAGGAACTTTTATTTCTTTCAAACTACAAGCTCAACACTGTTGCCGACCACTTCGGCATAACTTTCAACCATCACAGGGCTGTCGATGACGCTTTGGTCACGGCAAAAATTTTCATCGAACTCATAAAAATAAAAAAATCTTTGCCAAAGCCTGTGTAATGCTTGCAAAATAAGATAAGCTGTGTTATAATTTGAACATACTTAATACTTAATCTTTAAGCTATTGAGTGCCTTGCAAAAAGGCACTCAATATTGCTATAAGGGCGGGCTATGAACATCAAACCTCTATCCGAACTGAAATCCTTTCTCGAACCTTTCGCTTCTCCGATGGGTATAGAGATAGTCGATATCGAGTTCCGTGACAAGGACAGATCGCTGACGATTTTTATCGAAACGGAGAGCGGAGTCGACCTCGATACCTGCGAAGCCTTTCACAACGCGATAATGGACCCTATAGACGAATTCGACCCCACCTACGACGCTCCCTACACTTTAAACGTCTCCAGCCCGGGGCTCGACAGACCGTTCAAAACCCCGCGCGATTTCGAGAGAAATCTCGGCAAAGAGGTTGAAGTTAAGCTGTACGCCCCCATGAAAGGCAAAAAGTTTTTAGAGGGCGAGCTCGCCGCTTTCGACGAAAACACGGTCACCGTTAAGGTTGCCGGCGAGGAACTTAAAATCCCCAAAAACCGCATGGCAAAAATTAATAAAGCAATTAAATTTGATTGATTCGCTCGGCGGGAAGCTCAATAAACCCGCAAAATAAACATAACTTTTCCCAGGAGATTTAAACAAAATGAAAGAAGATTTTTTCTTGGCGCTTGCAGACCTTGAAAAGGAAAAGGGAATACCCCAGCAGGTATTTCTCGACGCTCTCCAGAATGCGCTCGTTTCGGCGTGTAAAAAGCAGGGCGCGGCAGGCACTGTCGAAATGAAGCTCCTCCCTGAAAAGGGAACAATCGAATTCTATACCGTGAGGGAGGTCGTCGAGGAGGTCGAGGATAAGGAAACGCAGATCTCGTTAGAGGACGCCAGAGCTATAAAAAAGAGCTACAAGACGGGCGATTTCGTAAGGGAAAAGTTTATTCCCAAGGATTTTTCCCGCATTGCCGCGCAGACTGCAAAACAGGTTATTATGCAAAAACTGCATGAAACCGAGCGTGACGCAGCCATGAGCGAATTCTCCAACAAGGAGGGCGAACTGCTCGTCGGCACCGTGCGCAAAACAGATCTCAGGAACGTCTATGTAGAGCTCGGCAAGGGTCAGGTCGAGGGCGTAATGCTGCCCTCCGACCAGGTTCCCGGCGAAACTTATAACGTAAACGATAAAATAAAGGTGTTTGTAAAGCGCGTAAAGAGCGGCTTCAAGGGCGCTCAGGTGCTCGTCAGCCGTTCCTCGGCAGGGCTTGTCCGCAAGCTCTTCGAGGAGGAAGTCCCCGAAATCAAGCAGGGCACGGTCGTAATCAAGGCTATCAGCCGCGAAGCGGGTGCAAGAACTAAGATGGCAATATGGTCGGAAGATCCGAGGGTGGACGCCATCGGCGCATGCGTGGGAAACAAGGGCTCGAGGGTCAACGCCGTCGTCGAAGAACTTCACGGCGAAAAGATAGACATAATCCCCTGGAGCGAAAATCCCCTCGAATTCATCGCAAAGGCGCTCTCGCCCGCAAAAGTCATATCCGTCACCCAGCTCGAAGGCGACAAGACGGCTATGGCTGTCGTTCCCGACGACAAGCTCTCGCTTGCAATCGGCAAGGACGGTCAGAACGCCCGCCTCGCCGTAAGGCTCACGGGCTGGAAGATAGACGTCAAGAGCAAATCGGCTGCGGCAAAGCTCGGCATAACCGCGCAGACCGATGAACAGGACAGCGAGTAACATGCCAAAAACAAAAAAAATCCCGTTGAGGCAGTGCATCGCCTGCCGCGAACTCAAGCCCAAAAAGGAGATGCTCCGCATAGTAAAAAACAGCGAGGGGTCAATCTTTATCGATTTTTCGGGCAAGGCGCAGGGCAGGGGTGCATACATCTGCAACGACGAAAACTGCGTAAAAAAATTAAAAAAACAGCGCCTTATCAACAAGGTCTTTTCCTGCGAGGTGAAGGACGAGGTTTATTCAGCCATCGAGGAGGAGTATTTTGGCAAAAGATAAGGTAAACACATTTATCGGTTTTTGTATCAAGGCGAGAAAAATTACGCTCGGTTCGGGCGGGATAGACGTCCTGAAAAAGGGAGTGCATCTTATAATCGTCTGTTCCTCGGCGGCAAAGAATACGTTTTCTGCCGCGCTCAAATATAAAAACCGTTTCGGCTGTCCGCTCATGATATGCAAATGCGGGCTTGAGAACGCCGTACACAAACCCGGCTGCAAAATTGCGGCGGTAAGGGATAAAAATCTGGCTGATGCGATTATAGCAAACGCCTGTGAAGAATATGAAATTTATGCCGGAGGCGTAGAAGTTTAAATTATGGCAAACAAGTATGTAAACATTGAAGAAATCGGAAAAATTTTATCGAGCGGCAGGGTAAACGAGCTCGGTAAAAAGGTGTCTTCAGCGGAGAGAAGCGTACAGGATATTCTAAGGAAACTTTCCGACATAGAGAGTGCTCAGGCGGCTGCGAAGAAAGCCGAAGAAGAGATGCGCCTCGCAAAGGAAAG
>CALVMP010000073.1 GCA_944346655.1 uncultured Clostridia bacterium
AGGAGGAAATCATAGACAAAGACATCGGCGAAGCTTTCGCACTTGCCCGTGCGGATAAACCTGTTGTACTGCATAATTGCCTTGATTTGCGTCTCCGTATGCTCGCCGTCGTCCAGCATATCGTACTCGATTTTGTCCACGATAAACCTCATTCGCCGCGTAATATGCGCCTCCGAAAGCCCCATAACGATGGCAATTTGTTTCTGCTTCATGTGCTTTTCGCGGCTGTATAAAAATATATCGAGGTCCTCGTCCGACAGCGTGTTCAGCACCCGTTCCAAATCAAAAGCATTTACCCAGAAGGGCTCGTGATTGAACCTGTCCCAGTTGCCCTTAATCGCGTAGAAGGGGTTGACTTGCTTGTCCTTAATTCTGATATTGAACTCCAACTGCTGGTCTTCGAAGCGGTTTGTATTGAAATCATCCTTGTCCTTGTTGTGGAGCTCCTGGAACTGTTCGAGTGTGACCTCCACGCTTTTGCGAGAGACGTGCTCGTCGTAAACCTTGACGTATTTATTGCCGACTTTAACAGCGCGGGGAGTGAAATAGCTCTCCATATAATAGTAATGGTAGTAACCCTCGCGGTCGGCGGGAACGAGTTTGCGGTTTAAAAGGTACGGCGAAAAATAGCCGAACTCGCGCACAAACGGCGGCTTGCGCTGCTTTTTGATATGGGTAGGTCGGAATTTAAAAGTTGGCTTGTCGTCGTAATATTCATCGTTCATATTAGCATTATAACATAATAAATATGACAAATATAGGCATAATTAAAAAATTTTTCAGCGGTTTTTAAAAATTTTTTTGAAAAATTTTTAATAGACTGAAATTTTCTGTAAAAATTTTATCTACTTAATTGGCGGGTGCTGTATATTTCGGTGTTTCGGGTTGTTTAAACATGCAAAGGTCAGAATTTAACCGAATGAAATCATAGAAACTCGCCGAATGAAAAAAATTTTAAAGAAATTTTAATTTGCCTGAAATTTCAGGTAAAATTTAAATCTACTTATATAGCAGGAGCTTTACATTTTAATATAAGCCAATGAAGGGCGGCGGTTGCATTTAAGCAACCGCCGCCCTTTTGCGTGCACTAAAATAGGAGGTGAAACAATAATGAAAGTAACTATCAGACCGCCATAACGGTCATTAACCCACTAATATATGGCAATTAACTAAACTTTAAAAACAATAACAAGGAGGAATATAATGATTAAAAAATTCAGATTCTATTTAACTTACGCCGATATTATCGGCGAATTTGCAGATGACGAAGCGGGGCAGTTCATAAAGAAGATGTGCCGCTTTATGTTTGCGGACGAACCGCTGGACGACAATGCTACGGACAAGACCGGCAGCGTTTTGATGCTGATAAGCGAAGAGCTTGCGGAGCAGAAAATGGAGAATGCTCCCGCGCGAAAGAATAAATCTTTTGCGTTTTTAAAGGTGTATGCGAACATTTTTTATTCTTTAAAAGATGCGCAGGCGGGACTGCTCATTAAAAGAGTGTGCGATTTTATGTTTGGCGGCAACCGCGTGAAGGACAAAGATTGCAGCAAGATTGACAGCTATTTCAATCTGTTGAAGGGTGAACTTACCAAGAGCAAGAACAAGGCTTCAAACGGCAGGAAAGAGCGTTTTACCCTCACCAAAATATATAAAGATTTCCCTAACATACAAAAGCCGCTGGACAAGAGCAGCACGCTGTTCACCGACGTTGATTTGCGCGATTTGCACGCATATATAGCCGAACGAACGGAGATTCAGAACATGGAAATGTTCGATATTATGTGCATGTATCTCGACGATTTTACAAGACTACGCAAGGGTGAAAACAAGGAGGTTAAATGACAGCTTTTAAAGGAAATAACAACGATAAAATGGGCATATTTGGAAAACAAACTTGTAGCAGGCTAAGAAAATGCAGTTTTACTGCATTTTCGCCTGTTGGAAATTATAGTGGCATTTCAGGGGCGGGCGGCAATTTGCCGTCCGCCTTTAATAATGAGGTGAGAGCATGAGCACTGCGCCCGTAATTTTTGATATTGCCTACACTCCCCACCACTTAAAGCGAGGGGCGTCAGAAAAAGATATTGCCAAGCACGCAAAGGAGCGTGCCTTTTTTACGATGACGGGCGACGGCGATACCATTTACAGATATATGACGCGCGAGGGTAAAATCTGCGGCGAGCATTTAAAGCAACTGACCGTGCTGGAATACCTGCAAAAGTCCACAGGCGTGTTCAACGGCGACGGCATGATTTCAAAGGATGAACTTGCCGACATGAAGTTCCGCGCGCAGAGCGGCGAGAAAAATATCTGGCACGGCTTTATCTCCTTTGACGAGGAGCATTCCGAAAAGATTGACACGCCGCAAAAATGCATTGAACTTATAAAGCGCACATTCTCCCCCTTCTTTAGGGATGCAGGCTTTGAACCTGAGAATATAGATTTAATGTGCGCACTTCATTTAGACCGCCCTACCCATTTACATCTGCATTTTTGCTTCTGGGAGAAGGAGCCGAAGATAAAGAACCAGCGCGCGGCGGGCTATAAGTACCGAGCCAAAGGCAAGATTAAGTTTGACGCCATCGCCGCCATGACCGAAAGGCTGAACGCCATTGCAATCAGCGACGAACTTCTGTCTGCGAGAGATGAAGCGGAAGAGAGATTTACCCGCACAACGGAGGGCATGACCGCTTATCGCCATGACAGAGCGGCGAGGGAGCTTCGCAAGCTGGCAAAAAAGCTGCCGGATGACTGCGTGTGGAGATACGGCAATTCAGAAATGAAACCCTACCGCGAACGCATAGACGAAGTTGTACTTAAAGTACTCGCTTCCGATATTAAAGTGTACGACAAGTACTGGGAATTTGAAGAGTTGCTTGACAAGAAGAGAAAAGAGCTCGCCGACATAATGGGCAGGTACTACAAAGAAAAACTGAACATTGACAACAACTACATGAACGACCCACTTGGCGGCGGCAACGTCAAGCTCAAAGAGATAAAGACAATCGAGCGGTTGCAGTGGGACTACCACAGGCGACTGGGCGACATTGTTTTAAATCAGGCGTGGCTTATTCGCAAGAACAGCTATACTTACAGCAAACGCATTAAACACAAAGCTAACGACAGGCGCTTGAGGTGCAACATTTTATTTTCAGAGCGCAGGATAGGCAAGGATATTGAGAGCTTTCTATCCTCCCTTGCCTATTTATTTTCAGAGAGAACGTATGGCTACCACTCCCGCCTTCGCGAGATTGAAGAGGAGATGAAAGCCGACCGTGAAAAGGAGCTTGCCGAAGCTCAGAGAGAGGCACAGAATAAAAAATCTAAATATGATTGGGGGAAATAATTGCGGCGAACTATTGCTTTTTATGGAAAAGTATGGTAGTATTTTACGCACAATTAATCGACAAGGAGGTATATGACAGACAGAGAATTAGAAAAAATATTAAATGCTATCAAGTATGTGCCCGACGAGGGCGAAAGGGACGAGGCAACCCGCCTCATACTCAAAGCCGCATCGGAGAGCATAACGCTGGAGAGGCTGAAAGCCATTACAGCGAAGGAAGAAAAGAAGGCTGATTTTAAACGGGTCGGCGCAGACAAATTTATCAAATTTACTAAACAGGAGATAAATTCTATGCCCGACTATTTGAGAAAATTATTTACCATCAACGACAAAATTGTAACCTACCGCGTGACCAAGGACGGGTACTATCAGGCGAGGTACCGCCGCGACGGATACTGCATCGAAGTCGCCTCAAAAGACTTCAACACCATGAAGCGCAAGTTTTTGGACAAGTTCGCCGAGGTCGAACGCGAAAGGTTCAACCACAACTACCCCCTCTTTAAAGATTTTGTTGCCGAGTGGCTGAAAATCAAGAGGCGTACGGTAAAGGAAACTACATACAAGAGCTATTGCAACCTTATAAACTTTCACGTGGTGCCGCGGTTCGGCAAATACCACGTCAACGAGATAACCCGTAAGGAAATACAGGAATTCCTGTTTGAACTCACCGACGAGGGCAAAATGCGCACGGCACAGAAGATTAAAGTGCTTATGACGGCGATGTTCGACGTAATCTGCGACGACTACGACATAAAGTCACCAATGCGCAAAATCGTGCTTTCGCACTACGAAGCCAAGAAGGGCAATGCCTTCACCAAGGCAGAGGAAAAGCGCATTATCGACTTCTGCGCGGCAAACAGACAGTTGCGGGTAATTCCGCTCTGCTGCTCCTTCTCTACACCGGCATGCGCGTGGGCGAGATTGACAGCATGGAGTTCGACGGCAAGTACATAACCTGCGTTTCAGAAAAGACGAGAAAGGGGCGCAAAGACGTGATAAGAAAAATCCCCCTTTCGCCGATGCTGAAAAGGGTGATGCCACTTATTGACCTCGAACAGGCCAAGGCTGTCAGCAGGTACACAATCAGGGACGCGCTCAAGCGCATTTTCCCCGACAGGCACATTCACGAACTGCGCTATACCTTTATAACCAGGGCGAAAGAGTGTGTCCAAAAAGGAAACCTAAAAATAATATCGCGTCAAATCAGCCATTTTCAATATCAATTACATGAGAAGGGAGCGCATTTGCGCTCCCTTTTTCGACAATTAAAATTTAGATGATATAAAACAAATACAGGTTTACATTTCCTTTTAATCATTTGTCCTATGCTTGTTAACATTTTTAGCGGTAAGATTTACACGACAAACTGATATCAGGCATTAGACCTTTTCCTCTTTATCAGCTCAAACGCGTAGCATAATCCCTGCAAGTCTGCCGGAAGATAGGAAAGCGCCTTATCTTCAATTTCTGCGGGGATGCCGTAATATGCCTCGGCAATCCCCCCTGCCATTGCTCCTATTGTGTCCGAATCTCCGCCTATACCTACGGCATTTCTTATGACATCCTCGAAGCTATCGCCATCGAGAAAGGCGATAATTGCCTGCGGAATACTGCCCTGACAGGTAACCCAATCACCCAGCTCATCATACCCATAAGAACCAATGAGGTTTTCTATGGTAAAAGACCTATCGTTCAGCCTTGAATAGTACTTGGAAAGCCCTTGTCGTATGAAAGCCTTATCCTTGCCTGTCCTCGCCCAATAGACGGCCATCGCAACACACTCTGCACCCTTCAACCCCTCGGGATGATCATGCGAGATTTCTGTGATTTCCCTCGATAAAAATCTGACTTCTTCCTCGCTGTCTGCAACCCAACCAACGGGACTTATCCGCATCCCCGCGCCATTCCCGAAGCTGTTGAGCCTTCTTTGACTTACAAACAGCCACTTGTAAAAGCGTTCACCCCAACTGACGTTAGGATATCTGTGTGCGATATCCACCATACATCTTTTAGCAACTTCCCCAAGATTTTCATAATTCCCCTTACAAAGATACA
Organism: uncultured Clostridia bacterium; assembly: GCA_944346655.1. Classification (GTDB taxonomy): domain Bacteria; phylum Bacillota; class Clostridia; order Christensenellales; family Borkfalkiaceae; genus Coproplasma. The sequence goes on from CALVMP010000073.1 coordinate 5,405, forward strand.
GAGCCTTAGCAACGGCCAAAGTCATAAGGCTGTCATCAGTAAAATGGCAAGTACTCGTAAACAACGGGAAATCCTTGCCGCTGTGTTCTATAAATTCAAATCTGCTGCCTACAATGTCTCCTATTATTGCCCCTAACATGACCTGCTCCACTTATCCTTCATTTAAGATTTTAATTTCCACATCTTTTTTCTGATAACGTCAACCGC
>CALVMP010000074.1 GCA_944346655.1 uncultured Clostridia bacterium
CCTTCGGGCACGGCTATGTCTCCTCGTCGGGCAGCGCAAAATTGAACTTTTCGGGCGCGCTGTTCTGCTTAATCGGCAGAGGGTCCTTCTCCGTAGAGGTTGACGGGGTTGACTTCGGCACGTTTAACTGTGAGGAAGCAGGCGGGGCAGAGCTTATCTTTTCAAGCGGACCTCTCCCCGAAGGCGAACACACCGTGGAAATTACAGCCCTCGGAGAACTCTGCATAGACAGCATAGCAATAAAATAACGTTCCCTTAAAAATCCCGCCGCGGAAAACTTCCGTGAGCGGGATTTTCATTCGGGGGTAAATACTCACATTTATGAATATTTATACATTTACACCCCTCATTTTTGTTGATAATTGAAAAGCGCTGTGATAAAATATAAATTGAACCCAAACATGACGGGGCGCCGCATTCGCGGCGCCCCGCGTAAAAACTATTAAATGGTAATTAATTTTTCAGAGGTATTATAAAAATGAAAAAGTTAGTAACATCCCTCGTTGCCGCGGGCGTAATCGCGGCAAGCGCCGTCGGGCTCTCCGCCTGCGGCGGTAACCAGCTCGTCGTCTACACAGAAGCGGGCTTTGCTCCCTTCGAGTATCTCGACGGCAACAGCATTGTGGGCGTCGACGTGGACATCATGAACATGGTCGGCGAAAAGCTCGGCAGAGAGGTCGTTTTCGAAAACGTTGCGTTCGACACGATAGTCGACGCCGTCTCCGCCGGCAGGCTTACAAACGTAGGCGCCGCAGGTCTCTCCATAACCGAAGACCGTCTTGAAAAAGTTGACTTTTCCATTCCCTACTACACGGCGTCGCTTTATGTTATTTACAGGGTGGGAGACGAAGACGCGCCCGTAATCTCGCAGAGCACGACCGAAAACGGCGAAGTTATCTACTGGGATTCGCTCGCAGGCAAGAACATCGGTATTCAGGGCGGCACCACGGCTGACCTTTTCCTCTCGGACGAAATTGCAGAGGGCGGCACGCTCGGCGGCACGAATACGCGGAAGACCGACTACGACTCCCTCGCAGTCGCCGTAAACGACATTGGTCAGACGACCGCCGCCGTCATCATCGACGAGCTCCCTGCAAGAACGCTCGTTGCCAACAACTCGGGTCTCGCCTGCCTGCCTCTTTTCTATAAGGGCGACACGGTGGAAGAGGATGAAGCGGCAGTCGACCAGTATGCAATTGCCGTAACCAAGGGTCAGACCGAGCTTTTAGACGCTATAAACGAAGTGCTTCAGTCCCTCATTGACGACGTCGACAGCGACGGCAACAACGGCATCGACCGTCTCGTTATGCAGCATCTCGACCTCGCCACAAGCGACTAATAAAAAAAAGCGGGCTGCCGCCACAGCGGCAGCCCTTAATTTGAGGAACAAAAAGTGTTTGAAGATTTAGGAGAAATTTTATCGTCCCCCACGTACATGGGGTACATATGGCAGGGCTTCGGCAACACGCTCGTCATGACGCTCGCCGCCGTGGCAATCGGTCTCGTGCTCGGCTTTGTCGTCGCGGTGGTAAAAATCGCCGCCCTCAACAACAAGTGGATGAAGATCCCCGCCTTTGTATGCAACGTGTACACCACCGTAATCCGCGGCACCCCCGTGGCGCTGCAGCTCTTTTTAATGGTGTTTGCCATTCTCGCATTCCCCGGCTTCAAGGCTTCCGCCGCAATCATAACCTTCGGCATAAACTCGGGCGCGTACGTCTCCGAAAATATCCGCGCGGGCATATTGTCCGTCGATAAGGGGCAGATGGAGGCGGGCAGGTCGCTCGGCATTCCCTGGACGCAGACCATGGTAAGGATTATCTTCCCCCAGGCGATAAAAAACGTCATCCCGGCTATCGGCAACGAGATGATCGCCCTTTTAAAGGACACGTCCATAATCGGCATGGTGGGCGCCACCGTCGGCACGCTCACGTTCGATCTCAACGCCGCGTCGGGACAGATCGCCCTCGGGCTGGGTGGCGCCTATCTCGCGCCGTCGCTCATTGCGGGCTGTTTCTACCTTGTCGTCGTCTATGCCATCGTGCTCGTAATAAAAATTATCGAAGGGAGGTTGAGGAAGAGTGATCGCCGTTAAAAATCTCTATAAAAAATTCGATAAAAACATGGTGCTCTCCGCTGTCTCCACACAGGTGGAAAAGGGCGAAAAGGTGGTAATCATAGGTCCCAGCGGCAGCGGCAAGTCAACCCTTCTCCGCTGCATGAACCTCTTAGAGGAACCCACGTACGGCGAGGTGTGGGTGGACGACCAGCTTTTAACGCCCGTCGACCCTTATCTTCACTTCGACATAATCTCCCTTTCAAACACCTACAAAAAGCTTGTCGCTTCGGGAGTATCCCCCGACGAAGCTATTGTACAGATAAAGCAGGGCGACCTTTTGAAGAGGTTCGAAGGTTTTGAATACGCCGCCGCCATAAAAAAGGTAAGAAAGGAAAACGGAATAGACATAAACCTCGCCCGCCGCAAAATCGGCATGGTGTTCCAGCACTTCAACCTCTTCAACAATAAAACGGTAATCGACAACATGACCCTCGCGCCCGTGCTCTTAAAGCTCAAGAGCAAGGAGGAGGCGGAAGAGCTCGCCTATTCCCTCTTAAAGCGCATCGGGCTCGAGGACAAGGCAAAGGTCTATCCCTCCACCCTCTCGGGCGGACAGAAACAGCGTATCGCCATAGTCCGCGCCCTCACCATGACGCCCGACTACATGCTCTTCGACGAGCCGACGTCGGCTCTCGACCCCGAAATGGTGGGGGAGGTTCTCGAACTTATGAAGGAACTCGCCGAGAGCGGCATGACAATGGTAATCGTCACCCACGAAATGGGCTTTGCCCGCGAGGTCGGCACCCGCGTCGTGTTCATGGCTGACGGAAAAATTGCCGAGGAGGGCACGCCCGAAAAGATCTTCGGCGACCCCCAATCTCCGAGATTAAAAGAATTTCTATCAAAAATACTATAAAAACAAAAAACCCGACTGAGTCGGGTTTTTGTTTTTTATATGGGTTTTTGTTTTTAGTTTAAGGGTAAAAGGGACATGAGTTGTTTGGCTATCTCCGCGGCATATTTGTCGGAGCTTAGGGCTATCTCTTTTAAAAGTGCCCGCGCGTTCGCGCTCTGGGGCAGCATGTAGCCCGCCTCCCTGTATATGTCCTCGGCGGTCAGCCTGCACGAGCGGGCAACCGCCGCCATGAGCGGCGAGCCGTTTTTATTGTAAATGGTTCGCGCAAGGTTTTCCTCTTTTACTTTGTTCAGGGCAAGCCTTCTCATCGCCGCGGTCACGCCCTCCGTCTTGGGCTGTTGGGGCGGCATCCGCGCCGGCACAAGGCTTATCGCGCCGCCCGGGCAAGCCCTGGCGCAGGCTCCGCAGCCTATGCACTTTTCCCTGTCTATTATGCTGTCCTCCGTGTCCGTCGCGCCCGTGGGGCAAACGTACAGGCACAGGCAGTCCTTGGTGCACAGCCTTATGTTGCGTACGGCATATTCCTTCATTGCATTTTACCTCCCCTTTCAAATTTAAAGGACGGGACTTTGCACACGGGGCAAATCTCCGGCGGAACTTCGCCTATGAATATGAATCCGCACACCGAGCATACCCAGATGTCGGCTTTTTCCAGTTCGACGGCGTTTTCGCCGTAGCGTTCGATCAGCGACTGAAGCACAAAGTTGACCCTCTCGCCCCATACCAGCGCCCGCTGCGCACCCCTGTCCCCGTCCGAAAGAGCGGCTCTCTTCGCTTCGTCAAAGGCGGCGTCGGCATCGGCTTTTACGGCTTCCGCAAGCTGCGAAATGTCGCCGTCCGCGGGCGGAATCAGGGAGGAGTAGTGTTCGGCAAGCTGCATAAACAGCGCTCTCTCTTTGTCCATATACTGCTTTTCGCAGCCGCGGGCAAGATTGGAGCATATCGCCGAAAGCTCAGCCGCCGTCAGCGGAAGGGCGGTGTCCGTCTCAGGTTTTGGAGCGGACTCTTTTTTTGCGGGCTCGGGTTCTTTCACCTCTTTAAACACACTCTTGGGCGCGTGGCACACGGGGCACTCCCAACTGTCGGGCAGGCTCTCCCACGCCGCGCCTTCTGCACTCTCGTCATAGACGTAGCCGCAGATCGGACATTCGTACTTCATCTTGCTTTCTCCCTTGTCATATTTTCAGGCTTATTGATACCTGTTATTAATTATATTGTACCATACCCTGCCCCGTCTGTCAATAGCCCGGTTTTGCCGGGCGTTTCCCAAAGCGTTTAATTATCTTTTGCGGTCAGGTTGAGTGAGGGGCTAAGGCTTGTTTACGCAAAAATTGCCCGAAAATACGGCGGCGCAACCGTAAGTTGCGAAAAAAGCACGCCAAAGGCGGTTGAAATGTTGCTGCATATGGGATATAATGAAGGTACAAAACATAAGGAGGATAACCCATGTCATTTGCGGAAAATTTGCAGTATCTGCGCAGACGCGACAAAATTACCCAGGAAGAGCTTGCCGACCGCCTCGGCGTATCGCGGCAGTCCGTCAGCAAATGGGAGACGGGCGAAGCCTTTCCCGAAACTGAAAAAATAATCGCGCTGTGCGACATATTCGGCATCTCTATGGATATTTTAATGCGCGGCGACGCTGAAAAACTCTCTACGGCGGCGGAGACGGAAAGCTCAGTCGCCGCGCCCGTTGCGGAGGGCGTTCATACAGAGGAAAACGCCCGTGCCCGCGCAAGGCTGCGCACTATCGGCGGCTCGGTAAACGGAGGCATAATGCTCTGCGCCGTCGTTTCGTATCTCTGTATGGGCGGGATTCTGGGGCTGTGGCACCCCGGCTGGCTGGTGTTTCTGCTTGCAATATCGCTGTGCGCTTTCTTCGACGGCGTGTTCTGCAAGGAGGGCAACCCCGAAAAACCTGTCAGTCCCCTGGCGGCTCGCGTGCTCAGGGGGCTCGCGGGCATGATAATGTTGCTTTCGGTTACCTGCTATTTGTTCATCGGTTTAGTGTACGGCATATGGCACCCCTCATGGGTAATTTTCCCCTGCGCCGCGGTACTCATTTTCGTGTTCAACGGAGCGGCTAACGCCGTCGGCGGCGGGCAGGAGGACAAAGAGGAACGGGAGGACGACTGATTCATTCAAAAAAATTACAGCGCACCCGCCGGTATACGGAGGGTGCGCTTTATGTATGCATTAATGTTATGGGGCGGCATAAAATATAAGTATTTGACATGCGGCTCTGTTTGACCTATAATGCCCGTGAAGGCAGGCACAATAAAACGCCCGCGCTTTACCGCGCGGGCGCATATCAATCATTTGTAATTTTGCTTTTAATTATCTTGCACAGTCAAGAGCCACATACGAGAGGGGCGATACGCCGATCTCATTCTTGTCGCTGTCAAGTTCAGCGATTTTTTCGTATATATCAATCATTGTACTGACCTCCTTTTTTTAGTGTTTAGTGATTGGGATATAGGGAATAGCGGTTAGGGGCAGGCGTACTCCGCAGGAAAATAACGGGAGAGTTCCCAAACCTGATTGCGGCGCCCGGCTATAGCACTACGCTGTCCGCAAGACGAGCGGGAATTAAGAGCCCTGCCCGATTG
>CALVMP010000075.1 GCA_944346655.1 uncultured Clostridia bacterium
TAATCTTGAATTGCCTTTTGTACTTTGATATTTCTTCTATGCAGTTGTCAATCTTCGTTTACCGACAAAAGTCGGGTCTGTCTTCGGTGACAGCTTTTATATGATATCAAAAGGTTTTGCTAAAGTCAAGCAAATTTTAAAAATTTTTTTGTGATTTTTTGGGTTTTTTTACAGGTGTTAAAGCGTACACTTATATGTTGTATATTAACAATTTTTACACACAAAATGCGGACGAAAGTCCGCATTTAATATTTATATTATATATTATGGTAATAAAGATATTTTTGTTCCGCGCACCGTTGATGCGTCAGGTTATCTTATAGACGATTTCCTTTAGGTATTCCACGGAGCGGGTGAGGTCGGACTCCTCCCTGAAGTCGCCGTCGTAGACTTCGATTATCGCGTTGCCTGCAAACCCCTCGCCGATGAGCATTTTAAAAATTTCCTCAAAGTCGTACAGCCCCTCGCCCGGCAGGCACATGTTTCCTTTTTCGTCAATATCCGAGAGGTGCACGTAGGCGATTGAACCCGACATATCCTTGATGTAAGCCTTTAAGGGATAGTGGGAGCGGCGAGCCTGCTTTACGTCCAGCACGCCCTGAAGGCAGGAGATCCTTTCCTTTAACTCCCTGAATATCCCCGGGCGGTTGTAGAGACACCAGAACACATTTTCAAGACAGAGCGTTACGCCGTAATTCTGCGCGAACCATGCCGCCTCGCCGAGATATCCCGTGATAGCCCCGAGGTCCTCCCCTCCGCCCCCTCCTGTGCGGTGAAAACCGTGGAAGGTGTAGTATTTTGCGCCCAGAAGCTGCGCGCTGCGCAAAATCTGGTCGAGCCAGTACATGCCGTCGCCACGCACGCGCCGAGAAGGGTTGAAAAAGTTGCCCTCGAAATTTACCGAGTTGGCGTGCACCGAATTGACGGGGAAGGGCTTTACTTCCTCTGCAAATGACTTTGAAAATTCGGGGCGGTACTCGTAGAACGAGGACAGAAAAACTTCGGCGCAGCCGGCGCCGAGGGCGGGCAATTTTTTCAGGGCGTCCTCGGTTGTGTAGCGCGGGAAGAGTGACGCGGTTGAAATTCCTATCTGCATGACAACATTATACCACGGAAAATATAAAATTGCAATACCAATTTTTATTCCCCTTCCGCGGATTGATTATGGCGCGAGCGCGGCGGTCAAAGCCAGCTGCATATCGCCGTCGATGAGGGATAGTACGGGGTCTAACGGGTCGGGTTCGGGCGGCTGCGGCGTTAAGATTGTGGCGATTGAGGCAAAACCTTCGATTTCGTCCACCATGTGCGCGGCGTTTTGCCCGCCGAGTTTTTTGATGAGCGGCTTTACTTTGCCGAAGTCGTTGGGCCATGCGAGAAGCACGAGCATTAAAATGAGCAGTTGCATATTTTCACCCTTTGGCATAGACTGTATTATCATTATATGCGAGGTGAAAGCAATGGGCGATAACAACGACAACATAAAGAACGGGCAGGAAGCCGTAAACCTTGCGGCAACCCTTGCAAAGGCGTTTGCCGGAAAGAGCGAGGGGCAGATACTTTCCACCATTATATCGCAGGCGGAACAGGGCAAGAAGGACGGCACGCTGACCAACGAGGATTTAGACAACTTTTACCGCGCGGTGGCTCCGTTTGTGGACGGATTCAAGCGCAAAAAGCTTGCCGCGGTAATAGCGAAGCTTAAGGCAATTTAAAACTACCCGACCTGACCCGCCGTTTGGGCGAGCGCGCGGAGGAAATACTCAACCTCGTTTTCGGTGTTAAAGGCTGACAGCGAAGCCCTTACAAGCCCGCTTGTTCCCAGCGCGGCATGCATTAAAGGGGCGCAATGGTAGCCCGCGCGGACGCAGACGGAGTAATCGCGCGAGAGCACGTCGGCTACGGCTTCGGAGGACTTGCCGCAGACCTCGAAGGCGACTATGCCGTAGGGATTGGTACCCGAATATACTTTAATGAACGGCATTTTTGAAAGACCTTCGAGCAACATGTCCGTGAGATAGACGAGGCGGTCGCGGTGCTCGTAGAGGCGGGTTTTTAAATAGAGCGCACCCTCGCCCATGGAGATGACAGCGGGATAGTTTAAAGTTCCGGCTTCCAGGGCGTCGGGGTAGAAGGCGGGCATGTTGATGTTGAGGCTTTCGCTGCCCGTTCCGCCGTACATTATGGGGGAGGGATTGAAGCGTTCGGACATGATTAAAGCTCCGCTGCCCTGAACACCCAAAAGACCCTTATGCCCCGCGACGGCGAGAGCGTCGATGCCGAGCTCGGATATATTTACGGGAACGTGCCCGCACGCCTGCGCACCGTCGCAGATGAGAAGGCAGCTTTTGGGAATTGCCCGGCGGACGGCGGCTATGTCGGGGGCAATGCCCGTGACGTTGGAGGCGAGCGTAACGATGACTGCCTTTGTGTTTCTGTCAACGAGGGAAGCGACGGCACGGGAAGTGAGGTTGCCCGATTTGTCGAGGTGGGCATACCTGACCCTTACCCCCCTGCCCTTTAAATGCTCGAGAGGGCGCAGAACGGAGTTGTGTTCTGCAACGGTAGTTACCACGCTGTCGCCCTCGCCGAGGGTGCCGAGTATGGCAATGTTTAAAGCTTCGGTACAATTTTTAGTGAACACCACCTTTTCAGCCGAAGGCGCACCGAAGAATGCCTGAAGAATTTTGCGCGCGGCATAGACGCGTTCGGCACAGGCGAGGGAGAGAGCGTGTCCGCTTCTGCCTGCATTGACGCCTGCGCGGAGCGCTGCCGAGGTTGCGGTGATGACGCTTTGGGGGAGATGCCCCGATGTTGCGGCGTTGTCAAAATATATCATACATATATATACTTACCAAGGAGAAGCTTTATGACATACTGCCTTGCAATTTTTAAGAGCCGCGCCCAAGCCATCGACTGCAGGGACGCGCTCGCCCGCGCGGGAATCGGATGCGAACTCGTGAGTACCCCGTCTTACGTGGGAATCGGGTGCGGACTTTCGGTAAAAGTGCCGACTACAGCCTACCTGCGGGCAAGAAACATAATCACGCGGAGGGCTTACACGCAGTTTTACGGATACATGAACATATAAAAAGTTGCGAACAAACTTTAAAAGTGATAGAATATTGGCATGAACAACAGAGAAATTCTTTCGGAGCTTGAAAGGCTGTATCCCGACGCGCAGCCCGCGCTAAAATACAAAACCCCATATGAGTTGCTGGTAGCAGTGATACTTTCGGCGCAGTGCACCGACGAACGCGTGAACAAAGTTACCGAGGTGCTCTTTAAGGAGCACAACACCCCCGAAAGCATGCTCACCCTTTCGCAGGAGGAGCTGGAAAAATATATCTTCTCCTGCGGGTTTTACAGAAACAAAGCGGCGCACATACTTTCAGCCTCAAAGGATATTGTGGAAAAATTCGGCGGCAAAGTGCCCTCCGACCACGCGCAGCTTAAAAGTCTTGCCGGCGTGGGACAAAAGACGGCAAACGTTGTGTATGCCGTGGCTTTCGGCGGGGACGCCATAGCCGTAGACACGCACGTGTTCAGAGTTTCGAACCGCCTGGGGCTTGCGCACGCCGACACACCCGAAAAGACCGAAAAACAGCTCAACGAGGCTATCCCCAAGAAGGACTGGTCGAGAGCGCACCACTGGCTAATCTATCACGGCAGAAGGGTATGCCATTCACAAAAGCCCGACTGCGCGAACTGCACCTTAAACAAATACTGCCAATACTACAACACAAAAAATTGACCCTGAACGGGTCAATTTTTTTGTTTTGGATGTAAGGAATTTCTTATTTGTAAGGGTTATTGAATTGGGGCATTTTAAAAATTTTTGTTGCAACTTCAACAAGCATTATTTTTCTATAGCAATATCTAAAAATAAAAACCTTACCGCAAGCGGTAAGGTTTATTATTTTTAGTTTGAATTAGCCGAGAAGCTTGGAAACGACGCCGGAACCAACCGTTCTGCCGCCTTCGCGGATAGCGAACTTAAGCTTTTCCTCAACAGCAACGGGCTTGATGAGGTCAACGGTGATGGTTACGTGGTCACCGGGCATAACCATTTCGGTGCCTGCGGGAAGCTCGATAGAGCCGGTAACGTCGGTAGTTCTGATGAAGAACTGAGGACGATAGTGGTTGAAGAAAGGAGTGTGACGTCCGCCTTCTTCTGCCTTAAGAACGTAAACCTGAGCTTCGAACTTGGTGGCAGTCTTTACAGTGCCGGGCTTAGCGAGAACCTGACCCTTTTCAATGCCCTTACGGTCGATACCGCGAAGGAGTGCGCCGATGTTGAAGCCTGCGATAGCTTCGTCAACGCTCTTGTGGAACATTTCGAGACCGGTGATAACGGTGCTGACGGGCTTTTCGATAAGACCTACGATTTCAGCGGGATCGCCGACGTGAGCTACACCTCTCTCTACACGACCGGTAGCAACGGTGCCGCGGCCGGAGATGGTGAATACGTCCTCGACGGGAAGAAGGAAGGGCTTATCCGTGTCACGCTGAGGGGTGGGAATGTAGCTGTCAATCGTGTCCATGAGCTGAAGGATGCACTGGCACTCGGGAGCTGCAAGAACTTCTGCATCGGAGCAGCCGCTCGTAGCCTTTTCGAGAGCCTTGAGTGCGGAACCGCGGATGATGGGGGTATCATCGCCGGGGAAGTCGTAGCTGCTGAGCGTGTCGCGGATTTCCATTTCAACGAGCTCAAGGAGTTCGGGGTCATCCATCTGATCGCACTTGTTGAGGAATACTACGATGTAGGGAACGCCTACCTGACGGGCAAGGAGGATGTGCTCCTTGGTCTGGGGCATGGGACCGTCGGTTGCCGCAACGACGAGGATTGCGCCGTCCATCTGAGCAGCGCCGGTGATCATGTTCTTTACGTAGTCGGCATGTCCCGGGCAGTCAACGTGAGCATAGTGACGCTTATCGGTTTCATACTCTACGTGAGCGGTGTTTATTGTGATACCACGAGCCTTCTCTTCGGGAGCCTTATCGATTTCGTCGTATTTCATCTTCTGAGCCTGACCCTTGCATGCCATAACCATGGTGATAGCTGCGGTCAAAGTGGTCTTGCCGTGGTCAACGTGGCCGATTGTACCAATGTTGACGTGGGGTTTGCTGTTGTCATACTTAGCCTTTGCCATTTTTTGTTTCTCCTATAAAAATTTTTATAAAATGATAACTTACGCCTTTCGGCGTCGCAGCTATCTATCATTATCTTATTGCTGCATTAACTTTCGCCTTTGCGCGTATAAACATTATAGCTTAACTTTTAAAAAAACACAATTATTTTTAGGTATTTTTTTAAAATTTACGGCGTGTCGCCGCTGCGGGCTC
>CALVMP010000076.1 GCA_944346655.1 uncultured Clostridia bacterium
CAGGTGTGCACGCACGCGGGCGTTAAGTATTATTCATTCAAGGGCATTTCGGACGTTGCGGGCAGCGGTTCGACGACAGAACAGTACCTTGCAAACCTTAAAAGCTGTCTTGAAAAGCTGACAGGGGAGATTAAAAAAATTTTTACTGGAGTGGAAAATTATTTATGATAGCGCTCGGCGGAGGCTGGGACGAGGCGCTCGCGCCGCTGTTTACCGACGAAAGATACCTTAAAATACGCGAGTTTTTGAAAAAGGAATACTCCACGCACGTCGTCTACCCCGACATGTACGATTTGTACAACTGCTTCAGGTTCACGCCGCTGGACAACGTGAAGGTCGTAATCCTGGGGCAGGACCCCTACCACGAACCGGGACAGGCGCACGGGCTGTGCTTTTCGGTTAAACCCGGCGTGCCCCTGCCGCCCTCGCTGAAGAACATTTACAGCGAAATTTACAGCGACCTGCACATAGCCGAGCCGGACTGCGGCGACCTGACAAAGTGGGCAAAGGAGGGCGTACTGCTTTTGAACACCACCCTCACGGTGAGGGAACACGCCGCCAACAGCCACGCCAACTGCGGCTGGGCGTGGTTTACCGACGGGGTAATACGCATAGTTTCCGAAAGGTGCGAAAACGTTGTATTCATTCTTTGGGGGAGGAACGCGAGGAACAAGGCGGCGCTGATTGACAGAAAAAAGCACCTTATACTGGAAAGCGCACACCCTTCCCCCCTTTCGGCGCACAACGGGTTTTTCGGAAGCAAGCCCTTTTCAAAGGCAAACGACTATTTAAAGGCGCACGGACGGGGCGGGATTGACTGGAATTTAAATTGACTCATTAGCGGTTGAAGGTTAGTGGTCAGAGTATAGGTGAATTGCGGCTGGCGCCGCGGAATGATACCCAAGCATTATATCGCCCACTGTCGGCGCGTGCCGTGCCAGATACATTCGACTGGCGCTCAGTTTGACAATGGGCGGGGCGTGCCCAGTCCTCCCTATATTCTCTATTCCATAATCTCTAACCACTAATCCCTAAATTATTCATTAAATTTTGTATTTTCCTACTATATAAAAAAACGCCGCTCGCGGCGTTTTTTTGTTGGCGAATTGTTTGGAGGGTTCCTATCGCTCACGGCTGGGGGCTATGAGGAGAGGGCTTTCTTTTCCTTTTTAAATTTATCGTTTATCTGGTCGATCGTCTGTTTTGTGGCAGGCGCGGGAGTGTAGTAGCCGCGGGCGCCCATTTGCGTGAACAGGTCGTACTGGCAGTTTGCCACGGCGTTTAAATTGGCAGCAAACTCCTTGCGGACAACCTTTGAACTGCCCTCGAACAGGGCGGTGGCGTATAAATTCATGAGCTGCTTTTCAGAACTTATCATGTCCTGAAGGGCGTCTTTTTCGTTGAGCTGGGTCTCCTGTTTGGATGTTCTCATATATCATGTATCCTCCTTTATTCAGTTTGGTTTCAGCCGCCGATGAGCTTTAAAAGGGAGCCGTAGCGGGCTTCGTGTTCGCAGGCGATCTGTTCCATGCAGCCGGCGAGATCTGTATCGGTGAGCGTTTTGGAGTACATCCGCGCCTTTTTGCAGATGAGCCCCTCATAGGTGAGTGCGTCGGAAATCATTGAAAGTTCCTTTGCTGTAATTTCGGTCATAAAAAATACCTCCTTGCAATTGTTATTGCCAATTGCGGGGAGGTATAATCATGCGGGGGAAATTTATTTGAGGTCCTTGAAAATATCGATATCGACGGCGCCGTGGCTCTTGATTATCTCATAGTAGGGGTCGGAGGAGAAGTCACGCTCCTTATCGTACGTGCCGCCGAGCGCTTCGATTGCAAACTTGAGCTCCTGGAAGTCTGCATAGGAGATGTCCTCCTCTATTCTCTCATAGAGGTAATCGAGCGCCCTCTCGTCGCCGTAGGCTGCAAGATAGCTTGCCCTGAGAGCAAGGTTTTCGTCCGCGGTGCGGAAGGCGGAGACGAGAAGGTTAAATACCTCCTCGTCGCGGGCGATGACGCGGGAGAGAATTTCGAGCATGTACTCGGGCTGCACTCCCTCTTTGTAATTTGAGAGTGCCTCGCCCTTTACGTCGTCGGCAAACTCCTTTACATAGTCGACGCAGGTGTTGCGCACGTCCTCGTCGTCGGAGCTTACGAGAAGTTCCATGTACACGGGCACGGCCTTTTCGGAGGCGCCGAGAAGGTTCAAAGCATAGGAGACCTCGTCCTTCGAGCCTTGCAGAAGGGGAATTAAGAGGTCGTCCATATTCCTCGACTCGATGGCGCGGCAGAGATATTCGGAGACGGGCACGCCCTTCTGAAGGTGGGCGCGCAGGGTGGCAAGAAGCTCTTCATTGCTCTGTTCGGCATAGAATTGATTGGGCGTTTTGCCGAGAGATTTTACCACCGTGTCGCCGAACTTTGAATACATTGAGGGGATTACGTCCTCCCACTGTTTTTCGGTGTAGCCGCGCGGATTGCGCTTTATGTAGGCGGCAAGTTTTTCTTCGAACATGCCGTCGAAATCGTACAGTTTCATATCATTCACCCATGAGTATGTTGTAGTTATCTATATTTGCGCCGAAGTAGGAGCACGCCTCTTCGGCGGTGCCGTCCTCCGAAATGCCGCTTGTTGAAAAGATTGCCGCGGCGAGAGCGGAAACGTCCTTTGCCGCATTGAGGTTGCCTGCCCGCGAAAGCTTTTCATAGAGCTTTACCGCGGCGCTGTTCAGGGCATACACATAGTCGGGATCGATTAAAGCGAAGCGGGCGACCGTCATTGCATACGCCTTTACGAACGCCTTTTTTTTGTTGCGGGGGAGCTTAAGAGCCGGAACGGCAATTTCGCGGTAAACGTGGCAGACTACGACGCCGTAGTTGCAATCCTCGTTGCGCTCCGCGATAAAGCCGAGCGTCTGCATCTTTAAAGCGTCGGGCTGGAAGGCGTCGAGTAAGATGTCGCGCAGAATATCGTCGCACCCTTCAGCCATGACGGCGCAAGCCGCGGCAAGCAGCTTGAGTTCGAGCGAGCCGTGCTCTCCCCCCTCGTCGAAGCACCATAAAATGCAGTCGGTTATGTCGAGTTCGCGCGATATTGCCTCCGCATGGCGGGGCTTTAAGCGGACGAAAGCAGTCAGAATTTCAAGATTGCTCTCCCTCTCCTCCTGCGGCAGACGGTAGAAGTAGGTTATGGGATTATCTTTATAGTCCCCGTCCCCCTCCCCGAGGTGGGAGCGCACGAAGTCAGAGTAGTACCTTGCGGTTACGGCGTCGGGGTAGATTGTCAGAAGTTTTTCGAACGCCTCCAAACTTTCCGCCTTGTACCCCGCGTTATATGCCGAAACAGCCTTGAAATAGAGAACGGTTTTATCGTAGGAGAGGTCCTGTTCGATTTTGCAGAAGAGCCCGTAAGCCTGCTCGTGCATGCCGTTTTCACAGCAGACGGTGGCGATTTTATATAAATCCTCTGTGGCAGTGGCGCCGACGGAGAGCAGGCGATTTGCGAGGTTTACGCTTTCGCCCTGCTGCTTCTGCTGATTTTTTACCGCGGCAAGCGTGGTGAGCGCCTGGACGTCGTCGGGGTATTTTTTAAGAACGTTGAGACATTCCTGCTCCGCCTCGTCGGTGCGGTCGCAGATTATGTTGCACATGGCGATGTAGTTGCGGGCGGTTAAATAGCTTTTGTTGCCCTCCTCCACCTTGTCGAACTCTGAAACAGCCTTTTCGTAGTCGCCCGAGCGCATATAACCTATGCCCCTCTCCATTTCGCCCGAAAAGTCGGCAAGCTTTGGAGGCCACGCGATTTTTAAGGGGGATTTGCGCCTGACGATGAAGGAATTAATTATCTCCTGTCTGTTTTCGGGCGTGAGTTCGGCGTCGGTTTCGGCGAGCAGCTTGTTGTACCAGAAGGCGGCTATCTCCTCCTCGCCGAGGTTGAGATAGTTGACGGCGAGACCTTCGTACGCCTCCGAGAGGTCGGCATCCGAACTTGCGCGGAGGTAGTCGATATATTTGAACCAGCCGTTTACAGATTTTTCGGGCAGACCCATGTCGTCGAACACTTCGGCGTAGAGCATGTAGGAGTCCTCGGCGTTAAAGTTGATCTCGGCGTTTTTGTTGAGCATGCGGAGTGCCCCGATATAGTTGTGGTTGTCGGTATAGTCAGCCGCGATGGCGAGAAGCCTGTCCTCGGACAGATCTATCCTGAGCGTCTTTGCTTTACTCATTTATCGAATAGTTTAAGTATATCTTCTTCAAAAAATGTATAGTCCGTGTTGCAGTAGTGGCAGTGCACCTTTACCGCACCCTGCTCCTTACAGATTGCAAGAAGCTCCTCTTTGCCGAGGGTGGCAATTATCCCCTCGAATTTTGCGCGGGAGCAGTTGCATATGTAGTCGGGGTGGAGAAGATAGAGCCCCTTTTGTTCAATTTCGCCGGCAAAAAAGGTGCGGATTATGCCCTCGGCGCCGTAGGTTGAAATGGCTTCGGCGGGGTGCAAAAAGTTGCCCATTGCCTCTTCCGCCCTTGCCATATTCTCCTCCGAGGTGCCGGGGAGAAGCTGCAGTACGACGCCGCCCGCCGAAAGGCAGGTGTTGTCATCTGCAAGCTTTACGCCGACCGAGACAGCCGTGGGGATCTGTTCGGACTGGTGGAAATAGTCGGTCATTATCCTCGACACGTTGTCCCCCCCTATCTCGCAGGCGCCCACGAAGGGACGGGAGAAGCCGTCGTCCTTGATGACGGTTAAAGTGCCCCCCTTTAAGGTGTGTTTGCACGAGCCGTCGACATACCCCCTTATGTGGAGGTCAACATCGCCCGAGACGGACGCCGAACCCGAGCCGTCCTTGCTCTTGACGGTAATTGACACGGCGCCCCTTTGACTCTTTAAACAGCCCGACATGTAGGCGCAGACGGTGAGGAGGTTACCTAAAAGTTCAGCCGATTTCCCCTCGAGGTTGTGTATCTTTATGGCTTTGTTTACAAGGTCGGTGGTGTCGAGCACCGAAAGCGAGACCTGTTTGTCGTAGACGAGACATTTAAATAGCGTGTTCATATCTTTATGCAGGTGAAATTTATTCTTAGCGTTTTGTCGGGCGTGCCCATGTGCCCGCCTGTTTTTATGTTTGCAAAGCCCGC
>CALVMP010000077.1 GCA_944346655.1 uncultured Clostridia bacterium
GAAATGTGAGCTTGCGAGCATTTTCGTAAAATTGCATTTGCGCCGACGAGCGGAGCACGGCACAGCGACACGCTGCAACTAATTGATAATATATGTCCGATATAATAACCAGACTCAAAGATATTTACGATAAATACAACTCGCTCTCACAAAAGCTTTCAGACCCCGAAGTCATAGGGGACGCGGCGGAGTGGGCGAAGCTCGCCAAGGAACAGTCCGAGCTCACCGAGCCCGCCGAAAAATACTCGCAGTATATGTCGGTGCAAAAGCGCATGACCGACGCGGAGGAGGCGCTCAAAACCGAAACCGACCCCGAAATGCGCCAGCTTTTGAGCGAGGAAGTTTATTCGTGCAAAGATGAACTTTCGTCTCTTACCGAGGAGATAAAGATTATTCTTCTCCCCAAGGACAAGAACGACGAAAGGAACTGCATAATGGAGATCCGCGCGGGCGCCGGCGGCGAGGAGGCGGCGCTGTTCGCCTATGAGCTCTACCGCATGTATATAAACTACTGCGAACGCCACCGCCTGAAGATAGAGGAGGTAGACAAGAACTCCACCGAGCTCGGCGGCATAAAGGAAGTCGTTTTAAATATCTCGGGCAAGGGCGCCTACAGGCAGCTCAAGTTCGAAAGCGGCGTGCACCGCGTTCAAAGGGTGCCCGAAACCGAGTCGCAGGGCAGAGTCCACACCTCCACGGCGACTGTAGCGGTATTGCCCGAAGCCGAGGACGTCGAAGTCGAAATCCGCGACGAGGACATAAGGGTGGATGTATACCGCTCCTCGGGCGCGGGCGGACAGAAGGTAAACAAGACCGAAACGGCGATACGCATCACCCACTTTCCCACGGGCATAGTCGTCACCTGCCAGGACGAGAGGAGCCAGCTCAAGAACAAGGACAAGGCGTTCAAGGTGCTCCGCTCGCGGCTGTACGACTACTACAACGGGCGCAACCAGTCCGAACAGGACCAAAAGCGCCGCAGCCTCGTGGGGCGCGGCGACAGGTCGGAGAGGATAAGAACGTACAACTTCCCTCAGGGGCGCGTCACCGACCACAGAATAGGGCTTTCGCTCTACTCGCTCGATTCATTCATAATGGGCGACATAGACGAAATGATAAAGGCGCTCGCCGTTGCCGAGAGGGAAAACGCGCTCGCCGGCGAAGAGGACAATTAATTACAGCATATTACGGGGGGAACCGTCATGAAAGCTACCAATAACCGTTCAAGCGAAGATTATCTCGAGGCGATTCTCATTCTCTCAAACGAGGTCGAGTTCGTCCACCGCATAGACATTGCCAGAAAACTCGGCGTTTCCCAGCCCGCCGTGCAGAAGGCGATAAAAATTTTAATTGACGGCGGCTACATAACCTGCGACGGCATGCACATATACCTCACCGGAAAGGGCAGGGAGTACGCGGGTGCCGTGTATAACCGCCACTGCGTAATACGCAGCTTTTTAACCCTCCACGGCGTGGACGAAAAAACTGCCGACGCCGACGCATGCGAGCTCGAACACGTTGTCTCTCCTGCCACATTCGACATGATGAAAGCTTACGTCGATTCCAACAAATAATTTTGCCATTGTCCCCGAAAATAAACCGGGGATAATTTTTTTGAAAAAATTTATTAACTTAGGTTAATTTTTGTTGACAAAAGGAATATCATAAATTATAATTAAGCCTGTCAAACGGGAAAAGTCCCGAAAGTTGTGTATGTGTAAAAAACTTAGTGGAGGAATATATTTATGCCCATAGGACTGGCTCCGGCAAATACGCCGGTAAGGATAGTAAAAATCAATGCCGAGGACAAGGTGAGAAAGCACCTTTTGGAGCTCGGCATAGTCGAAGGCGGGCAGATAACGCTCGTGTCGTCCACGGTCAACGGCGTAATCGTCATCGTAAAGGAGGGGCGGCTCTGTCTCGACGGGGCGCTCGCCAGAAAAATTTTGGTAGCTTAGGGAATAGTGTTTAGGGAATAGAGAATAGGGAACAGTGATTAGAGAATAGTGGGCAGCAGTTTCAGATTGCTCCCGCCGCAATTCTTAATTCTTCATTATTCATTCAATTAACCCCTAATCTCTAACCACTAACCACTAACCACTAATAAAAAGGAGAATATATGACAAAACTTTTGAGCGAATTCGCCATAGGCGAAAGCGGAAAAATCGTCAAGGTCAACGGCGACGGCGCGGTAAGGCGCAGGCTGTTCGACATGGGCGTCACCCCCGGGGCAACGGTAATGCTCCGCAAAAAAGCCCCTCTCGGAGACCCCATCGAGGTCAACCTGCGCGGCTACGAACTCACCCTCCGCAAAACGGAGGCGGCATGCGTGGAGGTGGAACTTTCATGAAAACTTTTGCGCTGGCAGGCAACCCCAACTGCGGCAAGACCACCCTCTTTAACGCCCTTACGGGCTCAACGGCGCACGTCGGCAACTGGCCGGGCGTAACCGTGGATAAAAGGGAGGGTGTGTACAGGGGCGGCTCGGAAAAGGTAAACATAGTCGATCTTCCCGGCATCTATTCCCTCTCGCCCTACACCCCCGAGGAGGTCATCTCCCGCAACTTCATTCTCGACGAAAAGCCCGACGGCATCATAAATATCGTCGACGCGACCAACCTTGAAAGAAATCTGTATCTCACCACGCAGCTGCTCGAAATGGACGTCCCTTTGATAATTGCCCTCAACATGATGGACGAGGTAGAAAAGGCTGGCGATTCCATAGACGTAAAGGCTCTCGAAAGCGCAATAGGCGTGCCCGTGGTCGCCATCTCCGCCCTGAGGAAAAAGGGCATAAAGGAGCTCATGGACAGGGCAATCGCCATGAATTCTGAGCGCAAGGGCGTGACCGTGCTCGGCAAATCGCTCGCGCCCAAAATCGAAAGGGCAAAGCAGTTCTTCGCCGCAACCGACGTGTCGTCTCCCCTCTTCCATGCAATAAAGATGCTCGAAGGGGACGAGATAGAGTTAAAGCACGCCGGCGCGCAGGAGCTCTTCAACGAAATTTCCGCCGGTCAGGACATGGAGGCGGCAGTTGCCGACGAACGTTATACATACATATCCGAGCACTTTTCGGCGGCAAAGAACAAAAAGGAAAAGGCGGCGCTCACCAAGTCGGATAAGGTCGATAAGGTGCTCACCCACAGAATATGGGGTCTGCCCATATTCGCGGTAATTCTGCTCGTCATATTCCACCTGACTTTCTCGGAGGACCTTTTATATATCGGCGCCATAGCCGAAGCCGCAGGTTCGCCCCTGCCCACCTTCGAAGATATCGGCTTCGCCATATCCGAGGATACCGAAATTTACGAAAACTTCGGCATTGCGCTGGCGGCGTGTTTTTACGACGGCGCGGTGTTCTCCCCGGGCGTAATACTCACCAATCTTTTAAACCTTGTCTTAGGCTATATCTCCTACGGCATAGGTCTCGGGGTCGAGGCGGCAGGCGCGGCAGACTGGGCTGTCGGACTCATTAACGACGGTATAGTAGGGGGTATAACGGCAGTTTTAGGCTTCCTTCCCCAAATACTCACTCTGTTCTTGTTCTTCTCCATACTCGAGGACACGGGCTACATGGCGCGCGTGGCGTTCATTCTCGACAGAATTTTCCGCCGCTTCGGTCTCTCGGGCAGGGCGTTCATGCCCATGATAATGGGCTTCGGCTGTTCTCTTCCCGCCATGATAAACACGAGAACGCTCGCCGACGAACAGGAGCGCACCGCCACCATAAGGGTAATTCCCTTCTTCTCCTGCGGGGCAAAGCTGCCCATTTTAACGGCGATCGCCGGCGGTTTCTGCGCCCTCGTCGGGTTCGACAACGTCGATCTTATCACCTATTCGATGTACCTTCTCGGCATAATAGTAGCCATTGTATCGGTAATCGTCATGCGTTCCACCACAATGCGCGGCGAGGTTCCTCCCTTTATAATGGAACTGCCCGCCTACCACATGCCGGGGTTCAAAAACTTAATGCTTCACCTGTGGGATAAGACAAAGCACTTCGTAAAGAAAGCCTTTACAATAATCTTTGCCTCCACAATCATAATATGGTTCCTTCAGTCATTCCGCTGGAACTGGACTTTCATCGCCGACGGCTCCATTCAGGACTCCATTTTAGCTTCCATAGGTCAGTTCATTCAGCCTCTGTTCACGCCCCTCGGCTTCGGCTCTCAGTTAAATGAATACGGCTGGGTATTCGCCGTCGCCGCAATCACGGGTCTGATCGCCAAGGAAAACGTAATTGCCACCTTCTCCGTGCTCGCGGCAATGTTCGTCGCAAACTTCGAGGGCACCGAAGAGGGCGTTGCCGAAGCAATCGTAATGATTGAAAACACAGGCATCACCGCTCCCGCGCTCATATCGTTCATAATGTTCAACATGACGACTATCCCCTGCTTCGCCGCCGTCGCGACGGCTAAGGCGGAACTTCCAAAGGGCAGGTTCGGCTGGACGATACTCTTCTGGCTCGTAACTTCGTACATAGTCGGCACCGTCGTCTACACCGTCGGCGGATGGTGGTGGACGCTGTTCATCTGGCTGGCTGTGTTCGCCGCAATAGGAACGGTCATCGTGCTCAACAACACGGGCAAAATCAAACTGCCCTCGCTCAGGAGGAGGAAAGGTTAAATGGGCGCCCTTGAAATTGTGCTGATTGTCGTGTGTGCGCTTGTGGTCGCCGGCGTCGTCGGCGCCTCAATATGGCGCAAGGTCACGGGCAAAAAGGGCGGCTGCGACTGCGGCTGTTCGGGATGCCCCCACGCGGGCGCCTGCCACACCTCACGCAAAAACGACAACCTTCATTAATCTGCATATATAATATAGTTTATCCACACATATACAACACTCCACAAAAAGCCGTTGCGCGGTTCCGCGCGGCGGTTTTTTGCGTAAAAAATCTC
>CALVMP010000078.1 GCA_944346655.1 uncultured Clostridia bacterium
AACAAAAACCGAAACCATTCCCGCAACGGGCGGCAATACAGGCGGTTCTACAGGCGGTTCTGATGTGGAGGATACCCCTCCCGAAATAGTTCAGCCCGTCGAGGACGCCGTAAAAATAACCAAGGCTGTAGGGCATCTCGAAAGCGCATATGTAACCTGGGACGAGGTCGAAAACGCCCGGTGGTACAACGTGTACGTTAAAAAGGCTTCCGAGCCCGACAGTTCATACACCAGGCTCGACGAACCCCTCGTGCGCAAGTACCCCACATATTTCAGGGCTGACGCGGTGGGGCTTGCCGCAGACACGTATTCAATAAAGGTCGTTCCCGTCGACGGCAACGATGCCGAAGTTGCAGGCCTTGCCGGTTATGCAAACAATATTACCGTCTCCGCGCACGACAGGTCGGGCTTCGCCTTTGTAGGAGGCACCTCCTCGGGCGCATATAACGATAACGGCACATTAAAGAGCAATGCCCAGGTAATTTACATAACCGAAAACACAAAGAATACCGTTAAGATGGATGTTGTAACCAGCAATAAAGGCGCCACAACCAGCTGTACGGGCTTGCAGGCAATACTTACGGCTTATGCAAAGGGTTATGCAACCAAACCCCTTTCGATAAGATTAATCGGCAATATAACTGATTTGTCTGTCATGGATAAGGGCGATATATTAATAGATACCGATGGCAACGATATAGGCATAACCTTTGAGGGCATTGGCTCGGACGCCACCGCAAACGGCTGGGGCTTGCGCCTTAAAAACGCCAGCAATGTTGAAGTCAGAAATTTAGGCTTCATGAACTGCAACAGTAATGAGGGCGACAGCCTCGGACTTCAGCAGGACAACAACCATGTGTGGGTGCATAACTGCGACTTCTTCTACGGCGACGCCGGCTCCGATGCCGACCAGGCTAAGGGCGACGGCGCACTTGACACTAAAAAGTCCACCTATGTAACCCATTCCTACAACCACTTCTGGGACAGCGGAAAGAGCAATCTTCAGGGTATGAAGAGCGAGACGGTTGATAACTTTATAACCTACCACCACAACTGGTACGACCACTCCGACTCCCGTCATCCCAGAATAAGAACGTGCACCGTGCATGTGTACAACAACTATTTCGACGGTATATCGAAATATGGCGTGGGCGCAACCATGGGGGCAAGCGTATTTGTTGAAAACAATTACTTCCGCTCGACCTCCTCGCTCCGCCCCATGATGTCCTCCAAACAGGGCACCGACGCCGACGGCGAAGGCACTTTCTCGGGCGAGAACGGCGGCATTATAAAGTCGTATGGCAACACTTACGACGTATCCGGAGGCGGCACGCTGTATCTTAAAACCTATCAGCAGTTCGGCAACAACTCCGACTGCTACGAAGCTTCTTCGCGAGACGATACGGTTTCTGCCTCCGTAAAGACGGTTGCGGGCGGCACAACCTACAACAACTTCGACACCGCTGACAGCATGTACGACTATGAGGTTGAAAGCGCAGAACAGGCGAAGGAGACCGTTCAGAAGTATGCGGGCAGAATAGACGGCGGAGACTTCAAGTATGAGTTCAACGACGCCACAGAGGACTCAAACTACGGCGTAATCAGCGAGCTCAAATCCCTTCTCACAAACTACAAATCCGAACTTGTAGAAGTTGGCGGCGACGGCGTCGCTTCCGGCGGCAACGAGGGCGGCTCTTCCGAAGGCGAGGGCGGCTCAACCGAAGAAGGCACAGAAGGCGGCAACGAGGGCGGCAATACAGGCGGTTCAACGGTAGTAGAGGGTTCAATTATTGTTACATTCAGTAAGGATAATGAATATTCTAATACTAATGTAAACGGTGTAGTTATAACAGGGAATCCCAGCAACTCAAAGGGCAGTGCAACATTTGACGGCAAAACTTATACGGAATGCCTTAAAATGGAAGGGTCAACCTCTATTTCGTTTACTCTAACCGAGTCAATGACGCTCGTGTTGAAATTTGCCGATAGCGAAAAAGAAAAAGAGGTTAATATAGACAAAAAGGTTTATACAACCGATTCCAATGCTACCGTGACGATAGAACTTGCTGCCGGTACACATACGGTGACTAAGGGCGAGGTAATTAATCTCTTTGTTCTGGTTCTTTCGCCCATAGCATAATCAATAACTTTTCACCCCCTCAAGTTAAGCTTAGGGGGTGATTTTATATTTGTACGGGTAAATTTTTATAATTTTGTTGAAATGCCCGCAAAAATATGTTAGAATTACAATATATGAGCAAAGTTATAGATATCTCTTCGTGGGCAAGAAAAAAATCCTACGAATGGTTTTCATCCTTTTCAAACCCCACCTACGGAGTAACCTCGCGGCTGGACGTAACCGCGCTCGTGCGGTACGTAAAGTCAAACGGGCTGTCCTTTTTCGAGAACATGCTTTACCTTACAACCCTCGGCATAAACAGCGTGCCCCAGCTCCGACTGCGCGTGGAGGGGGGAAACGTTGTGCTCCACGATTATGCCGACCCCTCTTTCACCGTCGCGTTAAATGACGGGCTCTTCGATTTATGCCGTGTGCCGTGGCAGCAAGACCCGCGCGCCTTTTGCAGGGCGGCAAGACAGGGAATAGAGGGCGTAAAGAGCGGAAGGGTGAGCAAAAACTTCGGCGACGAGAATCTTGCCGTGCTGTACGTAACCTGC
Organism: uncultured Clostridia bacterium; assembly: GCA_944346655.1. Lineage (GTDB taxonomy): Bacteria > Bacillota > Clostridia > Christensenellales > Borkfalkiaceae > Coproplasma. Next base: position 2,677 of record CALVMP010000078.1, read on the forward strand.
CTGCCGTGGATAGACTTTACCGACATGTCGAACCCCATTCCCGACGATCCTTCGCTTGCAAGTATTCCGCGCATATGCTGGGGGCAATACGTTCGGGATGGGGAAAATTTTAAGATAGCTTTGAATATTACGGTGTCCCATGCGCTCGTCGACGGCAAGCCGCTGTGCGACGCCTTTGCGGCAGTGCAGAAAAACCTGAATGATTGTATAAAGCTTTTAACGGGAGGGAATAATGAGTAAAATTTTTGTGGCATGGAGCGGCGATACCGCCGTGGCAAAAAAGCTGGCTGCATACATTAAGCGCACCAATTCCGCCTACGACTGCATTGTGGGCGGCAATTTGCAGCAGCTTGAAAGCATTTTCGTGGGCGGCACCATAATCGACCAGATGCGCCAGTGCGACCAGGCTATACTGCTCATACAAAAGCACAAAAATACGGGCAGGATATCGGCAAATCTCATGTTCGAGTGGGGATATCTCCTCGCCAAACTCAAGGCGAACAAGATACATAACTTTTTGATAGACATGAACGTGACCGACAACGAAATACCCAGCGACCTGCGCGGCATATGGGCAAACGAGGTCAAAACGGAGGGGCTTTCAGACGACGAAATCGCAAAAAAGATAGGGGATATCTTCTTTGCACACCAGCGGTTCGGACTCGAAAAGGACAAGATGACCACCATTTTAGACAGGTACGAAGCGCGAAGCATAATCCGCGGACACAACGCCTCGCCCGTCTGCACCAACTACGAGCTTGCCCAGTATGTGCTGTGCTATACCTATACGGCAAACCTCTTCCGCAATATTGTAGACGAGGCGTTAAAGGACATGCGCGCTCTCCAGGGAGGTTTAAGCGCCAACGCCAGGCAGTGCCGCGAGCTTGTGTGTTCCGTAAGGTATGCGGTAAACACCCTCGAAACATTTAAAAAGATACAGTACACGGGCGACGAGCAGTTTATTTCGAGGGCGGATTTCTACCCCTTGCGCGAGGAGTTCGAAGAGATAATCGCACAGGCGGAGGACCTCGACGACGGCGAGGTCAAATGGCTCGTTTTAGGGCTTTCGTACAATCTTGTCAGCTATCTCTACCTTCTGTATTTAAACAGCCCCGAGATAGAGCGGGAAAAGGTGAAAACCTATTGCAGAAGGCTCATAAACTATTCCCTCGATGCGACCGGAATTTTCAACGACATAGAGGCGGACGAAACTTACGGCGAGGGCGATAAAATGCTGTGCATTTTAATAAGGGCTTATCTCTACCGCAACGCCTACTGCGGCGAAGAGCGGCTGGAAAAGGAGGAGAGCGATCCGGACGCCGAAAGAACGGCTCCGTACGAAGAGCGCAGGGCCCGCATAAAGGATTATCTTTTAAAGTCATTCAAGGAGCGCAAAACGCTGTACAATGCCTTCAGCAATACGTTTGAAAACACTATTCTTCTTAAAAATATCGAAATGGAATATTACCTTTCGATGGCTGAGTGCTGGCTGTACGAGGACGATGAAAGGGAAAAGAGCCGCATGCGCGACAGGCTTGCCCGCTATATAGAGAGGGTCGCCCGCGAATCGGAGTCTACAAAGGTGTTTGCAAATAAAATAAGGGGATATATAGGTCTTTGAAATGATAGCGAAAAAACTTGTAATGCTGTGCGACTACGGACTTGACGACGCCATAGCCACGGCGCGGATTTTAGAAAACAGGGAGAAGTTCGGCAGCGTAGATATTGTAGCCGTGGGCGGCAACGTTCCGACGGCAACCTCGCTTAAAAATGCCCGCACTCTGCTTGCTCAGTACGAAAATTTGCAGGGAGTGCGCATAGTCAATACCTGCGCCGTTCCCCAGCCCGAAGAAACGCTGTTCGATATCCACGGCTCCGGCGGCATGGGCGGGGTGTTCGAGCCGAAAAAGGGCAACATTCCCGAAATTTTGTTCGGCGACTGGATTAATGAGTACGACGGCGACTGCCTTCTTCTGAGTTTGGGCCCCATGACAATAACAAAGCTCCTGATTGAAAAGGCTAAGCCCTCTCGCTTTGTGTTCATGGCTGGCTGCGTCAACGCTCAGCCAAACTACAACGGCTACGAGTTTAACCACGGCATGGACCCCGAAGCTTTTGCCTATTGCGTCAGATTCCCCCACGAGGGCGTGCTTTTGGATACCGCCTCGCCCGTGCTCCTTTTAAAGGAGGCAAACGAGGGCTCGCCCG
>CALVMP010000079.1 GCA_944346655.1 uncultured Clostridia bacterium
CACCTTATTTAAGTCTGTTCAACCCATTATAAGGCAACTGAATTCCGCCGCGCAGTCCGCGGCGTCGGGTGCGGGAATAATACTGCCGGCAACTTCTCTTTATTCGTCGACGAACTTCTTTTACCACCTGAGGCGCAGCGGCGAGATTATATTCGACAGTGAGGGGAGCAGGGGAGGTATCAAGCTGCGTCTTGCTTCGGCAGGCATGGTTTTTGCCGCAATAGTCGGTTTTTCCGTCGTTGCCGCGGTGGCGGTTTCCGGAAAACCCCTGCTTAACTATATTATGCCCGACGTGATAATCGAGTGCATACAACTTGTGCTGATAACGCTCGCTGGCTTTTTTATAGCAATTTTTTTAAATAAATTTGCCTGCCCGTTTCCGCTCTCCTTTATGTCCGCGGTGCCGGGGGCGCTTTTAACGCTTGTATTGTGGCTTATTCTTGCAGCCGGCTTCACCGTTTATATGTTGTTTGCCGATCCGTCCCGTCTGTACGGCGCCGTGGCTGCCGTAATAGTGTTTTTGCTGTGGTGCTACGTAATGATCTCCAGCCTCGTCGTCGGCATAATTTACAACGCAATGTTTGTCGTAAAAAAAATTTAATCAAGGCATTATAAAACCCGTACGGACTTCACATATCCATACGGGTTTTTATGAATCAATATTTAATTACGCACGCAACCGCGAGGGCGCCCGGACCTATATGGCAGGCAACGCTTAGCGAAAGTTGGTCAATGAAGGTAAATTCAACGTCGGGGAACGCCGCTTTAATCTCATCCTTAAATGCAAGCGCCTCTTCAAAACATTGGGTGTGCGCCACGCATAAAGTCATTTTGCCCTGAGCGCGTTCATTTGCAAAGCGCGTTTCAAGGTCGTTCTTTATGGCGGCTATCATGGTTGCCTTGGCGTCGCTCATCTTACGGACCTGTGCAAACTTATCCAGCCTTTCGCCCTGAATCTGAAGCACGGGCTTTATCTTCAAAAGAGTGCCTATCGCCGCCGCGGCTGGGGTCAGTCTGCCGCCCTTTTTAAGATATTTTAAAGTGTTTACGGCGATATAGATGGAGGAGGTGTGAGCTGTAGCCTGCATCCAGTCGTAAATCTCTTTGGCGGTCTTTCCCTCTTCAATCATCTTAAGGGCGTCAACAACCGTCTGTTTTTGCGTTACGGATACCCTGTGGTTGTCGAGTGCAAAGACCTTGCCTATAAATTCAGGCTCGGTCTCCGCCATGTGTTTTATAACGAGGGCAGTCTCCGAAAGTCCGCTCGAAAGGGGCATGTATAAAATCTGGTCGCAGTCCTTTAAAATTCTTCTCCATCTCTCGGCGACGTCATAGGGGTTGGGCTGGGAAGTGGAAACCTTCTTGCTGTCGTCGGTTAAGAACTCGTAGAATCTATCTATCGACAGCCCCTCTTCCTGGAAGTACTGCTCGCCGTCGACGAGAATGGGGGTGGGCTGAATTTCAATGCCGAGCTTTTCAGCTTCTTCAACCGTATAACCGCAGTTGCTGTCGGTAACTATCTTGATTTTCATATTTTCTCTGCCTTTGTTTTATTTTAATATTTAATTGTTGCGGCACATGCAAGCGCTCCGGGTCCGATATGGCAGGATACGCTTAAAGAGAGGGGGTCGATATATGTGAACTCCACGTCGGGAAAGGCTTGCATAAGCTCGCCCTTGAAAATTTCAGCCTCCTCAAAGTTTTGGGTGTGGGCAACGGCAATGGTCATCTTGCCCGCAGCACGGAGCTCTTTGAACCTCGTCTCAAAGGCGCTCTTCAAAGCCTCTATCATAACCGTCTTTGCGTCGGCAACCTTTCTCACCTTCTTGAATTGGTCAAGCTTTTCGCCCTGAATCTGGAGCACGGGTTTGATCTTCAAAAGGGTGCCTATCGCCGCAACGGCAGGGGTCAACCTTCCGCCTTTTTTAAGGTATTTGAGCGTATCTACCATAATGTAGATGCTCGACTGCATTTTGGTCTCCATCAAAAAGTCGCGCACCTGCTCCGCGGACTTGCCCTCGGCAAGCATGTTTTTGGCATCGACAACGCTCTGGCGCATGGTTATGGAGATTCGCTGGTTGTCGATTACATAAACCTTGCCGGCAAATTCCGTCTCTGCAAGGTGTGACAGGGTGTGGCAGGTCTCGGAAAGTCCCGATGACATGGGTATGTGTATTATTTTGTCATATTCCTTCAAAAGCCCGGTCCACAGCTCTCCAACATCATATGCGCTGGGCTGGGAGGTGGAAACCTGTGCGTCCGATTTCAGTTTTTCGTAGAACTGCTCCTGCGTGAGCGATATGTCCTCAAAGTACTGTTCGCCGTCAATCAATACAGGCATGGGCACAACGTAAACGCCCATTTCCTTTGCGAGCGATTGCGTAATGCCGCTGTTGCTGTCTGTTACTATGGCTGTTTTCATTTTAACCTCTCAATTGGATTGTGCTCTAAAAGTATACCCTAATAAAGTTGATAAGTCAACAAAATATGACCCGCTGAAACAATTTAACCAAGTTCGGCAATTGTTTCAATCTCAACGAGGCAACCCTTGGGTATGTCCTTTACGGCAACACAGCTCCTTGCGGGGGAAGAGGTAAAGTAATCCTTGTACACGTCATTGAAGTCGGAAAAGTCGGCGATGTCGGCTAAAAAGCACACTGTCTTTACTACTTTATCCATGGAGGAACCTGCCGCCTCGAGGAGCGCTTTAACGTTTTCGCATACCTGTCTGGTCTGTCCGGTAATGTCGGTGGCTTCAATTTTTCCCGTTGAAGGGTTTACGGGAATCTGTCCCGACGTGAACACAAGATTGCCGCTTATCTTCGCCTGCGAATAGGGGCCAATCGCCGCGGGAGCGTTGGTGGTGGAAACTGTTTTCATATATTATATCCTCGCTTGATAAACTAAAAAATAAAATCACAACACTTTAAAACCGTTTTCGGCAAGTTTCTGTTTAATTTCTTTAATATGCTCAAAGTTTCTCGTTTCAATCTGAAGTTTAAGGTAGCATCCGTTTACCGCCGTGCCCTCGTTTGTTCTCTCGTGAAGCACGGCAGTTACATTGCCGCCGCAGCTTGCAATAATCTGTGAAACGCCCACAAGCTGTCCGGGCTTGTCTACAAGTTCGAGCGTAAGCGAGCACTGCCTGCCGCCCATTAAAAGTCCGCGGTTTATTACGCGTGAAAGTATGGTAACGTCTATATTGCCGCCGGAGATGAGGCAGCACACTTTTTTGCCCTTTGTGCCGGGTATTTTGTTGTACATAATGGCTGCAAGCCCCACGGCTCCCGCACCCTCGGCAATCATCTTCTGCTTTTCAATGAGAGCAAGTATGGCTGCGGAAACCTGGTCGTCGGTAACCGACACAACGCCGTCAAGGTACTTCGAGCATAAGTCGAAAGTGAGGGGACCGGGCTCTTTTACCGCAATGCCGTCGGCAATGGTGGAGACGGAGGGAAGGCACTCTATTTTATGGTGTTCCATGGATACGAGCATGGAGGGCGCGCCCGAGGACTGCACGCCGTAAACCTTGACCTTGGGATTGAGGGATTTTACCGCAAATGCCAGTCCCGAAGCCAGTCCGCCGCCGCCGACAGGCACGACTATAATGTCAACGTCCTGAAGCTGGTCTATTATCTCAAGACCTATAGTCGCCTGTCCTGCAATCACGTCCGCGTCGTCGAAGGGGTGTATAAAGGTATAGCCCTTTTCCTCCTTAAGTCTTTCCGCCTCGTTGTGTGCGTCGTCGTAAACACCGGGCACGAGCACAATTTCCGCGCCGTAGCTCTTGGTCGCTTCAACTTTGGAAATGGGAGCCCCGTCGGGCATGCAGATAATCGACTTTATGCCGAACTTTTTCGAAGCCAACGCCACACCCTGCGCATGATTCCCCGCCGAGCAGGCTATAACGCCCCTGGCTTTTTCCTCATCGGTGAGCTGGGAAATTTTATAGTATGCGCCCCTTACCTTAAAGGAACCTGTAACCTGCAGGTTTTCGGTTTTAAGATATACTTCGCAGCCGCTCTCCTTTGAAATTACGGGCGAATATATCATGTCCGTCTGCCTTATTGCTTCCTTCAAAACATATTTTGCATGGTAAACTTTGTCTAACGTGAGCATATCAAAACCTTCATTTATTCATAAATATTCATTCCATTATACATTGAAGAGCGTTGTATGTCAAATATTATTTGTTCAAAATATCTCTCGTCGGGTAAAACAGTGTTCGGCTTCTAAACAAAAGGGCATGGCGGTGTTTGTGCGCAGAGAAGAGAATGCTGCCGCGCACTCGGCGGGTCGGCGCTACGTGCCTGTACGAACCGCGGAGAACTGAGAGACCTCTTCTCAACGCAATAAATAATCCGCCCAACAACAAAAGTCGTTCGGCGGATTATGGCGCAGAGAAGAGGATTCGTCCCTTTAGCGGGGACGCCCCGGCAAACAGCGGGTGTCCGCTGTTTGGTTTGCGTGAAAGCATGTCTCTTATATCTACTTCCGCACGCAAACTGCTCGCTCCCGCTCGCACCTCCCCCCTCGAATCCTCTTCTTTTATCAAAACACAACAAAATGGCGGAGGACAGTGAACTGTCCTCCGCCATTTTGGCGCAGTGACCGAATTAAAATCCGAACCTTGAAGCTCATCAAGGGTAATGGTTTTCGTATCGTTTTTGTAATTCAGAATGAGTTTTGCGTGGTCGTCGTAGAGGTAAATGGCATTTACAAAGCCGTCAATCAATGCTTGCTTGGCTTCCCGCGTGGATAAATCTAACTGTCTGAACTTATAAATCGCAAAAGCAATTTGGTCTGTCGTGAACAGCGGCGTTTTGATTT
>CALVMP010000080.1 GCA_944346655.1 uncultured Clostridia bacterium
TCGCCATTGTCAGTCCACATTTCGCACTGACTGATAACAGTTTCAATTGCGTCCTCATATTTTTCAGGCGGATATTTGTACTTTTTTAAAAGACGTTTTACCATTTTACGCATTCCTGCGCGAGCCGTCTCTTTCTTCTGCCAGTCGATAGTACGATTTTTACGCAACATTTCGGTAAGCTCGCGGGTCATTGCCACAAGTTCGTCATTTTCATAAAAGTCTTTAATATGTTCCGGCTTTGTAAGCGCATCGTAAAAGGCTTTCTCCTCTTCCGTCAACCCAAGCTCTACGCCCTCTTCCTTTAACTTACGAATCTCCTCAGCCGTCTTTAACAGTTCTTTTATAACTTCCTCGTTTGTAATGAGCCCGTTGTAATAGCTGTTCATCAGGCCCGTAATCTTCTCAGAAAACGTAGTTGCCTGCACGACATTTGTCCGTCTATAAATTGAAATCTGCTCAGCCATCAGCTTACGCAAAATTTCGACGACGACATTCTTCTCCTTCATTTTGGCAATTTCTTCAAGAACTGCAGGGTCAAATAGCGAGAATTTTTCTCCCACGTCGCCTGTATCGAAAAGATTTATCACTCCTTCGCTCTTAATGCTCGCCTTTAACAGTTCATTTATCTGAGCATTAATCTCTTTGAGCGAAAGCGGCTTGCCTCCTTGTCCGCCGTATGTAATCTTAACGACAGTCGAGCGCACAGCTTCAAAGTAGGCAGCCTCGCGCCGTTCCTGTTCGGTTGTTATACTTGAACAGAGCGATTGCGCCTGCTTGAGTAGCAATGCCTCCTTCTGAAACAACTCCTTGCGTTTGGGTACTTTTGCATCCAAAACAAAGTTTACGCCGCCCGAAATTATCTGCGCCATCTGCAAAGATGTTCCCGTAAAGAAAATGCTGTAATCAAATCCATACATCAGGTCACGGCATACCTGCAACTTTTCCTGAAATTTAGGATAAGCTGTCTTGGCTATATCCATATCGCCATACTTTGCCCTGTCGCGCGCAGAGTATTCCTTCATTGCTTCTTTCAACGCAGAGGCTATCCCTACATAATCGACTATAAGTCCGCCCTCCTTATCGCGGAATACACGGTTGACTCGAGCTATGGCTTGCATAAGCGAATATCCGTGCATAGGCTTATATACATACATTGTAGCAAGTGAAGGGACGTCAAAACCGGTAAGCCACATATCCACGACAATGGCAATCTTTAACGGGTCGTCGTTGTCCTTAAATTTTCTTGCAAGCTCTTCTTTATGCGCTTTATTGCCGATAATCGGTTTCCAATCTTCGGGGTCGCTGTTACCTCCCGTCATTACCACGGCAATTTTCTCTGTCCACGAAGGGCGCAATTCAAGTATCTTGCGATATATTTTCATAGCAATGGTGCGCGAATATGCCACAATCATTGCTTTACCTGTGAGTAAATTTTCGCGGTATTTTTCGTAATGCTCGATAATATCTTTGCACAGCGAATCAATTGTTTCGTCTGCACCGAGAACACTCTCCATCTGGCCGAGCATCTTCTTGCTCTTTTCAATCGTGGCAGAGTCCGCCTTCTGCTCCAACAGGTCATAGGTGGCGTCTATCAGTTTTAAGACGTTTTCATCCAGCTTGATATGCACAACGCGGCTTTCATAATAAACGGGGCGCGTCGCTCCGTCCTCCACCGCCTGAGTCATATCGTAAATATCTATGTAATCGCCGAAAACTTCGCGGGTATTCCTGTCTTTGAATGATATTGGGGTACCCGTAAATCCTATAAACGTTGCATTTGGCAGAGCATCTCGAATAATGCGTGCAGAGCCTATTGCGACGCGTGCCTCTTTTTCACCCTTTTCATTCTCTTCAATTACTATCTTTTCTTCTAAACCGTACTGTCCGCGGTGAGCCTCATCAGCCATTACTACAATATTATGCCTCATTGAAAGCGGTTCCTCGGAGGGCTCAAACTTAAACATTGTGGTGAATATTATACCGTTCGCCTGTCTGCCGTTAAGGAGGCTTTTTAAGTGGACTTTGCTCTCCGCCTGCACAGGAGTCTGGCGTAGAAATGAAGAGCATTTTGCAAACTGAGAATATAACTGGTCATCAAGGTCAATTCTGTCGGTCATTACAACTATTGTCGGGCTCTCAAGCACTTGCTGCAATAAATGGGCGTAAAACACCATAGAAAGCGACTTGCCACTTCCCTGCGTGTGCCAGAACACGCCACCCTTTCCGTCTGTCTGCGTTGCAATTTTTGCTCTTTCTATTGCCTTGCGCACAGCAAAATACTGATGATAGCCCGCTAAAATTTTAATCTGATTGTGCTTGTCCCCCGAAAAACAAATGAAATTGCGGATAATGTCCAAAAATCGTTCTTTATCGAACATACCCTCATAGAAGGTATCGAACTGCGCGAACTGATTATTTTCGTATGTACCGTCCTTGCTCTTCCATTCCATAAAGCGGTCTATGCCCGAGGTGATGGTTCCGGCCTTGGTTACAGATAAATCGCTTATCACACAGAAGGCATTATATATGAATAACGAGGGAATATCCTGTATGTAATTGCGTATTTGATTATATGCATTCTCCGCTCCGACCTCGTCCTTTGAAGGCGATTTAAGCTCGATTATTACAAGCGGCAACCCATTTACAAACACAATAGCATCAGGTCGGCGGTTGTTTCCGTTTTCAATATAAGTGAACTGGTTTAAAACGCAGAAATCATTGTTGTCTGCGTTTTTATAGTCTACGAGATAGACAATATTTGTGCGCTCTTCGCCGTTCTCTAAATATTTTACAGTAATGCCGTTCTGCAGGTAATTCATAAAAATTTCGTTGCGCTGCACAAGGCTGCCCGACTCAAAATCGCGGAGCATTGACATAGCCTCTGCAATAGCGGCATAAGGCAGATTTTTATTTATTTTTACAAGGCAATCCTGCAAAGTTGATTCAAGGAACGGCGTAGAATAATCCCTTTCCAAATCGGGCGCATATATATGCGAATAGCCGAGGTTTTGGAATAATTCAATTACCGACCTTTCATAATCGGCTTCTGTAAAATATGTAGCCATAGGCATTTCCTCTTTTAGGCATTCTCTCTTTTTTACCTTTGCCTGTTAATTTGCTTTTGAATAATTTTGAATTTCTTCGATTATTTTATTTACAATTATATCGGCGGTTCGTTTAGCTTCATAGCGAGGAATATTATGCTTCCCCATCGCATCCGTCAACGCCAAGACCACTCTGCTTGTCTTAGTTTCCCTTAGATACCAATCTACCGAAAGGCTATCCTCTATCGCAATCCTGCAATCATCATAAAGCAATTTATTTACGCTCTTTTTCAGAACACTATCTATGATTTGTAAAATTTCATCATCCGTAATAGTCTTCTGTTTCGCCATCTGCGCCCTTTCTTCCGATTCAAACACAAGCGGTGAAAACAAACCAGGTTCTTTGGTAGCTTTATTGCCCTGCGAATGCTTTATGTATGTCATTTGATGCTCTAATTCAGGGAATAAGGCCCCCTCATTAACATTATAAAAGTTCAGTTCTTCCAATATATCTTTTTTCTTATCTGCCGGAATTCTGAAAACCCTTTTATCAAAGTCGTCCCTTGCACTGCTCTTGGCTACCTGAATAGTACTTTCTCCAAGGCTCTCATCGTTTTTAATAACGTTGTATTTCCCCACTAAAAGGAATAACCCACTTTGTCTAATTAGCCTTTCATTGTTCATATTTGATATAACAAAATGATTGCTTTGCAATGTGTCGATAAGGCTTTTATAATCATTCTCTCTACAACGTTTAGCTATTTTATCTGAATAAATACCCTGTTCAACGAGCTCATCAAGCAACCTTTCAAGCGTTAAATCCCCGCTTATATCCATGTTTGCCAAATGCGAAATGACTGAAACGTCAAGATCGTTACATCCCTTGCTATAGGCACGACTGAATAAAACTGCGCCATCCGCGGCTTCGCTTAACTTATCAACAATTATCTCACGACATGACTGACAAGCAAAATAAATTGCAACAAGCGGGTTACTTGTAACATCCAACAGTCTTGTTGGTAGACCGTAATGCTGCAACTTGGCCAATCGTTCAAAATCAGTATCCAGTTTTTTGAATTCTGTCGGATTCCTGAGGTATGCCTCATTAATCAATTGCGATTCTGTTGCCCAAAACCCCTCACGAAATACCCCTGGATATACATCCCACGCAATATTTGCTTGTCCGCGAAAGAAAAAACGCTGAGCATCCTGCTCTTCACCTTCTTCCTTTTTAATATCCTTCCTCATAGAAGATATAAATTGAAGGTAATCATTTAACTCATTAACGATTATTTCATTCTCATTTATCTCTTCTAATTCAGGCATATCTTGTTTTTCCATAACTTTTTCCTATCGTGATATTCTAAATCATAATTTA
>CALVMP010000081.1 GCA_944346655.1 uncultured Clostridia bacterium
AAGGTCTGGGAGTATAAGGCTCAGACCGAGAAGGACTGGAACTATACTCAGAGCGTACAGGCAGCCGAGGGCGACGTCGTCTATGTCATTTTCTTTACGGTGGTAGGGAATACCGGTCCTGCCCAGGGCAGCCTGAATATAAACATAACGGCGGCACAGGCTTAATGTGCAATGGGCAAAACGCGTTCAACGTTGTTTAAAGTTATAAAAGGGCTGTTATTGCCCGCCCTGACGGCGGTTGCCGCTATTTTTCTTGGCGGTTGTTCATCGGGTTGCGCCGTGCACGGCATTATAATCGATGTAGGAGGTCAGTCAGAAACCATAATACTGGGAGAGGGACAGGCAGCTCCCTACGGCGAGCTATACCCCGGCGACAGCGTCAAAGTGACATATGTTATTGAAATTTCCGACTACGACGGAACTGCCCGTTTCACTGCCGCACTGGTATCAGATGCAAGCGACTTTAACGCAGATTGTTTTACCGTATCATGGCTGATTGCGGGAGAGGACAGAGATACCGTTTCTGTTGCCGACAATGGGGAAAGCATTGTCGTTACGGTAACCATGAACGACAGCTCCGCCGGCGAGGGAAGGTTCTATTCGTCTCCGCCGTCGTTCTCATCATTAACGCTTGTCGCCTCGCTGGCGGAATAAAAGTACATAAGTATTATTTTACCGGTCTCCCTCAAATTAGGAGACCAGTAATTTATAATCAAATCGGCTCACTATTAGAAAGTGAGGGGATATTATGACCGAATCGGCTATTGCGGAATTTGTCCGCAGAGGTTGCGCAATGAACGGCAATACGCGAGTATAATTAAATAATGTAGTGCAGGGGTGCGCGGCTTAAAAGCCGCGCACCCATTTAAAATTTAATTTTACGTGCTTTTTTATTCTTCATACTTTGCGCTCATATTATCAAAGAATCCTTTGCGCTCAATGGCTATGCATAGTCGGCTGCGTCGCCTGACGGCTGGTATAAAAACATAGCCTCCTGCAACTTTGCAATGGTCTTATCGGCACCATACCGTCGTAGCCGTTCTTCGCGAGAATGACAGTCATGGTTTTTGTTATAATGGTATTGAAAAGCGGGTGATATGTGTGCTATAATTATTTTACGCAGGTAATATTTTCGTTGCAAAGGAGAAGATTATGAACTTCAGCAAATCGAGATACACTTTGTTTTTAACCTGCCCAAAGAGGTGTTGGCTTTCGGTGCATATGCCTGAAAAGGAGGTCATTTCTCCTGCCGTGCAAACTGTTTTGGAGACCGGCAACGAGGTGGGAGGGCTCGCCCGCGGTCTGTTTGGCGAATATTACCTCGCCGAAGTAATAGAGGACGGCAAACAAGACTTGCCTGCAATGATTGAGCAAACTAAGGAACTTATGGCTCAAAATACCCCCATCATCTGCGAGGCGGCGTTCAGCTATGAAGGTCTGTACTGCGCTGTAGATATTTTGCGGCGCGAGGGTACAGGCTGGGCAATCTACGAAGTCAAGAGCACAAATTCCGTAAAGCCGATAAACCTCCACGATATTGCCTACCAGAAGTACGTTCTGAATAAGTGTGGAGTAAATGTTACGGGCGTAAATTTAGTGCACTTAAATAAAGATTATGTTCGTCATGATAATATTGATATTCATAAGCTATTTGCTGTTGAGCCGTATGGTGATAAGATACAGCAATATTCCGACGAGATGGATGGCAATTTAAGGCAGGCAGAGGAATATTTATCGCTGAAAGAAGAGCCCGCGCCCATATTCAGCGGCAAGTGTACGGAGTGCCCCTTCCGCGAGTATTGCCACAGGGATATGCCGCAGCTATCGGTTCTAAACCTGCGCGAGTTTTCCAAAAAGTACGATTGCGTTAATGCGGGCATAGTTACGCTTGAACAGTTAAAGCAGAGCGGTGTTCAGCTCAAAGCAATTCCCGCAATACAGCTTGAATGTTCTCTGAGTGGCAAGACGCATATAGACAAAAAGGCGATAGCTTTATTTTTGAAAGAGCTGACATATCCGCTATATTTTTTAGATTTTGAGACCGAGCAGCACGCCATACCCAAATACGACGGCTCGTCGCCCTATCAGCAGATACCATGCCAGTATTCGCTGCACTACATAGAGGAAGAAGGCGGGGAACTTAAACACAAGGAATTTTTGGGTGATTCGGTGAACGACCCGCGCCGCGCACTTGCGGAGAGGTTGATTGAAGATATACCGTCGAACGCCTGCGTCATTGCCTATAGTGCGAGGTTTGAAAGAGATTGCATAAAAGATTTAGCTGAACTCTTCCCTGACCTGCGCGAACGGCTTTTGGATATCCGCGGGCGTATTAAAGACATTGCCGTGCCGTTTGAAAAGTGTTACTACTATGCCCCTGCAATGTTGGGAAGATATTCAATAAAATATGTTCTGCCCGCCGTGTTCCAGGGCGACCCGGAGCTCAATTACCACAATTTAGAGGGCGTGCATAACGGCAGCGAGGCAATGAATATCTACCCCGAAATTGCAAAAATGCCCCCTGCAGAGGCGGCAAAGGCTCGGGAAAATTTATTAAAGTACTGTAAACTCGACACATTCGCCATGGTAAGACTTTGGCAGGAGCTTGTGCGGGTTTGTAAATAAACATAATGGAGGAAAATATGACACAAGAAGAACAAAAGCAATTCGACGAGCTTTCTGGTTTAACGTCGTTGAAGGATTTTAAGACGCTATGTGACCTTGTTGGGGGAGATAATGCTCTTACATTTTTTGGCGTCGAAAAACAGGAGATAAGGCATAGTTACGCTCTCGCTAATTTGTTCAACGTTAAAGATTTTACATGGTCGTATGAATTTGTAAAATTTTTCTTAAAAGAGGCAAAAGTTAATCTGACGCCCTTGTTTGATTACACAACGTTGGTTGTGGATACAGAGTTTCTTATACCTGCAAACTCGTGTTACAAGGTTAAAGGGTATATTGATATAATTCTGTATTCGGAAGTAGAACAGACTGTTATTTTGATAGAAAATAAAGTCGATTCGGATGAACACAGCAACCAACTGTCAAAGTATGAATATGGTATTTCTATTGACCCTGTATTTGCCTCATATGCAAATAAATATTACATATATTTAACTAAAAATGGAATTAAGCCAAAGAGCAAAGGAAATTCAAAGTGGAAATCCGTGTCATATAAAACAATAATAGAGATGTTGGAAAAAATTGTTCCACAGCTTGCATTATCGCCTGAAATGGCAGGAATACTTAATCAATATAAGCAATTTATAAGGAGGAAAATAAAAATGGACAAAAAACTAGAAGATTTATGCAAACAGATTAACAATATATATCCCAACGCGGTAGAGGCGCTAATGCAGTACAAATCTAATAAGCTGATAGAGGCTAATAACAAGGTTTCCGACGAGATATATAAAATCTTAAAAGATTTGGAAAATCAGAATATTATTACGGCACTTTCTGTTAAAGCTGGTATAAGAGGCAGTAAGGAGTTTACGTTTAAATCAGTTTTGCTTGCAAATAAAATCAACTCCAACGGAATAAATCCCATTATTTATAAAATAATGCTTGAAACTGCCGTTGTGTCAGAAGAAATTAAAGACCAATATTATGTGGCTTTTGGTAATTACGATAAATCTGTTACAGATGCCGGTGTACAGTCGCGAATTTTACAGATTTATGGAAAATCTGACGTCAATAAGAGAATGTTAAACCAAGATAAAGGCAATGAGGCTATAGAGCTTAAAAAAGTCTATGATGAAACTAATAGCGTGGTAAAGCAGAGTAATCAGATAAAATGCTGTATCACTCATTTTATTGATAGGGCACAAGGAATCGAGAATAATTATTGATATAAAATCACTTATGGGTAACTCTTTTTTACGTATCTATAACTATATGAGTTAGTTGCTGTTAATGTATGAAAACCGGCGGGGCTTGTGGCTCCGCCGATTTTTTATGAGTAAGGGATAATTATGTCAATACTTGTCAACTATGAAAATATTTACCAAATTATGATACTTTACAACAAAAAATCACCTTAAAATCATGTTAAAATGAAAATTTTTATTATTTTTTTGATAGGGGGTCTACCCTGGATGTTTTTTTGAGAAATTTGTTATAATGCCATAAACTAAAAATTCGATGCAATTATACCACCACAAAAAATTTTTTGAAAACTTTTTAGTTGGCGCGTTATTGCGACAACTGACTGTTGAAGATGGATTTGCGCAATGGTATAATCGCATTGAAATCAAGGAGGAAAATCATGACGGAAAACACCAATACAAAATTTAAAAAGTCAGCCGC
>CALVMP010000082.1 GCA_944346655.1 uncultured Clostridia bacterium
TCGACAAAACCGCTTTCTTATCAAGGCAAGCTGATTGAAAATTTCTGGGTTGAATTTAAAGACGGAAAGGTTGTAAAGGTCGGCGCGGAAAAAAATCAGGACGTGCTTGAAAAGATGGTTGCCATGGACGAGGGGGCGGCATACCTCGGCGAGGTTGCTCTCATCGCGTACGATTCGCCCATAAACAACACAGGCATCCTTTTTTACAACACTCTCTTCGATGAAAACGCAAGCTGCCACCTGGCTCTCGGAAGAGGCTTTAACAACTGCCTTGAAAATTATGAGAACTATACCAACGAGGAGTGCGAAAAGCTCGGTGTAAACAATTCCATGATTCACGTCGACTTTATGATAGGCAGCAAGGATCTTTCCATAGTGGGAGTGACCAAGGACGGCAAACGCGTTCAGATTTTCAAGGACGGCAACTGGGCATTCTGAAAAAATCAATCTCCATAAACCGAATTTTAAAAAGTATTATGTCAGACATAATAAATTAATTTATCAATAAAAATTACCGCCCGCAGGTCAGTTTACGATCTGCGGGCGGTTTTAACTGCTTTGATATATCAAATTATTTTCGGCAACATTGCAAAATAATTATGGAGTGTAGTGCATCGGCGTGTATTTAATGCCGTCGGGCGAAGTTTGTTGTTCGCCTGAATCTTTAAAGCCCAACCCGTGATAGAATTCAACGGCGAAGGGGGAAGAATTTACGGTTATAGCGCTGAGGTTATTTATTGAATTTACAAAATAATTAAACAACTTTCTTCCGACACCATTTTTGTGGTGGTTGCCGTCGACGAAGAAACAGCAGATATGTTCATCGATTGTTGAAAGTACCCCTATCAGGGTTTGACCTTCAAATGCCCCCAAGAAATTCATTGAATTTATATTTTGTTCGCTTGTAATAAATTTTTTGAAGGCATTTATGCCGTCTTTTGTGTAATCGGGCGCAACAAATTGTATAAACGTTTTCCATATAAGGCAGGTCGCCCGCGGCAATTCATCCTGCGACAGTTTGCGTATTTCCATAAATTATTTAATATGCAGAACGAAAAATTTAAGGTACTGGGTTTCTTCGGCGCAGAGCAGGGACGGGTGGTCGGGTGCCTGGGTTTTTACCTCTACGGAGCGGACAATCCTGCCCGACTGCCTTGCCGCCTCTATGAGCATTTTTTCAAAGAGCGGCATCGTCATGTAGTGAGAGCATGAGCAAGTAATAAGGAAACCGCCGCTCTTTACAATCTTCATTGCTGTGGCGTTTATGTCGCGGTATCCCCGATAGGCATCCTTAACCTGGTCGGCGCTCTTGCAAAAGGCGGGAGGGTCGAGAATTACCACGTCGAACTGTCTCCTTTCCTGTCTGAAATTCCTAAGCACTTCGAATACGTCGCCGCAGAGCGTTGAGATGTTTTTAAGTGAATTCAAAGAGGCGTTGTCCTCAACGTTTTTCAGGGCGAGAGGGGAGATGTCGCACGCCGTCACGTGTTTTGCGACTGTCGCCGCATTGAGGGAAAATCCGCCGCTGTTGCAGAAGCAATCGAGCACTTCTTCGGCTCCGCGGCAATATCTTCTGACGGCGTACCTGTTCTCCTTCTGGTCGAGGAAATATCCCGTCTTTTGCCCGTTTTTAACGTCAACGAGCATTTTAATTCCGTTCTCTTCTATCTGCGTATAATCATCCACTTCGCCGTACAGCAGTCCCTTTTTCTCTTCAAGTCCCTCTTTTTTGCGCACGGCGACGTCGCTGCGCTCATATATTCCCTTGGGGTGAAACAGCTCTACGAGACATTCGGTTATCAATGCCTTTCTCTGGTCTATCCCTAAAGAGAGACATTGAATGACGAGCACTTTGCCGTACCTGTCCACAATGAGTGCGGGCAGATCGTCCGCTTCCGCGAATACCATGCGGTAGCAGTTGTCGTATCCTAATTTTTTTCTGTAGTCGTCGGCGGCTTTGATGCGGTTTAAGTAGAGTTCTTTTCCGTCTTCCTCGCCGTTTCTTATAAAAATTCTTACAAGGATTTTGGAGGCATGGTTTATATAACCCTTGCCGATAAACCGTCCGTCGTTGGAATAGACTGTGGCAAGGGAACCGTTTTTGTCCTTGTTTTCTATGCGGGTGACCTCATTGGCATATACCCAGCTGTGTCCGGCAACTATTCTTTTTTCCTCGTTCTTCTTGAGGTAAATTTCGTAACTCATGTTCCTATTTTATCAAACGGGGAGAATAATTGCAAATGAATTGAATTACGATTGATTTTTTGTATTATATTTGCTATAATTTTTTTATGACTAAATTACTGAAGTATCTCAGGCACTACGTTTTGGAGAGCGTGCTTGCGCCGTTTTTCAAGCTGCTTGAGGCGGTCTTTGAACTCATAGTCCCGATCATTGTCGCATCCATAATAGACGACGGCGTGACGGGAGGCAGGGGAGCGGGGTACGTTGTAAACATGTGCCTCATCCTCGTGGGATTGGGAGTCGTCGGACTAATAAGTTCGGTCACTGCCCAGTACTTCGCCGCAAAGAGCGCGGTGGGGTTTTCCAAAGAACTCAGGCAGGACCTCTTTAAAAAGATGCAGTCGCTCAGCTATTCCCAGATAGACGGAATAGGCACGTCGCGCATGATAACGCGCATGACGAGCGACGTAAACCAGCTCCAGTCGGGCGTAAACATGGTCTTAAGGCTTTTTATGCGTTCGCCCTTTATTGTGTTCGGTGCCATGATAATGGCTTTTACCATAAGCGTGACTGCCGGTTGGGTGTTTGCCGCAACGATAGCTGTTTTGTGCGTTGTAGTGCTCGGCATAATGCTTGTTACCATTCCTCTCTACAGGCGTTCCCAGTCAAACCTCGATAAGGTGACCGCGGCGACCCGCCAGACTCTCGTCGGCGTCAGGGTGCTCCGTGCCTTCTGCAAAGAGGATGAGGAAGTGCAAAACTTCAATAAAAAGAACGGGGCTCTCTGTGCGTCGCAAAAGTTTGCGGGCTTAATTTCCGCCCTGATGAACCCTTTGACCTATGCGGTAATCAATGTAGCCACTATAATTTTGATTTATTACGGTGCGCTCGAGGTCGACGGCGGCATGCTCACGCAGGGCGAAGTGATTGCGCTCTACAACTACATGGCGCAGATTCTCGTCGAGCTGATAAAACTTGCAAATCTCATAATAACAGTAACAAAATCTTTTGCCTGTGCGGGCAGGGTGAGTGAAATTTTTGCCCTGCCCGACGAGGTTGCCCCTCCCGTGAATCGGGAAAAGCGGGAGAGCGCCCATTTTATTGAGTTCAGGGACGTGTGCGCCCGCTACAGCGGCGGAGCCAATGCTCTTACGGATATAAGCTTTACAGTCGAGCGCGGTCAGACCATAGGAATAATCGGCGGCACGGGCTCGGGCAAATCCACCCTCGTCAACCTCATCCCTCATTTTTATTCTGCGAGCGGCGGGGAAGTATTTGTGGACGGGCAGAACGTCAACGATATAGGCGACAAAAAGCTCAGGGAGTTGTGCGGCGTTGTGCCCCAGCGGGCTGTTCTCTTCAGGGGGACCATACGCGAAAATATGCAGTGGGGCAATCCCGCGGCAGACGACGAAAATATTTTAAAGGCGATTGACACCGCCTGTGCATCCAAGGTTATCGCAAACAAGGACGGCGGTCTGGACGGATATGTCGAACAGGGAGGCAAAAACTTTTCTGGCGGTCAAAGGCAGAGACTGACGATTGCCAGAGCCCTCGTAAAAAAACCTGAAATTCTCATTCTCGACGACAGCGCGTCTGCTCTCGACTACGCCACGGATGCGAAATTGCGTTCCAATCTCCGCACGCTTGATTACAGTCCGACGGTTTTTATAGTTTCGCAGCGCACCAGTTCGATTATGGGCGCCGATAAAATACTCGTGCTCGACAACGGCAGTCTCGTCGGCGTGGGTACGCACGAGGAACTGCTTGAAAACTGTCGTCTCTACCGCGAGATACATTACTCGCAGTTTGAAAAGGAGGGCGCCTGAATGCTTAAGGAACTCTCCAAAAAGAATGTATACAAACGCATTTTAAAACAACTCAAGCCCTACGCCTTCTGGGTGATATTGACTGTAGTTCTCGCGCTCGTTACGGTTGCCGGCAACCTCTGGGCGCCCATAATCTTCGGCGATATTATAGACCTCCTTATCTCGGAGGGCAACGTCGACTTCGGCGGCATGTTCGTACAGTTTGGTCTGCTCATTGCGGTCATTGCCGTCACCTGCGTCGCCCAGTGGATTATGAGCAT
>CALVMP010000083.1 GCA_944346655.1 uncultured Clostridia bacterium
TAAATGTAGGTTAAACCTATTTCAATTCTCTTTTCTCTGGGTAAATCTACACCGGCAATACGTGCCATAACGATTTATTTCCTCCGTTAATTTTAAAAATGATATATTTATGTCAACCAAGCGGCTCAAAAGGTTTAGGAATGTTACCCTTGTAACCGCCGAAATATTTTTATAATAAAAGAGTTCCACAGGGTGCCAACGTGACGTTGGATCCGGGTGCCGCAATCAGAGTCGCGGGTTCTCCCGTTATTGTCTTGCGGACAACGGAAGGGTTCCGCAGCCGTTTTTCGCAAAATTACTTGGTTGCTTTTTGACAAGCTCATCTTGCGAACGGCGGGCAGCATTTGCACTTTCCCGTAATCGTGGCAAAATCCCTCAAGCTGCAATGTGCCGGCATTGAGGAAATAGCTCCTTTCATTATAACAAAAATTTTTTAATTTGGCAAGTGTTGGAAACACCTGACAAAACATTTAATTGAATTTTACCTTTTCCGCGCCCGCATTTTCTGCTTTTTTGGCGCGGATCGGAGCCGCACCGCAACGCCATCCGAAAGGCGCTCCTAAGCCCTCACCCAAAGCTGTAGCATTTGGGTGAAGAGGAGGCGCAATGATTAAAAGCGGAAATGTGAGCTTGCGAGCATTTACGAAGAATTTCATTTGCGCCGACGAGTCCGCAGGACGAGCCATGCGGCTCAACTCCGATGCAGTAATTATTTTAAAATAATTACGCCGAGCGGCGTAGGCGGAATTCACTTCTGCCGTTAAGCGCCGCCGACCGCAACAACCTCGCAACAAGTCGCGCTACCGCACGACTTGGGCGAAATAATTAGCCCTGGCGCTGCTTATGGCTCTTGTTCTTGGAACAGATTACCATAACCTTGCCGTTTCTTTTTATAACTTTGCACTTATCGCACATGGGCTTTACTGAAGGTCTAACTTTCATAATTAATCTCCTGAAATGTATTTGTGTGGCTCAAAGCAACTCAGCCTTTGCTGCGCCAGGTTATTCTGCCTTTGGTTAAATCGTAGGGGCTCATTTCCAGCTTGACCATGTCGCCTTCTATAATTCTGATATAGTTCATGCGAAGCTTGCCCGAAATGTATGCCGTGATTACGTAACCGTTGGAAAGCTGAACTTTGAAGTTGGCGTTGGGCAGGCACTCTATTACCCTGCCTTCTGCCTCGATAACGTCGTCCTTAGACAAATTGTTTTCCTCCGACTAAATTTTTGACTGTATGTACCGCTTCAGTGCATATGCAATGTTGCAGTCATATACTTTGCCGTTTGAAAAGTTTACGCCGTATTCGCTTATGTTTTTGGGCGTAAGCGAAAGGTGCTTTAAATTTTTGCGTTTGGGACTATCCAGCTTTGCGCGGATTCCGTCCACGACGAGCACGAACCGTTCGCTGCTTATCGCCTGCACGGCGTAAACGTTGCCCTTGTCGCGCCCCTGTGTGCTGACGCATATCATGCCGACGGCGGGAGTTTTTACTTTCATAGCGTAAGGATTTCCACTCCGTCCGCGGTTATGAGTACCGTGTTTTCGTAGTGCGCCGAGGGCTTGCCGTCCATTGTGGTGACCGTCCAGCCGTCCTTGTGGAACACGACTTTATATGTGCCGGCGTTTATCATGGGCTCTATGCAGATGGTCATGCCCTCTTTGAGCCGCATGCCCGTACCCTTTTTGCCGACGTTGGGAACGGAAGGATCCTCGTGCATCTCCCTTCCTATGCCGTGACCGACGAGGGCGCGTACAACGCCGTAGCCGTGGCTTTCGGCGTGGGTCTGCACTGCGTAGCCGATATCGTAGAGCGGCGTGCCGGGACCGAGGTTTTCAACTGCCTTGAAAAAGCACTCCTCGGTGACCTTTACAAGCTGCCGCTTTTCTTCCGACACATTGCCTATCATGAAGGTGCGCGCTGCGTCGCCGTTGAAACCGTTCTTTTCGGCAGTGATGTCCACAGAAACTATATCCCCGTCGAGGATTACCCTGTCGGAGGGAATGCCGTGGACGACCACTTCGTTTACGGACACGCAGGAGCTTGCGGGATAGCCGCAGTAGCCGAGCGACGAGGGATAGGCTCCGCAGGATATTATGTAGCGGTTGACCATGTCGTCGACGTCCTTTGTAGTCATGCCGGCGCGGATATTTTTGCCTACGTAGTCGAGCGTTTCCCTTACTACGCGGCATGCCTCGCGCATGAGCTCAATTTCCTTGGGACTCTTTATGGTGATCATTTTAAGTATTTATCTATCACGGAAGATATGACGGCGAACACCTCTTCGGGGGTGCCCGAGCCGCCGTCTACCGTTACGAGCTTTCCCCGGGCCTTATAGTAGTCCTCGAGGGGAGCCGTCTGGCTGGCGTACGTATCGAGGCGGGCGCCCACCGTTTGGGGATTGTCGTCCTCGCGCTGAAAGAGAGGCTTGCCGCACTTTGCGCACGTCGTCGCACCGTTTAAGGTGGATACGTGATAGCTTGCGCCGCAGCTGCACATTCTTCTGCCGCAGATTCTGTCCATTAAAAGGGACTTATCCACATCGATGTTTATGCACAGGTCTATGCGGGCGAATTTATCGAGCTCTTCCGCCTGGTAGAGGTTGCGGGGGAAACCGTCGAGCATGAAGCCCGCCCCCTCTTCGCCGTTTACCAGTCTGTCCTTTACAAGCTCGCAGGTGACCTCGTCGGGGACGAGCTTGCCTGCGTCGATATAGCTCTTCGCAAGCTTGCCGATGGGTGTGCCCCCTTTGATGTTCGCCCTGAATATGTCGCCCGTGGCTATGTGCGTAAGCCCGTACTTTTCTTCGATGAGCTTTGCCTGGGTGCCCTTGCCGGCACCCGGTGCGCCGAGTAATACGATGTTCATTTTACGCCGCCTTATATGTTGTGGTTATTACTTTAAGAAGCCCTTGTAGTTCTTCATCATGAGCTGGGACTGCAGCTGCTTGTCGAGCTCGAGAGCTACGGAAACTACGATGAGGATACCCGTTGTGGAGAATACGGAAATGAGGTCCGTGTTCCAGCTGAGCGCCGTCGCGATGATGCCTATTATCGAGGGTATGAAGGCGACGAGTGAGAGATATATCGCACCGAAGAGCGTTATTCTGTTGTTTATCCTCTTTAAATAGATGGCTGTGGGCTTGCCGGGGCGGATGCCCTGAATGAAGCCGCCGTTCTGCTGAATGGTCTTGGATACGTCCTCCGGATTGAACTGCATGGAAGCATAGAAGAAGGAGAACGCAAAGATTAAAAGGCAGAGCGTTACCATGTAGATGAGCTGACCGTACCAGTAGGGAGAAGAGCCCGAGAACCAGTTTGTTACGCCCGTCTCGAAGTTGCTGTTCGGCCAGAAGAGGCTTGCCAGCATTGCGGGAACGGAGATTATTGCAAATGCAAAGATGAGGGGCATTACGCCTGCGCCGGCTATGCGCATGGGGATGACGGAGGACTGCCCGCCGTACATTCTTCTGCCCTTTACCTGCTTTGCATACTGGACGGGAATTTTCCTTTCGGACAGGTCTACCGCGACGATTGCCGCGAACTCGACTACGGTTAAAATTATGAAGCCTGCAATTTCCCATAAAACTTCGGGGGAGCCCGTGAACACTTCGACAAACTTTTCTACAAGCTGCGAACCTGCCGTGGAGATGATGCCCACGAAGATTATTAAGGATATGCCGTTGGATATGCCGTATTCGGTGATGCGCTCGCCCAGCCACATGACTATCATTGCGCCCGCGGTGTAGACCACCGTGAGGAATATGCCTGCGACCCACTGCGCGCCGACGGTGCCTATGCCCGCTTCGCCGAAGAGGTGAAGCTCTATGGCGCCGCCCTGAATACCGAAGTTGACTATTATGCCTATGGACTGCGCTATGGCAAGCAGTATTGTTACATACCTTGTTATCTGCGCAATCTTTTTCCTGCCCTCTTCGCCCTGTTTGGAGAGGCGCTCGAGGTAGGGGATGCCCACCGATAAAAGCTGAATTATAATCGAGGCATTGATGTAGGGGCTGATACCGAGTGCAAACAACGTGGCGTTTGCGAGCGAACCGCCCGTGATGGACGACATGAGCTCAAGGAACGATACGTTGCTTATCTGGCTGGCAAAACTTTCTGCATTCATGCCCGGCACGGGGATATAGCAGCCCAGACGGAAAATGAGCAAAATTAAGAGGGT
>CALVMP010000084.1 GCA_944346655.1 uncultured Clostridia bacterium
TGGTGCTTGAGGGATTGCTCTTTTCTATCTCACGGTTGACATAGTTATATATATCCGCGTTTACAACGTTGAACCTGCCGTTATAGGCAAAGTCCTGATAATCAAAGCCGATACCGAGCGAAAGTCCGTTGGAAGTATTTACGGATATGTCGGTTGTAAAGTCTGATATGTACTCAAGAGCTACGGAATTTCCGTCGGCAGTCAAGGTCAGGTTATTTAAGAAGTCTATCCACTCGCCGCCCGATAAGATATCCAGAACGGTTGCAATCAGTGCGCCCTGTTCGGTCGTTGAGGTGGCAGGGTCGGTTGCCCCGGCGTACGAGGAGATCTGGCTCTGCACGCCATTTAAGTCCGAAGCGTAGATATCCAGCGCCGCGCCGTTTATTGAAAGGCGGACAAGCGGCGTGTTTGCATCCGTCGTGCGGTTGTAAATTAGTTTGAGGTTGGTAGTCTGCGCGGAGCCGTTGAACCTGATGTTGAGGTCGGCGGCAACCCTCGCCTGACCCTGCCAGACGGCAGAGACCGAGCCCGAGACATCGAGGCTGTACGAGGCGGCGCCGTTTGAATAGATTACTTTGTTGCCTCCCGAGGGAACGACAATGTTCAGAGCGCCGTCTTTAATAACGCCGTCTATCGTACCATATACGTCCTCAACGACGGACAAGAGGTCGGAAAGGTCGGCGCCCTCCTCTGCGGGGGCGGTAAGAGACCCCTCCTCCCCCTTGACTTCAAGGGAGAGACCGAGCGCGGGAAGGGCAGCCGAAAGACCTTCACCCTTTGCGTAGGTGAGGGCTACCGTGCCGAATGACATGTTTATATCGGCAAAGAGGGGGATAATTTCGTCGAGGTCGAGGGTGAGGGTTATTGCCGAGCTGTCTGCCCTGAGCTCTGTGAGCATGGAGGAAAAGTCCGCCGAGAGCACGCCGTTGATTATGCCGACGAGACTCTGCGAGGTCTCCTCCTCTGCCAGCAAGCCGTCAACCTGAACGTTTGCAAGCTTTAAGAGGGCGGGAAGAGCTTTAGAAAGCTCGGCGACGTCGCAGTGAACGCGGACGTCCGTCTTAATGCCGTTTATGGAGGTTACGGCGAGAATTATTTTCCCGTAGGAGCCTGAAGCCATGTCGTAATAAGCTTCTACGGTAGCCGAAAGAGGCGTTTCATTATAATAATATGTTATATCCGCCGCTACGCCTGCCGCCCTGCCGGAGATATCGACAAGCGCGGTTACTTCCGCCCTGATATCCTTTAACGCGTCGATTTTGACTGAGGACGACGAGCCGTCGAGCGAGAGGCTGACGGAGACGAGATCGCTGTTTAAAAGGGAGAAGATATCTGCGGCGTACTCTGAAAGGTCAGCCTCCATGCCGCTTGAGGGGCGGGAAATGACGGGCGCCGATGTGGTTTTGAGTGAGAGCGCGAGATTGATATTTTCCCCGCCGTAGCTTAAGTTTGAAATATCCGCCGAAGCGAAGGCGACGGAATTTTCCTCCCCCACCGCAAAATCGAGGGAGGCGTTTATGCCCACGCCGAGACCGAGGATATCGTCGGTAGCGAGGGTTAAATTTGCCATTGACGAACCTTCCTCGTGGGTGAGGACCATGGCGCCCATGAGCTCGTCGAGAGCGCCCTCGGGAAGAGAGAGACCGCCGCTTCCGTCAGAGCCGGACGAAAGGGAGAGTTCGAGAGAGTTCGCCCATTCGGAAATTTCGTCGATGACGAGTTTTACGGCTGAAAGGTTTGCCGTCATGCCGAAGCTTTCGGAATAATACGCCTTGATTTCGCCGTTGGAATATTCGGCGTAAAGACCCTGGTCTTCGAGCGATTTGCCGAGGGAGAGCTTTAAGTTGAGCGTTTGAAGGGGGTCGGCAAGGTCGAGCCCGAGGAAAATGTAGCCCTTGTAGAGCGTTTCGCCGAGAAGAAGTTCAACTTCGAACTGCTGACCGCCCGAAAGGACGCCCGCAAAACCGTTTGAAAGCACGCTCGTAACGTCGAGCGAAGCCGCGCCGCCGCCCGTTGAAAGGTCGGTGCTGCCGATATACGATTTGAAATAGCTGTCGTAGTAGGCGAAGTGCTCCTCTTCGAAGTCAGCCTCGTCGTAGGAATAGCTTGCAGAGCTCGTCGAGGTGGACGTAACCGTTACGCCCTTGTTGACGAGGGCGACTTCGTAGATATCGATTGCGAGCACGCGCCAGCTTTCATCGAAGGTGAAGTCGAGATTTATGGTCTGGAACTCGGGAAAGCCCGAAAGCCCGCCGCGCGTCTTCATGCCGTACTGGTAGTAGTACGTGCTGGCGGTGGGGTCGAGGGTCACCGACTGCGTGTAGGTGCCGTCGCCGTTATCCTCGGCGGGGGTGCTGTCGGTGATGGTAAGATCGTTTATGATATAGTTGGTCATCTCCGTCTGGAAGAGACCGTAGGTTGTGAGGTATGACTGCTCGTCGTAGTAGTAGGGCTTGCCCGTTTCCCAGTTTGCGGTAAGGTTTGTGGTGTCGGCAGAGGGCGCCGAGGAATAGCGCATGTAGGCTTCGGGTCCGTTTTCACCTTCCACAAAGCATGCCTGCGAGCCTGATTTTACCATAGACGAATAGGTTATGTCCGAAGAGATGGTTACCCCGTCGCGGTAGTCTTTATAGCTCTTTGTATACTGGGTGGCGATCGACGCCTGGGTCACCGTGTAAGTGTAGCAGTGATATTGGGTCTGGCTGTCTAAAACGTACGCCATGTACGCCAGATTTTCCCCTGCCGTGTGTGCCGTGGGAAGGGAACCGTCCGAGGGAGGCGCGAGCCTTGTTATTGCCGTGTCGGAGGGCGCCTCGCTTGCCGTGGACTTTGCCGTGCAGGAGGTCAATCCCAATGCGGCGGTGGTTGCAGCTGCCGAAACAAGCGCTGCCGCGGAAAGGGTTTTGAAAAGCTTTTTCATGTTCAACTCACTTATATTTCAAAAACGCGTTAAGCGTATTTTGCGTTTTAATACACTTTAATATGATAAAAAGCAGTATAAACTAAAAATAAACGGCTTGATTTTGCAACTTATACCCTCCACGCATCGCTGAATTTTGCCCGCGACGCCGAAGGTAGTTTTGAGGTAATTCGACCATATGCGGCAGGCAACGGCATTTTTTTTATGCCGCGGGGGTATAAAATAAGTAAAATAATATCTTTTTAAAAAATATTTTTAAGGTGGCTTATGGCGAGAAAAATTTACGTTGCTTCCGCGCGCGGAGGGGCGGGCGGCACGACCGTTTGCGTGGGGCTGGGGCTTGCCCTTTCAGCCGCGGGCGAGAGGACGCTGATTGTCGACGGCGACAGGAGACAGCCGATGGCGCTGAACGCCGCGGGGTGCGAAGGACTTTCAACCTTTACATTAGAGGAGGCGAGAAAGGGCGCGTGCAGGGTAAAGCAGGCGATTGTGGAGCATCCGCGCTCGGCAAATTTAAGCATACTGCCCTGCGCAAACGTTGCAGACAGAAAATACATACCTTCCGCGGTAGCCGAGGCGGGGGAAGCCTTCGACTATGTGCTGTGCGACGGGACGGCGGTATCATTATGCGACGAGGCTATAGTCGTGTGCGGACCGTACCCTGCCGACATTAAGGGGGCTGACATATGCCTGAACGAACTCAGCGACATGGGATGCAGGAGCGCAAGGCTTATTCTGAACAAGGTGAACGGCGGGCTTTTGTACGACGGACTGATAATGCCGCCGAAGGACATTGCCGCGCTTTTGCACGTTGAACTTTTGGGTGTGCTGCCCGAGGACCTTGCCCTGCCGCTGGGCAAAATGAGGGCTGACAGCGTGAAAGCGATAAAACTTGCCGCGGAAAAGCTTGCGGGAAGAGGAGATAAAATATATTCGCCCCTCCGCTCCTACCTCGGCGCCGCCGGATTTTTTAAAAGAAAGATGCGCGGGCGCATTTGAAAGGCAGCGCCCGGGCGCACCGCTTAAGGAGGTTTTTTATTATGAACGGACTGACCTTTGACCGCGAGGAATTCACCGAGGGCGAAAGGCAATTGTTTCTTTCCGATTTCAAAAGAATGGCGAACGAGTACTTTGAGTGCGAAAACGACGCAGACATAAACGTTACGCGCACCGGGGAGGGCTTTTCGGTGTGCATAATCTTCGGCGCGAGGAGAATAAAAAAATTCCGCAGTCTGTGA
>CALVMP010000085.1 GCA_944346655.1 uncultured Clostridia bacterium
TTTTCATAGAGTTTTACCTCCGAATTTTTATTTTGCCTTTCGGCAGGGGCGACAGGAGCATTGGGCGAGATATGCTCTCGTTTATTCAAAAGAGGTAAATCGGAAGTCAACGACAAAGGACAAAATTATTGCGTATGAATAACGGAAAAAACTACCATAAACGAAAAAAAGCCGAGCAGGTCAATTTGACCTACCCGGCTTTCCGTGTATAGGGCTATTCTATTTTTTAGCGATAATTTTTCCCGTTGACTTCCGCGAGAACTGTGCTACGATAGCCACAACGAAGGGCAAAAAATTCGGAGGAATTTTATCTAAATACGTCTCATATTTCAGTTTTTATTGCTTCCATGATTTAAGTATGATATAATAAAAAAACACCAACATTTTATCTACAGGGGAAAACCTTAATGGCTAAGTTTACGGTATCACTTAAAATTGAAAATATTGGTCCACATTTTGGAACGAATATTATAAACGAAACCAAGGAAGTTGAGTCTAATAAAGCAATATTTTATGCTGTAAACGGGACAGGGAAATCATTTATCAGCAGGAGTTTTAGACTTGCAGAGCTTCCTCCTCATTTGTGCGATGACTTATTAACACTCGGTCAAAGCACTGCCAAGTTTACTTTTGCAATAACCACGGATTTGGATAGTAAGGAAGTATCGGTTAATTTAGAACGCGGTAAAATTCCTTCGATTACAAATACAAGCAATCTAATTTTTCATGTATTTAATAGTGATTTTGTGGAAGATAATATTAAACCTAATCATTATACTCCAGATGGTAATATTGATGGATATATATTGGGTAAAACGCAAATAGATTTATCTGAAGAAAAAGCAAAAGAAAGCGCTTTAACGGTTGAAATAAAAGACCTTGAAAGAATCATAGATAATGAAATTAGTGGTGCAAAACAGGAATTACATAATAAGGGAGTAACCAGTAATACAACGGAATTGTCGCTGTTTACTAAGGAAAATTTGAAAAATCCACCCCCAATGAATGGTGTTGGTACATTTGCAGATATTCTTACTCAGTTAGATAAATTGAGTCGCGTTCCAGAATCACTTGATGATATTCAACAAATAAGACTTGATATAAATACTGACTTTTTTGGAAGCGTAACAACAATATTAACCACATCTTACCCTCCTTCAACGTGGGATGAAGAGTTCGTTAAATATTATAAGGAAAATAAAAGCTTTATTGAACACGGATTAGAGAAAGTTAACTCAGGAGTATTAACTTGTCCTTTTTGTAAGCGAACCTTCGATGAGGATGCTTTGAAACTAATCGAATCATATAATGAATATAAAGGTAACCGAGAATCTCAAACCATTGCCGAGCTAGATTCTTATCAGAAAAAATTCCATACACTTTTGGATAATCTGAAATTTTATAATCAACAAGTTATTAAGGCAAAAAAACAGCTTGGGCAAATTAAAGAGTACTATCCATCTTTACTCGATTATAATCTTTGTGAAATAGAGATCAGTGAGCCCACTGAGCAGATATTTGATTCAATATCAAGTCTTATTGAAAAGAAAATAGATGATTTAACATTTTCATGTGAAGAGATAACAGAATATCTTAAATTACTCAAATTATATTTTGATTCTGCTAAACACACGGATGGCAATAATAGGTCAATCATCGATGCAGCCAATCGCACCAAAAACAGCACCAAAGCTGAAAGGTTAATCTTGCGGCGCAAATTGTGTAAGGCTAAGTTTTCGGAGTGTTCATCAGCGTTAAAAGTTTCTTTTGATAAACAGGAATTGAAGCTGAAAGAGTTACAAGACCTTAGACAAAGTATCCGGGAAAAAGAAGAGCAGTGTAAAATAAGTAAAAAAGAAAAGGTTTACTCAACTTTAACAGCAACACTCGATTTGTTTTTTAACGGTAAATATACTATTGATAAAGATACTTTTCAAATTAGATTTTTGGGTAATACCATAGGACAACAAGCATCACACATTTTAAGTGATGGAGAAAAAAGTATCGTCGCGTATTGTTATTATCTTGCAACAACACATCTACTTATTGAACGAGAATCTGACTATGATAAACTATTTTTTATCATTGATGATCCGATTTCCAGTATGGATTTTCATTATGTCTATGTTGTCGCTCAATCAATAAGAGATATCAAGAGTACTTTCAATATTACGACGCATGAAAGAATATGGGTTTTTACTCATAATTTGGAGTTTTTTAGCATAGTAACTAGGAATCATATTCTAAATACTGCTTATTCATTGAAACCAGGGAAAATTGAAACTATAAATGCAAAATTACTTATGCCATATGAAAGTCACTTAAGTGACATTGTAAAAATATCTCGAAAGGAAATTGCGCCGAATCATACAACAGCTAACTCTATCCGCCATGTGCTAGAAACCATTTGCAAATTTGAATTTCCAGATAAAGGAATAGAAAACTATATTGCAGAAAATCCTATTCTTTCAACTGATGCTTGCATATTCTCCATTTGTCAAGATTTATCTCATGGAGGAATACGCACACAGCCTCCTTATACTGAAGATGTTTTGATACATGCTTGTGATACGGTTGTGGCGTTTATGGTCGAAAAGTATAGTGGACAAATTGACGCAATCAAATAGTAATATGAAAGAAGTCGAGTGTTTTAACCACCCGGCTTCTTTCATACCTTGTTATTCTTTCGGCGGCAATAAAAAAACTACCCGAACCCACTTTTCTGTGATAGTGGTGTTCGGATAGTTCCCGTTTGGTGGAGATAAGGGGATTCGAACCCCTGACCTATACGTTGCGAACGTATCGCGCTACCAACTGTGCTATATCCCCGTATTAATTTTTGTTGCTGCATAACGGCTCTGCGCCGCAGAAATTTCCGCGCAAAAATTCAGCAACGTGCTGCATCTGTAATTTTAATAAAAAATCGGCATTTTAGCAACTGTTTTATTGCATCAGTGCAAAATTTTTTTATTTTAAATAAAGATGCCGCGCTTATGCGCCTTGCAATGAATTTATATCTGTTTACGGTTACGCTTCCGGCGATTGCCGCGCAGGCTGTTGACACTATGCTGCTGCGGGAGTATAATGTTTAAGCAATATAATAAAAGTTCAGATTGCGGCGCAGCATAGCAGTTATTTGTCGTATGCAGGCTCAAAGAAATTTTTAAAGGAGGGTCAACCATGAAAAAACAGGCCGTCAATCCATATCTGCCCGAAGGCAAGTACTTTCCCGACGGCGAGCCGCACGTGTTCGGCGGCAGGGTGTATGTATATTGCAGTCAGGATAAATTCGGCGGAAAGCGCTTCTGCACGGGCGACTATGAGGTATGGTCGGCCCCGATATCCGACCTTTCTGACTGGTCGTGCAAAAAAATCGCACTGCCCCGCAAAAATAAGTTAAACAGAAGCGGCCGCAAATGTATGTGGGCGCCCGACTGTACGCGAGGCGCCGACGGAAAGTTTTATCTCTACTTCTGTTTCGGCTTCGAAAACCGCATCTGTGTGGCGGCGGGGGACGAGCCCGGCGGCCCGTTCAAAATTATAGGCTGCGTGCGGCATGCAGACGGCCGCCTGTACGGCACTGCAAAGGGCGATATCATGTGCTTTGACCCGGGAGTATATACCGACGAGGGGGGACGCACTTATCTCTATTCAGGCTTTTCGCCCCGCGGTCTCATAAGATTCGGCCTCAGACTCAAGGGGATCAAAAACGTGAGCGGTAACGGCGGACAGGTGATGAAGCTCAGGGCCGATATGCTCACGCTCGACGGCGCGCCGCACATGAGCATACCCGGATGCGAAAACAGTGAGGGGACGGGGTTTGAAGGGCACGAGTTTTACGAGGCCTCTTCCATGAGAAGGATAGGCGATAAGTTTTACTTTATTTATTCCACCATAAACAGCCACGAGATAGCCTACGCAACAGGCCCCTCGCCAGAGGGTCCGTTTGAATACGGCGGGGTCATAATTTCTAACGGCGATTTCGGCGTCGGCTGGGAGCCTGATATCGCAAAGACGTATTGGGGCAACAACCACGGCTCGCTCGCCGAACTCAACGGGCAGTGGTACATATTCTATCACAAACAGACCAACAAGACCGAGCAGTCGCGCCAGGGCTGCGCCGAGCCTGTGGAGAT
>CALVMP010000086.1 GCA_944346655.1 uncultured Clostridia bacterium
ATTTTTGCAACCGTGCTCTTGCCTACGCCCATCGGTCCGCCTATGAGAACAAGGTTTTTCATAGCTCTTTATAAAAGAAATTGCAGCCCGTCTCTTCGCAGAACTCATCCGCCTCAAGGTAATCCTTTGCAAGAAAGAACGCTTCGCTCCCCTCGGCAGGAAGAGTGTAGACCTCTTTAACCTTCGCCGCTTTAAGCTGACCCTCGGCAAAACTCAAGAGCGCCGACCCGACTCCCTTTTGCCTTTCAGCAGGGCTAACGTAAAGTTCGCGCACGTCGCCCATGCCTTCCTTTAAACACCACTCGTTTTCAATGCCGTCCACCTGCCAGATGACAAACCCGCAAGCTTCATCGCCCTCCGTGGCGAGAGCAATATCTAAAAGCTCCGCCTCGAAGTCCGCCAAAACATATTCGTTTACAAGATGGTCTGTCTCCTCGTCGCAGTCCATCTCATCATAATATGCCCTGAAGAGCGCTTTGAATTTTTCATAGCCGCCACTTTTTAATTTTTCTATCCGCATATTTCACCCGTATAAAATTAAGGAATTCCTTACTTAGCTTACTTTTCTTTAAAATTGCTTTGATTTTACCGAAATATTGCTGTACAACTTTAATTCAAAGCAATAAAAAACGGAAGCGCCCACGCTTCCGTTTTAATTTTTTATTCAGCCTTGGGATAGACGGAAACCTGCTTGCCGTCCTTGCCGACCCTTTCAAACCTTACGACGCCGTCGGAAAGAGCGAAGAGCGTATCGTCCTTGCCCATGCCAACGTTGTTGCCCGCCTTGAATTTGGAGCCGCGCTGTCTTACGAGGATATTGCCCGCAAGCACGAACTGTCCGTCCGCGCGCTTTACGCCGAGGCGTTTTGCGTTACTGTCTCTGCCGTTGTCGGTTGAACCGCCGCCCTTTTTGTGAGCGAATAACTTTATAAACAACATTTAACCTATCCTCCTTGAATTATTCGGCTGCCTTAGCTTCCTCTGCGGGAGCTTCTGCCTTGGGGGCTGCCTTCTTGCGGGTCGCAGTCTTCTTAGCCTTCTTTTCGGCTTCGCCTATAGCCGTTATTTTAACGGCGGTGAAGGGCTGCCTGTGACCCTGCTTCTTTCTTTCGTTCTTCTTTGCTTTGTACTTGAAGACGATAATCTTCTTGTCCTTGCCCTGGGAAACAACTTCGCCCGTAACGACAGCGCCTGCAACCTCGCCGGCTACTTTAACGGCACCTTCGTCTGCAATGAGCACCACGGGGAAGGTAACGGTTGCGCCGACTTCTGCGTTGAGTTTTTCAACCTTAACGACGTCGCCGACGGATACACGGTACTGCTTGCTTCCGTTCTCAAAAATTGCGTACATAATTAAATTAGTCCTCCTCTGACCAGTCTCGTCGGATTCAAAATTGCCAAAGGCTTAGGCGGCGATTAAAAATTTTCGCTCTTCAAAATGCCCGTTCCGAACGGCTCGACAAATAATTTAACATAAATTGCGGCAATAAGTCAAGCAATTTGCATAATTTCAGCCATTTTTATGGACAATAATTATTATAAAGGAGTTAAACATGGAAAAAAATAAAACCGACGGCGAAATTGTAGCCGAAATTTACAGAAACGCCCAGCTTGCCCTGTCGTCCATTTCAGACATTCTGCCCGAGATCGACGACGAAAAGATAAAGTCGGAGATAATTTCCGAGCACGGCGAGTACGAAAGAATCTGCGGCGAGGCAGCTCTGCTTGCAAAAAAGATAGGCGCGGAGATAAAGGAACCTTCGCCCGTCAAAAAGGCGATGATGTGGTCGGCAATAAAAATGAACGCCGCCGCCGACAATTCCCGCTCCAATATCGCGCAGATGATGATACGCGGCACCGTGACGGGGATTACCTCATTAAAGACAACCATGACAGAGGGGGAACACGTGATGAGCGAAGAGGTCAAAAAACTTTTAAAGGACCTTATCACCCTTGAGGAAAACTTTGAACAAAAGCTCAAAAAATTTTTGTAAATCAAACTAAAAGCTGTGCCCAAGGCACAGCTTTGTTTTTATTTATTTTTTTCGATATATTCGGTGGGGGATATGCCGTAATATTTTTTGAACACGCGGGAAAAATACAGGGGCTCGGCAAAGCCGCACATTTCGGCTATCTGCGACACGGTATATTTTGAAAACCTGTTGGTCATGCCCGAAAGCATAATCTCCCGCGCCCGCGACATTCTCGCTGCCGTCAGATACTCCAGCGGGGTCAGTCCCACCTCTTTTTTGAAGAGCTTGCGCACATAGTCGTAGTTGAGCGGCAGTCCACGCATGTAATTTTCAAGCGAAAAGGTGACGTCCGAAAGCCCCCTTTCAATCTCGGCGAGCACTCCCTTTACTGCGGGAGAATAGTCGTTGCCCCCGCAATATGCCGCAATCAATGCGCGAAGAAGCCCTCCCAAACCGTCGAGCACGACCTGTTTTTTAGGCATATCCTTTAAAAAGCAAGCCCGCGCCCGCATACACGCCCAGCGGATATCCCCGGCGCCCTCGCCGGAGATGACGCACGCGCAATTTATTGGCAGCAGAGTGTTTTCCATGCGCACGCACAGTTCGCCCGCGGCGTTCGCATGCATTGCCTGACGGGGAATAATAATCACGTCGCCCTCCTTATAGAAGTATTCAACGCCCGCCGATATCATGCTCCCGTCCGAGGAAGCGCAAATAATTTCACAGCCCTTGTGCCTGTGTTCGCCGACGTCGCTACACTCCCCGGCAAATACGATGTCATTCACAGTCCAACCTCCAGAACAGCTTTTCGCTCTCCACGTACACATTAAAATCTTCGTGATAAGTATAAGTCTGGTAGAAGTATTCTATATACCACACGCAGTTTTTACCCTTTTTTAAAAGATGCGCCCAATTGACAACAGCCACATGGTCCAGCCTTTTGGCGCTCACTACGCCCAAAAAACACAGTACTATTTTGCCTCCGGGACCTTTAAGCGTAATGCGGATGTCTTTTTTTGCGCATTCAACGTCGACTGTTTCATAATCTTCAAACCACCCGAGGGCTTCGGTTGTCTCCTTTGCGTCGGCGTGCGTTTTTATTTCGGTCATATCGTCGGTCTTAAACATGTGCATATCCGTATTCTATCATAAAATATCCGATTTGTCCAGCATATATGCGCCTTCCCCTTTACCGCCCCGACGAAACACTATGCAATATAAAGAATTATTTGCAATTGCCCCGCATATATGACGCAGCGAAAAGCAAATTGCCATTAAAAAGAATGCAGACACCCTTTTTGATTGCTGCAGAATAGACACGGCGTTCGCAACAAAAATAAAAAAACGCAAAAAAGGGCGTAAAATTGCTTGTAATTTTTGGATTTGTACATTATAATATATCTCGCAATTGTTGCTGAGGGGTTTAACTCTTTCGCGGCAATATAATAAAATATTGGGGTGTCGCCAAGCGGTAAGGCAACGGACTCTGACTCCGTCATTCGTTGGTTC
>CALVMP010000087.1 GCA_944346655.1 uncultured Clostridia bacterium
TAAAATTGAGGAGAAAATATGATTCATTCTTTGAGCGGAGGGATTATCTCCGAATACGACAATTTAATTTATGTGTTCGTCGAAGTTGCGCATACTAAGGCGTGGTATATAAGTCCGTTCCCCCAAATCAAGGCCGGCGACGGCGTTTTGGTGTCCTGCGGCGGTTCGTCGCTCAAGGGACAGGTATTGAGGGTGGAGAACGTAACCGCCCAGACGGCTCCCTGGCCCGTTAAGCGAACAAAGGAAGTGGAGGCTATTTTATAATCTTTACCTTTGATAACTTGACTATCGCAACAGGCTTTGATATAATTTTTAGGAGAATATTGAAAACTTAATTATATAACCCAAAAAATTATGAATACAGCGGAGAGAAAACAAGAACTTAATTACAACAAGGCAATCGATACCCTGCGCGACGGGGTGTCCTCGCTATGGTTTCCCGTCGTAACCGCCGCCGTAACGCTTATCTGTTACTATCTCGGGCTCGACATGGTTACAATATGGTACATGGCGCTCTGCGGGTCGTTTATTCTTATATTCTGTAAGGATACCACGCCCATAATCACGGTGTTCCTATTCATGAACATAATGATTTCCATGGAGAACACACCCACTTTAATGGGCGGCGGCATACAGAACCAGTATTATTTCCAGCCTGAAATTTTAGCCCAGCTCGGCGTTGCGATTGGCATGTTCGCCTGCTCGGGCGTCTACAGGCTTGTGTCCGGCATTTTAAACGGCAGGTTGTCCATAACGCCCGCCCTCATTTCAATGTCGGTGTTCGGCGTATGCATGGTCCTAAACGGCATTTTCAGCGAGGGATATTCCTCAACCAATGCCGTCTACGGTCTGTTCATGGCATATCTTTTTGCCGTTGTCTTTGCTGCGTGCAGCGCAAGCATTGAAATTTCCGACCGCACCTTCCGCTACATAGGCTATGTGTTCCTTGTGTTTGCCGCATGCATAATGCTCGAACTGGTTGTCGCATACCTCACCTATGAAAAGCTTTGGCTGCCCACGGGAGGAATCGACAGAAGTCAGCTCTACTTCGGCTGGGGCATGTACAACACCATAGGCATGCTGTTTGTAATCTCCATGCCCGCGGCGGCATATATGGCTACGGTATACAAAAAGCAGGGGTGGTTCTTTACTCTCTTTCTTGTAATGCTGTTAATCAGCTGCTTTATGTCCATGAGCCGCCAGGCAATGCTCTTCGGCAGCATCATATTTGTTGTTTGCGCTGTCTGGATTCTCTTTAAGGGCGGCAACTGCTGGATAAACGGTTCAATCTTCGTTGCGTCGGCAGTCGGCGCCGGCATCTTCCTTGCCTTCAACCAGGGAATGGTCAACGAAATTGTGTCGATGCTCAAGGAAAATTTATCGACAGGTAGCGGCAGGACAAGTCTCTATAAAAAGGGCTTTGCGGCATTTTTGGAAAATCCCATATTCGGATACGGATTCTATCACGATCTTTCAGAGGACTGGGGCGCTGTGGGGCTTCCCCTCGTTCCCGATATGTACCACAACACAATAATCGAGCTTCTTGCAGTGGGCGGGCTGGTTGCGTTCGTGCCCTATGTTGTTCACCGCGTCTACACCGTAATTTCCTATGTTAAAAATCCCACGGGCGAAAGGTCGTATATAGCGCTCACAATGGGTGCGCTTCTCCTTGTAAGCCTGCTGGACAATCATATCTTCTACATGCTCCCGACCCTCATTTTAAGCTTTCTTACGGCAGTTCTCATAAATTCGGAAAAGCATGTGGTTTCAGAGCCCCAAATTATTTTACATAACAGAAAAATAAAGTAACGGAGTGAGCCTTTATGGACAATGAAGAGAGAGGCGTATCCATCGCCGAAATTTTCAAGGTAATTTTTAAAAGAGTATGGTGGGTAGTCGGCGTGACCGCCGCCTGCCTTTTGGTGTTTGTGCTTGTCATACAGCTTTGGTATAACCGCAATAACGAGGTTTATACCGTGGGTTATACGCTTTCCTTCCCAGGAATAAGCGAGGGAACATACCCCGACGGCTCCACATACAGGTACAATTCGGCAGTCACGCTCGAATCGCTTACAGACGTCGTCTCTTCGAACAGCGAGTTTTCCGGCATAGATATCTCGAATATGGTTGCAGAGGACGATATCGCCATCACCCGTCAGGCAAACGTAATCGACGAGGCGAACAACGTAACCGAAATGGTATATGTCCTTTCGGTCAAAGCCAAGTATTTTACTGACGAAGATCAGGCGGTAGATTTTGTCCGTGCGGTAGTAAGCTACCCCGTAACCCACGCGGCTGAAACTGTGGCGCAAATGGATCATAAGGTCAATCTTCAGGTCTATGACTCCCCTGCAACCGACTCGTTCAGCCGAAAGATCTCCGCGCTCAATGCCCAGCGAAACTACATTCTCGGGCTCTACGA
Source organism: uncultured Clostridia bacterium (assembly GCA_944346655.1). GTDB lineage: Bacteria > Bacillota > Clostridia > Christensenellales > Borkfalkiaceae > Coproplasma. The sequence continues at coordinate 2,423 of CALVMP010000087.1, forward strand.
CGAAATGATCAGCGGCACCAACGGCGGTATGGTCTCATACAGCGAGGACGGAAGGACGCTCGTCGATAAGCGCGCGGACGCAGAGTCGGTTTTCGGCAGCTCCGACCAAAGTTATATAAATGCGCTCATAAATTCGGAGCACTATGTATATGACTATGAAAGGTTTTTACGGGAATACGACGCCACGCTTGCCGACCTTGAAAGAAGGATGTCAAACAATAACTCCATAATCACGGCAACCACTGAGGCGAGGGACGCGCTCATTCAGCAGATTGGCAGCAACAATGTATCCCAGGCGGATCTCGAACCGTTCAACAGCATAATCGCCCAGTATACGGCTGAAAACGCCTCTCTGCAAAATCAGATAAACGATCTCAAATATACCTACGGTGAAATCAGCGTTACCGAAAGTGCCGAGCATGCCGCATTTGTCGAGGGCGTGAACAAGGTCACTTCGATGCTCAACGCGTTCCGCGACGAGCTCGAGACCGCCACCGAAGAAGTTACCGAAGTGTACAATAACTATTTCCTTGAAAATTGCTACGTGGCGTATGACTCCAACACAATAAGTCTGGAGGGGGGAATGAATATCATTCTTGCCGCAGTGCTCGGCGCGGTCATCGGCTTTGTTGTCGTCAGCGTTGTTATCTGCATAATAGATATGCCCAAATATCTGAGGTCTCGCGACGCCGCTAACAGAGAGCAAAAATCTGAAGAAGAAAAACAATAATAACAAAAAACACCGATTTCAATCGGTGTTTTTTATAAATAGTGGTCGAGGCGACGGGATTTGAACCCACGACCTCATGGTCCCGAACCATGCGCGCTACCAACTGCGCTACGCCTCGAT
>CALVMP010000088.1 GCA_944346655.1 uncultured Clostridia bacterium
GTAACACGCTCGAGGTCGTTAGAGGCACCTGTCGTAATATCCTTGATTACCAACTCCTCCGCCACTCGGCCGCCGAGAGCCATGCAAATGAAATCTTTAATCTTCTCACGCGACATGTGCGCGTCGTCGTTATCAGGCCTTGTCATGGTATATCCGGCAGCATTGCCTCTGGGAATGATCGAAACCTCCTGCACGGGATCACAATGCTTGCATTTGCGGGCCACAATCGCATGACCGGCCTCATGATAAGCGGTAATTCTCTTATCGCTTTCAGTAACTATTCTGCTCTTCTTTTGGGGACCCATGAGGACCTTATTTACGCCCTCGTAAAGTTCCTGATTACCTATAAATTTCTTATTTGCTCTTGCCGCAAGTATAGCAGCCTCATTAAGCAGGTTCGCAAGATCCGCACCCGAAAAACCGCTCGTGATCCTTGCCACTGTCTTGAAATTGACGTCGGGAGAAAGCGGTTTGTTGCGGGCATGTACTTTAAGTATCTGTTCTCTGCCGCGAACGTCAGGTAAATTAACGTAAATCTGTCTGTCAAACCTGCCAGGACGCATGAGCGCGGGGTCGAGAATATCGGCGCGGTTTGTTGCAGCCATTACTATTACTCCCTCATTCGACTCAAAGCCGTCCATCTGCACAAGAATCTGGTTGAGCGTCTGCTCGCGCTCGTCATTGCCGCCGCCGAGGCCGGCGCCCCTGTGCCTGCCTACCGCATCAATTTCATCAACGAAAATTATGCAAGGCTGATTCTTCTTTGCCATCTCAAAGAGATCGCGCACGCGGGATGCACCGACGCCAACGTACATTTCAACGAAGTCAGATCCCGATACCGAGAAAAACGGTACACCCGCTTCACCGGCAACAGCCTTGGCGAAAAGCGTTTTACCCGTTCCGGGAGGGCCTACAAGCAACACGCCCTTAGGTATGCGTGCGCCGAGATCGGAGAATTTTTTGGGCTGTTTTAAAAACTCGACAACTTCGGCAAGCTCAAGTTTCTCCTCCTCTGCGCCCGCAACATCGGTAAAGCGCACCTTAATATTAGTCGATATCCGCGCTTTACTTTTTGCAAATGACATCGTGCGCCCTGCGCCGCCCGCAGTCGAGCGGATTATCAGCCAGAACACAACACAGAGAAGGACCAGGCCGCCTATGGTAATAATCGATGACCAGTAACTGCCAGAGTTGGGATTTGCATATTCGATCTGAATACCATACTCCATCCACTGACGAACTATTCCGCTCTCGCTCAATGCTTCAGAGCCATACAGCGAAGCGCCATACAGAGTATAAACTGTACCGCTCGCCGCATAGCCGGTCAGCGAATACTGGTTGATTTCTACACGCGTAATCACCTGTCCTGAAGGCACTGTCGTTTCATAGCTACCGTCACCGTCTTTGTCCAACCTGACATTCTGGCCGTCAACAACAACGCCGTCGTCATCCTTCTCGGCATAGCTGTAGTTCTCGATATACTCTTCAAACGTCGTCAGATCGTTGAGAGCAGAACCTCTGTCGAGACTGGTGACTATAACAACCGCAATGACCGCAACAACGAGCAGAGCGATGATCACCCACATCACAATTTTGCTTTTCTTACTCAAAATTTAGCTCCTTTGGGAAGAATTCTTCCAAAAATATTGCATTTGCAGTCACCACCACCCTTACCCTTGCCCGCAGGATACGGAAAGGCGTCAACTGCGTTATATCAAAGCGCAGAAAATATCTGTGCCGCTATAACTTTCTATTATATTATTATGTCGCGCGCGCGTGAAAAACATCACACCTGCACATCAAATTAAAAACACGGTCCTGAATCAACTGAAACAGCAAATTTCTCCGTCAGATCGTTAACCTTAAAGAAACCGTTCAGATACGGTTAAAAAGGCCGTTAAAGGGGCATTTAAAGCCTTTGACGGGCCAAAATATAAAGCCGATTTAAAGCCTCTCAGACAGAATATTATGCCCTCTCAGCCGCAAGAATGCCAAAAGCTCAGCCTCAGCCCGCCAAAATACGGCAGGCCGCAGAACCTTAAACATAAACATCAGACTCTTTGATGTATTATGCAGCGGTTGGCGCTCAAATTCTTAAGTATGCGCCTAAATTATTATTAAGCGCAAAATAAACATTCACAAGGAATGTTCTAACAACCAAAGAAAACATAATACTTCTGAATATAATTTTAGCATATTGTTTAAATATTTTCAAGTATTTGACAGTATTTTGCAACACTTCACTCAATTTTTATTGAGCTGTCACAGTAGTTTTTACTCTGACAACTCTTCGTAAAATATCAAAATTTGTTCCAAATTTTACCTGCGCTATTAGCAAATTTTGGAATATTTTGTTTCACGGGAAACATTCAACCAAATTTTTTTAGTAATATAATGTTTCACGTGAAACGTAAACGCATATAAAATCTTAATAATGTGGAATTAGGTAATAAATAAATGTGGAAAAAGTTAATATATCAAACATATAAATAAAATCAGATGTGGAAAATTAAGACAATTATTTAGCTGAACACCGTTAAAAATGCATCTATATTAAACAAATGTTAAATGATGTACATAAAAGAAATAAAATCAGCAGGCAAAAAACACTTAAATTACTTATAAGACGGTTGAATTGTGGATAAAATAATTTAATAAAATGTTGATAAGTGGATAAATTTACTTAAACCAATCTGAAACGGCGCAAATTAAATAAATCTGAATTACAGAATGAGCGCAAATAATATTTAAGCAAATTTGTGCAGGCGCATAAAAAATGATAGCTTTTTAATAAAATCAACCAAATGAGGATAAAGTGGATAAGTAACAATATGATTGTGGATAAATCAATTAAAAATACGATATTATGGATAAAATATATACTCGGAAACGAAGTTATCCACAGCTATGCAAAGTCAATTGTCAGCGTATCCACCTCCACTGCTCTGAAATATTTAAGAACATAACAAAAAATCAATTTCAGGTATTATTATGCAAAAAAGCACGCATCAATGCCTAAATCAGGTTTAAACGATCGATATCTGCTGAATTACGTCGATCACATGATCAAAGCCGATAATAAAGACACGTATTGATTTGAACTCTAAAAGATAACCATGCTATCGTCCCTGCCGAAAACATATAATTACCGATAGAATAAGGCCACCAGATATATTTGATGGATAC
>CALVMP010000089.1 GCA_944346655.1 uncultured Clostridia bacterium
TGGGAGAGCGAATGGGTTATGCCGCTTCCGTCGCCGATGATATAGAGACCATTGTAGCTCGTCTGGAGTTTTTCGTCTACCTCCACTTCCATGTTGTAGAACTTGACCTCTACGCCGTAGAGGAGGGTGTCGTCGTTGGCGGTGCCGGGGGCGACCTTGTCCAGGGCGTAGATCATCTCTATTATTCCGTCGAGAATGCGTTTGGGAAGAACGAGGCTTAAATCTCCCGGGGTTGCCTTTAAGGTGGGGGTTATGAAAGCGCCCTCTATGCGCGAAGGGGTGGAGCGCCTGCCGCGGATTAAATCACCGAAGCGCTGGACGATTACGCCGCCGCCGAGCATGTTGGAAAGTTTTGCTATCGATTCGCCGTAGCCGTTGGAGTCCTTGAAGGGTTCGGAGAAGTGCTTGGAAACAAGCAGGGCGAAGTTGGTGTTTGCCGTCTGCCTGGAGGGGTCCTCGTAGCTGTGGCCGTTTACCGTTATTATCCCGTTGGTGTTTTCATTGACTACGGAGCCCTTGGGGTTCATGCAGAAGGTGCGCACCTTATCGCCGTACTTTTCGGTGCAGTATACAATTTTGCTTTCGTAAAGTTCGTCGGTGAGGTCGGCAAAGACCTCGGCGGGGAGTTCGACCCTGACGCCGATATCGACGCGGTTGGAGTGCGTGGGCACGCCGAGCTGTTTGCAGATGGTCTCCATCCACTTGCTGCCGCTGCGCCCGACGGAGATTATGCAGTTGCGGCAGGAATAAACTTTATCTTCGCAGACGACCTCGTAGCCGTCCCCCGATACCTTTACAGTTTTTACGGGAGTGTTGAAGAAGAAAGTGACCTTGTCTTTAAGTTCGTCGTAGAGATGTTCGAGCACGACATAGTTTATGTCGGTGCCGAGGTGGCGGACGGAGGCGTCGAGGAGGTGCAGGTCGTGCTGTATGCACTTTCTTTTGAACGCCGTGCCCGCGGTGGTGTACAGCCTGGTGCCCGCGCCGCCGTGTGCCATGTTTATGCCGTCGACGTAGTGCATAAGTTCTAAGGCGCGTTCCTTGCCTATGTATTCGTGAAGGGTGCCTCCGAAGTCGTTTGTTATGTTATACTTGCCGTCCGAAAAGGCTCCCGCGCCCCCGAAACCGCTCATTATGGAGCAGCACTTGCAGTTTATGCAGGATTTTACCTTTACGCCGTCGATGGGACAGCGGCGTTTGTTTAAGGGGTTGCCCGATTCAAAGACGGCTATTTTTAAGTCGGGGCGTTTTTTTGTCAGCTCGTAAGCGGAAAATATGCCGCCTGGACCCGCACCGACTATGATGACGTCGTAATTCATAATTGCACCTCCGATAGCTTTAACGGGAATATTATAACATCGCGGGAGCCTGTGCGCAAGCTTTTTCGGGGAGGCAAACACTTTGACGGATTGAATAATATTTTGGGTTGACAAATTAACTGAAATGGGTTAAATTATATGTAATTAAGCTTTTAAAATTACGGCTATGCTTTACACAGTTACGTTTAATCCTTCGCTGGACTATTATGTAAAAGTGAATAACATCCGCAGGGGCGCGGTAAACCGCACGTCGGGGGAAAAATTAATACCCGGCGGCAAGGGCATCAACGTGTCGCTCGCACTAAAGGAACTCGGGGACGACACCACCGCCCTCGGTTTCGTGGCAGGATTTACGGGAAAGGCGATACTTTCGGAAATAAACCTGCGCGGACTCAAGAATGAGTTCATTGAGGTGGGCGGACAGACGAGGATAAACGTTAAAATTAAGAGCGTTGCCGAAACTGACATTAACGGCGAGGGGGCGGAAGTTACCGCGCGGGACGTGACCAGGCTCGTGAAAAAGCTTAAGCGCAATTTAAAGGGCGGCGACTGGGTTATAATTTCGGGCAGCGTGCCCCCCACCCTTTCCAAAACGGCTTACTCCGATTTTTTGGACGAGCTTAAGGCGCCGAAGGGGGTCAACATAGTCATAGACGCAAGCGACGGACTGCTTACCGAAAGTTTGAGGCACAAGCCCTTCCTTATAAAACCCAACATATTCGAACTGTGCGAGATATTCGGCATTCCCCCCACGCTGGAAACGCGCAAGATAAGAGAATGCGCGCAGCAGCTGCAAAAGTCGGGCGCGAGGAACGTGATAGTTTCCATGGGCGCCGACGGGGCGATGATGATAACCGAGACCGAACAGGCAATGTACGTGCGTGCGGCGCGGGGACAGCTGGTAAACTCCGTGGGTGCGGGCGACACCATGGTTGCGGGATTCGTGCATGAATATATACAGACGAACAACTATTTCAAGTCATTAAACTTTGCCACCGCCGCGGGGAGCGCATGCGCCTTTACAGAAACTTTGCCTACGCGCGAACAAATAGAATACGTTGAAAGCCTGATGCTATGACCTTTTTTGCACTCACACACAACGACAATTTATACGCCAAGGCTTGCGCCATGCTGGATATGTGCTTTGGCTGCAAGGGCGGCATTGAAATTGATTTTTCTGGCGCCAAACCTGCGTTAGGCGGGGCATATGCGGGGGTGTACGACTTCAGCATAGCCCACAGCGGAGAAGCTGCCGCCATTGCCGTGAGCGATAAAAAAATCGGCTGCGACATTGAAATTTTTATGGGAAAGGAGCACTCTGCCGTCGCCTCGAGGTTTACCGAGCGCGAGAGGGAAAATATTTCGTGCGAGCGGGATTTTATTATCAACTGGACGGCGAAGGAGGCGTATATAAAGAGACGCGCCCTTGCGCTTGCCACCCACCTGAAGAGGCTGGAATTTTTTGACGACGCCATCTGGCTGGACGGACAGAGACAGCCCGACCAAATAGTGCACCTGCCATTCGACGGGGGAATTGCCTGTGTGTGCGGCGACTGCGACATTAAAATTACGGAGATTTAAAAGCGGGGATTTTTACCCGCTTTTTTTGTTGCAACCAAGGGGTTGGATTTGGTATAATTTTGGTATGATAGTATTTGTTATTGCAATGGCGAGCGAGGCGCAGTGCGTGCTTGCCAAAATGGAGAACATTAAAGAACGCGTAGCCTGCGGCAAAAAGGTGTATGAAGGAACTTTATGCGGACAGGAGACCGCCGTAATTGTTACGAATGTGGGCAAGGTAAACGCCGCCTGCGGAGC
>CALVMP010000090.1 GCA_944346655.1 uncultured Clostridia bacterium
AGGACAGCCAAGGAGTTGAAATTATGAACTGGTTTTTGGAATTTACCGTTGCCGAAAAGATATATTTTATAATAGCGGTGATAGCGAGCATCTTTTTGATTATTCAGATTATAATGATGCTCTTTTCGCTCGGCGGCGGCGACTTTGACCTCGACGAAGTGTTCGACGGCGACGTTGACACGGACGGGGGACTTTCGATATTTACCGTAAAAACTCTTACCGCCTTCTTTGCGCTGGGCGGCTGGTGCGGATTTGTAACCCAGACGTACATGCCCGAAAACGTATGGCTCCCAATTGTAGTGGCAGTGGTCACGGGCGCCGTCGCGCTCTTCGGCGTGGCGTTTGCCATGCGCGGAATTGCCAAAATGCAGTGCTCGGGCAACGTAAACAAGGCGGGGCTTGTGGGGCTTACGGCTACCGTTTACGTTTCCATACCCGAAAAACGTTCGGGACGGGGCAAGATTACGCTCACCGCACAGGGAAGGTACATGGAAATTGACGCCGTGACCGACGACGAAAACCGCATTCCCGTAGACAGCGTCGTTGAAATCGTTGAATACAACGAAGATTTCTGCGTCGTGCGCAAAAAGGAAAGCGTTTAAATAAAACATAAAAAAAGGAGTAGAAAAAAGTTATGCCCGAAGCAATTATTGCTGTAGTGGTCGTGCTGGTACTGCTTGTTGTGCTCATCGTTTTAACGGTGGCTCTGCGCTACAAAACCTGCCCGCCCGACAAGATTATGATCATCTATGGTAAGCTCAAAGCCTCGAAGGACGGCACATATTCCTCGGCGAAATGCATCCACGGCGGCGCCGCGTTCGTGTGGCCGTTCTTTCAGAAATACACCTTTATGGACCTCACTCCCCTGTCCATTTCGGTCGACCTTAAAAACGCGCTGTCCAAGCAGAACATAAGGATAGACGTACCCTCCATATTCACCGTGGGCATTTCGACCGACCCGGGCATTATGCAGAACGCCGCGGAAAGACTGGGAATGCTCAAGCTTGCGCAGATAAGCGACCTTGCCCGCGACATTATATTCGGTCAGCTGAGGCTTGTCATCGCAACCATGAACATAGAGGAGATAAACTCCGACAGGGATAAGTTCCTGGAAGCCATTTCGCGCAACGTTGAAGGCGAACTAAAAAAGGTAGGTCTGCGCCTCATAAACGTAAACGTTACGGACATCTCCGACGAGTCGGGATATATCGTGGCATTGGGCAAAGAGGCGGCGGCGAAAGCCATAAACGACGCCAAAATTTCCGTCGCCGAAGAGGACAAAAAGGGCGCCATCGGTCAGGCGAACGCCAAAATGGAGGAGCGCATAAGGGTTGCCGAAGCCGAATCGACGGCAATCGAGGGCGAAAACAAGGCAAGGGCGGAGATTGCCCGCTCGCAGGCGACACTGCGCGAAAAAGAGGCCGAAGCGCTCAAACTTGCCGTGGCAGCCGAAAAGGTTCAGGCGGCAAAAGCTTTGGAGGAGAGCTACTCCGCCGAGCAGGCGGCAGAAGTTGCGCGTGCCGCGAGAGAAAAGGCTACCAAGGAAGCCGATATTATCGTTGCCGCCGACATTGAAAAGAGAAAGCTTGAAATTGAAGCCGAGGCAATCGCCGAACAGACGAGAAGGAAGGCGCAGGGCGAAGCCGACGCCATATTCTTTAAAATGGACGCGGAAGCGCGCGGTGTGAGGGAAAAGCTGACAAAGCAGGCGGAAGGTATGGACGCCCTCGTTCAGAGCGCTGGCACTGCCGCGGACGCCGTAAAACTGCTCATTGCCGACAAGCTGGAGACAATCGTCGCCGAGCAGGTAAAGGCTATTTCGGGCGTAAAGATAGACAAGGTGACCGTTTGGGACGGAGGCGCCAACGCCGACGGAAAGACCTCGACGGCAAACTTTTTATCGGGGCTTTTAAAGGCTCTCCCTCCGCTTGAGGACATATACAACATGGCTGGGCTCTCCATGCCCGACATTATAGCGCCACGCAAAAAGGACGGCGAAGAGCGCGAAGTCAAGATAATCTTCGACGACGACAAGACCGGCGTCGCGGCGGACGATACCGATGAACCCGGCAAAAAAAGCGGCAAAAAGTAATTTACTCTTCCATGCATGAAACAATAATTAAATCAATAAAAACAAATCCCCTCTTCTGTACAGAAGAGGGGATTGATATTGGTGAAATTTATACATAAAGAATGATAACTCCGACGAGCAGCCCCGCAAGCGCGGCAAACGCGGGCGCCTTTGAGCGCCACATAAGTATTGCTTCGGGCAGCAGCTCGCCCAGGACGACGTAGAGCATTGCTCCGCTTGCAAAACTGAGCGAGAGCGCAAGACTTAAGGGGCTGAGGGTGCCGAGGAAATAGCCGAGCATTGCGCCGAGAATGGTCGGAGCGCCCGTTATCGCCGTGAGGAACGTCGCCTTAGCCTTTCCCATGCCGCCGGCGGCAAGCGGCACCGATACAGCCATGCCCTCGGGCACGTTATGCAGACCTATGACTATTGCGGTGGCAAGTCCGCTGACGCCGCCCATAACCTCGTCGCTTGCATATGACGCGCCGATGACCATGCCTTCGGGGAAGTTGTGCAGGGCGATCGCAAACGCCATTACAAGCCCCGCTATAAAAAGCTGGCGGCGCGACTTCTGCTCCTTTGTCTGCTCATATTGCTTTTTGTGCTCGTCGTAATGGTCGCTGTGAATGAGTTCCGACAGCTGGTCCGCCGTTTTGGGATGGTCTTTATCTATGTGTTTGACCTGCGGATTGGTCTTTCTGTCGATAATTGCGTTCAACAGATAGATCAGCAAGAACCCGACCGCCGTCATGCCGACGACGAAGAAAACATGCCCCACGGACCCAGGGACTTGCCCGAGCGCGTCAAGCAGAAGATCGAGGCAGACGATGCTGAGCATTACGCCGCCCGCAAAGCTTAAAAGGAGACTGACGATTTTTTCGGAATTGCGCGTGAACAACACTCCCAAAAGTCCGCCCAAACCCGTTCCGACGACGCCGGCAATCGCAGTAATTACAACTACAAATGCAAATGTACTCATAAAACAACACTCATTTG
>CALVMP010000091.1 GCA_944346655.1 uncultured Clostridia bacterium
ATACGCTATGCGCGCGATATTCCCGCCCTACTGAAATATACCGCACTATCTGTTATCTGCGACGGCGCGAATACCCGCCTCGGCACGATCTTTACTCCTTACGAATTTTATTACGCGTGGAACAAGGCGAATGAACAGGATACCGTTGCTAACGGCATCAGTTCGCTGTTTACAATGGTAGAGGGCGCGTTTGCCAAAGACAGAGTTTTAAGCATATTGCGAGATTTTATATTTTATCCCGACGACAGCAAAAAGGAAGAAGCAATTAGTTGCCGCTATCCTCAGTTTTTCGCTGCCAATAAAATGCTTGCCAATATCAAGGCGCATAAAAAGCCCGAGGGCGACGGAAAAGGCGGCATATATTTTGGCGCGACGGGCTGCGGTAAAACATATACAATGCTGTTCTTATCGCGCCTTTTGATGCTGCGCGACAGGGATACCTTTCATAACCCGACAATCGTTCTTATCACAGACCGCGAAGACCTCGACGCGCAGGCATCAAAGCTGTTTGTCACGGCTAAAAAATATCTGCATGATGAAAATGTCCGCAGTATTGAAACGCGCGCCGACCTGAAAGAGACACTTTCGGGCAGAGAGAGCGGCGGCGTTTATATCACAACCATTCAGAAGTTCTGTGAGGAGATAGGCGTTTTATCAGAGAGGAGCAATATCATTTGCATCTCGGATGAGGCGCACAGAACTCAAACAGGTGTGGGTGCGAAACTCAAAAAGACGGATAAAGGCGTTTATACCACTTTTGGGTTTGCAGAGTATCTGCGCAGGAGCTTCCCCAATGCAACCTATTGCGGCTTTACCGGTACACCTGTCGACGAGGCGATTGCCGTCTTTGGCGATATCGTCGATTCTTATACGATGAAGGAGGCAAGCGACGACGGCATCACCGTTCGTATTGCCTATGAACCGCGCCTTGTCCGCGTAATTTTATCGGAGGACGATGCAAAAGAAATTCAGAAGTATTATAACCTTTGCGCAGAGCAAGGTGCTAATGAGGAACAAATCGAAGAAAGCAAACGTGCGATGAGCCGAATGACGGCGATCTTGGGGCATCCCGACAGATTAAAAAAATTAGCCGCCGACATTGTGATGCACTATGAAACTTTATGTGCTGAAAAACCAGAAATCGTACAGAAGGCAATGATTGTGTGCGCAGACAGGAAATTGGCATTCAAGGTTTTAAAAGAGATTTTACAACTTCGTCCCGATTGGGGTATCGCCAAAAAGTGCGAGGATGAAAGCGCAGTTGCCGCTGAAGATTTAGAGCAGATGACACCGGTGCCTAAAATCAATCTTGTTGCTACCCGTAATCCCGATGACGAAAAGGAATTATTTGACCTCTGCGGCACCAAGGAACACAGGCAAAAGCTTGATGAGTTGTTCAAAGATACTAAATCGAATTTTAAAATTGCAATCGTAGTAGATATGTGGATAACGGGCTTTGATGTTCCGTCCCTTGCCGTGATGTATATTGATAAGCCGTTGCAGAAGCATACCTTGATCCAGACGATTTCGCGTGTCAATCGTGTGTTTGAGGGGAAAGACAAAGGATTGATCGTAGACTATATCGGCATCAAAGCCGAGATGATGGAAGCTATCAAAATATACGGCGGCCCTCAGGAGAGCCCTGTCGACGAGTTGAATATTTCTTTAGGGATATTCCGCAATCACTTGAAATTGATCGACGACTTGCTGTGCAATTTTAATGCAACAAAGTTTTTTGTCGGCGAACCGTTAGAGCGCCTTATGTGCTTGAATCTTGCGGCTGAATATGTGCAATCGTCAAAAGAAATGGAAAGCCGATTTATGACGCTTTCAAGAAAAATGAAGGCAGCGTATAGCATTGTTTTTCCTTCCGGTGAACTGACGGAAGCGGAAATAGCAAAAGCACAATTCCACCTTGCTATTCGTTCAATTATCTATAAACAGATAAAGGGGGATGCTCCTGATGCTGAAATCATGAACAGGGTTGTGGAAGGGATGGTGCAGAAAGCAATTTCCTGTACAGGCGTAGAAAATATCGTCGATGAAAACAAATCGATTGATTTATTCAGCGAAGAGTTTGAAAAGCAATTAAAGTCTATAAAATTACCCATTACAAAATTCAACGCTTTAATTAAACTACTGCGTAAGGCCATTATTGGCTATGGCCATGTCAATAAAGTAAAAGCGATTGAGTTCGATGAGCGGCTGCGCAAAGTCGTGGAAATTTACAATACGCGAGATAAATTGGTGTTTACAAGCGAGGTGATTGCCGATTTTGTAAATGACCTTTCCGATGAGCTCATTAAAATTTTTAAGGATTTGGAGGCAGATAAGACCTCTTTTGAGGCTATGGGTATTACATACGAAGAGAAGGCGTTTTACGACATCCTTGTAAAAGTGCGTGATGAACACGGCTTTGTCTTCGCAGATGAAAAGTGCATTTCTCTAGCAAAAGAAATCAAACGGTTAGTTGACGATAAAGTACAATATGCCGACTTTTTTAATCGCGACGATATTAAAAATCAACTCAACATGGACTTGACGGTGCTGCTCTACAAAAACGGGTATCCGCCCGAATGGGACGAAGAAGTTTTTAATAAGGTTATGGAACAGGCGGGAAATTTTAAAAAGTATAACGGATAAATTCAATTCGGAGGAAGATATGACTTTAAAAGATGATAAAAATACGCTGACGGGGACGTTTAATGAAGTTGTCAGCATCATAGAGAAGGCGCGGGAGCGGGCATACCGCAAGGTCAATGAAGAGCTTATCCTCATGTATCGCGACATCGGCAAATATATAAGCGAACACGGTGAAAGTGCAGTTTACGGCGACTCCTTTGTGGATGGACTTGCCGACTTCTTTGCCAAGAATTATCCCGACTTGAAGGGATTTACCCGCCGCGGGCTGTATAGAATGAAGCAGTTCTATGAGTTCTATAAGGACGACGAAAAAGTGTCACCGCTGGTGACACAATTGAGTTGGACACACCATCTTATTCTGATGTCCGCCTGCAAGAGTGCCGA
>CALVMP010000092.1 GCA_944346655.1 uncultured Clostridia bacterium
ACGTTGGCGATGAAATGAACATCCGCGGGCTCTGTTATGCACATATAAGGATCGTCAGACACGCGCTTCAATGTGATCACCTGGCCGCTCATGCCCTCGAACGCCGCTTTTACAGCAGCGCCGCCGGCGTTGAATGCCTCGGTGACGTCGATTCGCGAGGTTATATGGGAGGCACAGCGCTGCAGCGAAGAAAGCTCTATCGCCCTGGTCTTTACGCCGTACTTTTCGGCAACTTTTGCCGCGAGGAAACGCGCAGTTCCTGCAAGCTGTTTATGTCCGAACGCGTCGACATAGTCGACATGATCGGCAAGTTCGCACACATACCGGCCGTCGGCTATCTTCACGCCCTCCGACACGGCGATGACGACAGAACGCTTCTGCTTGTAGAGCTCGCCAACCTTATCGAGGAATTTATCGAGATCGAACACGCGTTCGGGAAGATAAATGAGATCTACCCCTTCGCAGTCCTCTCCCTTCGCGAGCGCAGCCGCCGCAGTGAGCCAGCCCGCGTTGCGGCCCATTACTTCGATTATCGATACGACGGGATAGTCGTAAACGAGACCGTCGCGTATTATTTCTTTAGTAGTCGAAGCGATGTACTTTGCCGCGCTGCCGTATCCGGGGGTATGGTCTGTTATTGCAAGGTCGTTATCGATAGTTTTGGGAACGCCCATAAATCTTATGGGACTGTTTATCTTTGCGCCATAATCGGACAGTTTTTTGATAGTGTCCATCGAGTCGTTGCCGCCGATGTAAAAGAAAGCGTAGATGTTGAGTTCCTTTAAAATCTTAAAGATTTCTTCATACGTTTTTTCGTTGCCCTCAATATCCGGCAGCTTATAACGGCAGGAACCGAGAAACGAGGACGGCGTCCTCTTCAAAAGGTCCATGTCGAGATCGTTCTTTATCTGCGAAGAAAGATCCACTATGTTCCTGTCCAGAAGGCCCTTTATGCCGTGCACCATACCATACACTATATCCGCGCCCCTGTCTTTCGCCGTTTTAAAAACGCCGAGAAGGCTGGAATTGATGACGGCCGTAGGACCGCCGGACTGTCCGACTATTACATTCTTCATTCAATTAATCTCCCTTAATACGGCTGGGCCGTATCAATTTTAATGCGGCGCGTTTTCCCACGCTTGCTTCATTGTATCACATTTAACGGCAAAAAGCAATAGGCAAAGTAAAATTTTTCACAATTTTTGAAAAAAGATTGCATATTTTACAGATATCGGAACAGCGGCAAAGAGCCGCGAAAAAAATAATTAAGACAAAAAAAACCGTCCTTCGCAAAATCTGCGCGGACGGTTTGATTTTATTCTCTTTTGAAAAATTATCTCTTTGAGAACTGGGGAGCACGGCGCGCCTTTTTGAGGCCGTACTTTTTGCGCTCCTTGACGCGGGGATCGCGGGTGAGGAAACCCGCCTTTTTGAGGGCGGGACGGCTTTCGGGCTCTGCCTGAAGGAGAGCACGGGAGATGCCGAGGCGGATAGCGCCGGCCTGACCCGTAAGACCGCCGCCGTATACGTTTACATATACGTCGTACTTACCCTCTGCCGCCAAAAGCACGAGGGGCTGCATTACGTCGTAACGAAGTACCGACTGAGGGAAATAATCTTCGAACGACCTTTCATTGATAACTATATTGCCGCTGCCTGCGGGGATAAGACGAACGCGGGCGATAGCCTTTTTTCTTCTGCCGGTGCCCCAGAACTGAAGCTTTTTCTTTAAAGTTACTTTTGCCATAAACTTTTTACCTCACATTCCTTAAAATAAATTGAGCACTTCGGGCTTCTGCGCGGCGTGATTGTGCTCGGCACCCTTATATACGCGCAATTTCTTTATCATATCCCTGCCCAAAGAATTTTTGGGGAGCATGCCCTTTACCGCTTCATATACGGCAAGGTCGCTCTTTTCGGCGAGCATCTTTTTATAAGATACCTCTTTGAGTCCGCCGATATAACCGGTGTGATAGCGATAGAATTTATCCTCGAGCTTTTTGCCGGTTAAAACGACTTTATCGGAATTGATGACTATGACGAAATCGCCCGTATCTACGTTGGGCGTGAAAATGGGCTTGTTCTTGCCGCGAAGAACGGCGGCAACTTTAGACGCAAGACGGCCGAGGGGCACGCCTGCCGCGTCGACGACATACCATTTTCTTTCTACTGTCTGGGCGTTTGCCATGTAGGTTTTCATGCTGATAACTCCATTTATAATGTATAAAAAACACATACCGCATCACGCGGTAATCATATTGCCTCGTTGCAATGTATGCTTATTTTATTATTTTATAAAATTTATGTCAAGCTGTTTTGAGTTGCGTTTACAAAGTTTTTGAAAAATTATTTGCAAAAACTTTTTTTGGGGGCGTTCGGGGCATTTTTATACAGTTTTGCCCCATTTTAGGCTGATTGAACGGCAAAACGGGCGGTGCGGCATGCGGCGCGCAGCCTGCGCGCCGCACATAGGCAGGGCTCCGCGCATAAGCGGCGGCGCTCTATGCGCCGCCGCCCTGCTGTTGATATTTTAGAATAATGCTCATATGTTTTCAAAGAAACGAGCCAATACCCCCTGCTCCGATAACCCTTGAAGAAGCGAGCAGTACGCGGAGCCGGCGGAAGTCGTGAAGGAGTATAATGGCGTTTACCGCAGCAACTCGCAAAAAAGATTTTGAAAAAAGATTTTTTGCGAAGAGGAGGCGCAGGCTTTTGAAGCAACAAAGCAAATTTATTTGATTTGTTGTAAACTGTGCCTTGCGCCGACGAGTAAGTGAATGAACGAAACCGTAACGGCGACAATGTAATGCGACGCTTATACGATGGAAAGCGATGCAATTATCATTTAGAAATCAAAACGGCTTTTATACGCTTGATTCCCGCCGATACATTCTCCTGCTTGGCGATCTTAAATGTGCCCAAAACGCCCGTATGCTCTACGTGGGGGCCGCCGCATATCTCCTTTGAAAAGTCGCCTATGGTATAAGT
>CALVMP010000093.1 GCA_944346655.1 uncultured Clostridia bacterium
CGACGGAGTACTTTACCTCGTCGAGAGTGTTGTCTCTTCCGAAGGAAAACCGTACCGCAGAGCGCACCCTTTTTTCGTCAAACCCCATAGCCTGCAAAACATGCGAAGGAGTCGCCGCGCCCGAAGTGCAGGCAGAACCCGTTGAGGCAGCCACGCCGTTCATATCGAGAAGCATGACAATGTTCTGTCCGTCGCAGCCTTCGAACGAAAGATTGGAATGGGAGGGCAGCCTTTCGCCGCCGCCGTTTATGTGCACGCCGCTTATTTTCGCGAGCACGAGTTCTTCAAAGGCGTCTCTTAAGGAGGCAATTTTTTTGTTTTCCTCTTCTGCGCGCGAAAGGCTCAACGCAAAAGCTTCAGCCATGCCGACGGCTGCCGCGGTGTTGGAAGTTCCGCCGCGCAGTCCCCGTTCCTGATGTCCGCCGTTCATTTGCGGAACGAAGCGCACGCCCTTTCTGATATGCGCGGCGCCCACTCCCTTGGGTCCGTAGAATTTGTGCGCGGAAATTGCGTGCCCGTCCGCGGGGAAAAGACTCAACGGAAGCACGCCAGCCGTCTGAACGCAGTCGCACCAAAGGAGGGCGCCCCTCTCTTTAACAACATTATAAATATCCGCGACGGGCTGAATGACACCCGTTTCGTTATTGGCAGACATAACGGCAACGAGCACAGTATTCTGCCGCATAACCGCCCCCACAGCCTCGGGGGTGACAACGCCGCGCTCATCGGGGTAAACGAAGTCTATTTCAAACCCGAAGGGCTGTAAGGCGCAGGCACTTTCGATGACGGCGGGGTGTTCGATAGCCGAAACGACGACATGCCTGCCGCGCTCGCACCCGGCTAAAGCCAGCCCCTTTATACCGAGGTTGTCCGCCTCGGTTCCGCCCGAGGTAAAATAGAGTTCGGAAGGGAATATTCCGAGGGCAACGGCAATTTTATCTCGAGCCGCCGTCAGTGCGTTTGCCGCCTCCCGCCCAAGGCTGTGCTGGGATGAAGCGTTGCCGAATACATTTGTAAGGTACGGAGTCATTAAAGACAACACGCCGCCGTCGAGCGGTGTCGTGGCTGCGTGGTCGAGGTAGATTATATTATTTTGAAATTGCATCGTAAATGGTCCTTAAACTCTTTAAACGGGCGTTCGCCGCAATATAGTCGCGCCCCAACTGCGTGCGCGTATTGTCTTTGTTCATGCGCACCCTTCGCGCCGTGGTCGACAGCCTGCGCGAAGCAAAAAGCAGAGCAATGAGACATGCCGCCGCAAGCACGCCGAACACTATAGTGAGCACGATAAATCTACCGCTGGTGTCCGAGAACATGACCGAAGAAAAGAATATGGCAAGAGAGGTGAAAATTATCATGGGCACAAGTATTGAAAAGAAGATTATGAGCGACTTTTTATTGTCGGAAACAAAGCCCGCCGCACGCTCCGCCTTCGCCTCTTCATTGCGGGCAAAAAGGTCGTCAACCTGCGATTGGAGGGCAACTATCATTGAGTTAAGCCCGTTGCCGCCCATTTCGTCGAGCTCCGCCTTCTGCTCTGCGGAGGAAAATTTTTTAACTCTTTCCGCCGCCTTTGAAGCGTCGGAAAGAATTCCTTCGGAAAAGTCGGTCAGGTTTTTGGTCAGAACTGCAAGCCTGAGCGCCGCCAATTCACCGTCGTCCGGGGCGTATTTTTCGGCTTCAGCCGCATACTCCAATGCGCTTGAAAAGCGCTCTTCCTCCATCTCGCCGCGAGCCTTCGAAATAAGCTCTTCAATTATTTTGCGCTCCCCGCCGTCCCCTTCGCTGATTGTATAGTCGGTCTGCACGCCGAAGGCGTAGTCCTCGTCGAATTCGGGTGCGTGGTCGAAGGATAGTTCCGCCTCTTCCGCCGGTTCCTCCCCTTCGCCGTCGATTACGAGCTCTTCCTCGCCATCGGCGTTGATGCGGAAACGATACTTTTTGTCCTTGTCGTCGTCGATAAGTCTTTCTTCTGCCATATTAAATATACCTCTCGGGAATAATTGTCTGAGCCGCGACAACGCGGTGCTTGCCGTTGTATTTTAAAAGCGCTTCGTCGCGCGATATTTTGTCCGGAAAGAGGGCATAAACCGCACTGCCCGAACCCGTCATGTTCACTGCCGGGGTGAGCGCCGAGAGCGACGAAAAAGCCTCCCTTACTTCGCCGTTCAGAATGCACGCCGCAGGGTACAATCCGTTTGAAAGGCTGCCTGCTATTTTTTCAAATTGCCCCGCACATATAGCCCGTTTAAGCGTTGCAGAGGTCTTTTTTTCGGCGGGGCACACGTCGGCGAGAGAATAGCATTTGCCTGTAGGAACGCCCTCTTCGGGGAAGGCAATAATTAAGTACAGCGCGGGCGGTTCGGGAAGGGGGGAAACCCTCTCACCTCTGCCCGTTATGCGGGCGCAGCCGCCGCGCAGCATGTAGCCGCAGTCACTGCCTACAGAGTCGGCAATGCGTTTTACGCCTTCGTAATCGGCAATGCCGCACTCAACCGAAAGCGCGTTTAAAACTCCCGCAACGTCGGCAGAAGAGCCGCCCAAACCCGCGCCCATGGGGATATTTTTTGATATAAAAATGTCATATCCCCCGCCATATGCCGCGGCGAACGCACTTGCTGCTTTGAACGCGTTGTTGTTTTCGGGCGGAATTTGTTCGGAACCCATGCCGCGCATTTCAATATTTATCTTTCCGTCGGGGCGGGGTTGAACGGTGACCTCGTCGAAGATATTCACCGAGCAGACGATACTGTCTATCATGTGATAGCCGCCGCTTGCGCCCGTGATGTCGAGCGAAAGATTGATTTTTGCGTACGCCCTGACCTTTGCCATAAAACAATTATACCACACCGCACGGCACATTTCAATTATTTTATGTAAAAAATCGGTCGCCCTTCCCTTCAGCCGTTATGCTTTGCCGTTCCTCCATTCATTTTATCAATCAA
>CALVMP010000094.1 GCA_944346655.1 uncultured Clostridia bacterium
AATATTATGCCTCATTGAAAGCGGTTCCTCGGAGGGCTCAAACTTAAACATTGTAGTGAATATTATACCGTTCGCCTGTCTGCCGTTCAGAAGACTTTTTAAATGGACTTTACTTTCCGCCTGCACCGGAGTCTGACGCAAAAATGAGGAGCATTTTGCAAACTGAGAATATAACTGGTCGTCAAGGTCAATTCTGTCGGTCATTACGACTATTGTCGGGCTCTCAAGCACTTGCTGCAATAAATGGGCGTAAAACACCATAGAAAGCGACTTGCCGCTTCCCTGCGTGTGCCAGAACACGCCACCCTTTCCGTCTGTCTGCGTTGCAATTTTTGCTCTTTCTATCGCCTTGCGCACGGCAAAATACTGATGATAGCCCGCTAAAATTTTAATCTGATTGTGCTTGTCCCCCGAAAAGCAAATGAAATTGCGGATAATATCCAAAAATCGTTCTTTATCGAACATACCCTCATAAAAGGTGTCGAACTGCGCGAACTGATTATTTTCGTATGTACCGTCCTTGCTCTTCCACTCCATAAAACGGTCTATGCCCGAGGTGATGGTTCCAGCTTTTGTTACAGATAAATCGCTTATCACGCAGAAGGCATTATATATGAATAGCGAGGGAATATCCTGCATGTAATTGCGTATTTGATTGTAGGCATTCTCCGCTCCGACCTCGTCCTTTGAAGGCGATTTAAGCTCGATTATTACAAGCGGCAACCCATTTACAAACACAATAGCATCAGGTCGGCGGTTGTTTCCGTTTTCAATATAAGTGAACTGGTTTAAAACGCAGAAATCATTGTTGTCTGCGTTTTTATAGTCTACGAGATAGACAATATTTGTGCGCTCTTCGCCGTTCTCTAAATATTTTACAGTAATGCCGTTCTGCAGGTAATTCATAAAAATTTCGTTGCGCTGCACAAGGCTGCCCGACTCAAAATCGCGGAGCATTGACATAGCCTCTGCAATAGCGGCATAAGGCAGATTTTTATTTATTTTTACAAGGCAATCCTGTAAAACAGATTCAAGGAACGGCGTAGAATAATCCCTTTCCAAATCGGGCGCATATATATGCGAATAACCGAGGTTTTGGAACAATTCTATAACCGACCTTTCATAATCGGCTTCTGTAAAATATGTAGCCATTTTTAGTCTCCAAGAATTTACTGTAAATTAAGTATATCGCCCAGGCAAATATATGTCTGAATAATGCACCGCATAGCATCTTGTTTTGTAATATCATTGTGAACTCCTTTGCTTTGCAAATCCATAAGTTCATCAATCCAATCTAAAAGATAGCTTATGTGCGTCCCAACTATACTTTTTGATGCCGACTTATTCTCCAACTTCTCTATAACAGCAGATAACCTATTTTTGTAGTGCTCCCCGCTAACATCAATTTCCTTACCTGATATTGTTTTGTAAGTTTTTTCTCTATAATCAGGGAAATATTTATTGAAAAGTTCATCGGCTGTATTTGAGAAAAGTCTTCGACAAGTTGTCAATGCTTGCGAATACAATTCAGGATTATCTGTATTAATTTTATCCTCAATAGCCTGTAACTTTAATAAAGTATCTTTTGATAATGTAGAAAAACCATTATCGACTTTTTCTCGATATTGGGAGAAAATATCCTCCGCGACATTTCCAAAAGATATTTCTATTTGCTTTTTTAAAGCATAATTATAATATTGAGATTTTAATATTGATAGCCTATGCTGGTCTAAAGTAATACGCGATAATATTGCATTAGTAGAATTTGCAACCGTTCCAGTCAAATTATTCATGGCAACCCAAGCATGCTCGCCAGAAACCGACACCCCTTGTGTTGTAAAATTATTAATGGCATTTTGCTCTGCTTTGATTTTTTCTTCAAGCTCTGCTGCTAATTCAAGAAAAATAAGTTTTTTCCCTTCTTCGATATACCCGCGCCCATTCTTATATGCTACTTCCCAAGCAGCACTTTCAATATGGCCATCATTTGCTCGCGGATAACCGCCATATTCATATTGTAACCACTCAATCGCATTGACATCTTTAGTCAGCCTCGCAATTTTTAAACATAGAAGTAAAGCTGAGGAAGTGGAAATCGCATCATCCTCTATGCCATCAAGCACTTTTTCGCAAGCCTCTAATGCTTTTTCGTTTTTAGTCATATAATCTCCTTTGTATAAATCATAATTTACAGCAGCAAGCGCAGACAATATTTACAAAATGGTTTATCGGTAAAAATATTGGGTTCAAGGATGTTTCTCTTTCTACCCTTATGAGTTACGCTGGTGGAAGCCAGCCGCCAGCATCAGAATTTATCGCAGCCCCAAGAGATGGGTATGTACGTTTTGTGCAAATCCGTGATTATGAAACAGACGGACATGTTACTTATATCCCAATATCAAGCAAAAATAAACTTTGTGAGGAGACGGATATTATGATTGCACGATATGGAGCATCACTTGGTCGGATTTGTTTTGGTTTAAATGGGGCATATAATGTTGCGCTCGCCAAAGTATTTCCCAAAAAACCTTATTACCGTGAATTTCTACGTTGCTATCTTTCTTCGCGTGATTTTTATGAGGGTATTAATAATCGTGGCGGAAGAAGCGCACAGGCGGGGTTTAATGAGAGTGACATACGTTCATTTATTCTATCTTTCCCTTGTGACGATGTGCTCGTTCGAGAGTTCGAAAACGTGGCCTCTCCTATGTTCGCACAGCGGCTTTCTCTTCTGAAAGAGAACCGTAAACTTGTAGGTATTCGTGATACCCTCTTACCAAAACTTATGTCTGGTGAAATCGACGTGTCAGAGGTGAAGATTTAAGCCGCTAAATTATGATTTATTGTATTATTCTCCTCTATTTTATCATCTATGGAGGATAATATTGACGCTATC
>CALVMP010000095.1 GCA_944346655.1 uncultured Clostridia bacterium
CAGCCAAAACGGGAGAAAACAGGGCATTTTCTCGGCATTTCGCCCTTAATCTCCGCCCGTTAAGCGTTGCTATCTTTGGATAGCAACGCTTTTTTTTATGCCATTTTGGGGACTAAATGGGGACCAAATAGCGGCGGAAGATTATCTATAAATAACTTTCTGTGCCTCTTTGAGAATGAATTTGCGCGATCATTCTGAAAATTTATTGCTTAAGACGCCTCTAATCTCCCTTATACATAAATAACGCCTCCCTTTCGGAAAGCGTTATTTTTGATTTTGTAATAAGAAAATGTTTTATGTCATGGTCACTTTATTCTGCCGTGCTCTTCGAGCCATGCGACCGTATCGCGCAAAGTATCTTCGAGAGGGCGGGTTTTGTAGCCCAGTTCGCGCTTAGCCTTATCGTTGCAGAACCTTGCGTTTGAACCGAGAGTATATAGCGAATATCTGGTATACAGCGGCGGCTGTTTAAGTAGCGCATAGTAGAGCTCCGCCAGCGGCGCGGTGAGCTTTGCTATCCACATGGGCAATATGTGTTTTACGGGCTTCTTTCCGCCCGCCGCGGTGATTGCCGCAAGCAGCTCCTTTATTTGGATATATCTGTTTGAAAGTATGTAACATTCGCCCTTTTTGCCTTTGAAGCAGGCGCTGATTATTCCGTCCGCAACGTCGCGCACGTCGGCAAAGTCGTATCCGCCCTTAACTCCCGCGACGAGTCTGCCGTTTATGCAGTCTATGACCAGCTGCGTAAGATGACTGCTTCCGAAATCGTTGGGACCGATCAGTCCCGAAGGATGGACTATGCAGGCGTTGAGCCCCTCCTCCCTCGTCATGGCAAGCAATCTGTTTGCCGTCTCCGCCTTGGTTTTAGCGTACTGACCCTCCACCTTTTCGGGTTCGAATACTTCGATTTCCGTCATCGCCTCGCCGTCGGGTTTTTCGGTTATGGCGTGAACGCTGCTTACGTAAACCATTTTCGCGCCCGCTTCAAGCGTCTTTTTTGCAACGTTTAAAGTGCCGTTCACGTTGACTTCCTGCATGAGCGGATTATATTTTGTTTTAATGTAAACTATAGCCGCACAGTGGATTACGTAAACTTCGGCATCCGCGGGCAGGGTGAATACTTCGCCGAGCGTGGCTGGCTTGGTTACGTCGCCATAATATATGTTGCAGTTCAGCCCTTCGAGCGAGCGCGCCTGACTGCCCGGCAACACCAGAGCCCTGATTTGATTTTCGCGGTCGCATTCAAGTTTTCTTATAATGTTGTTGCCCAAAAAACCATCAGCGCCCGTAATGATAAAAATTCTTTTCATGGTTTTATCACCCCCGCATTAAGTTTTTGTTCAATTACATTATAACACCAAAAACGGCAAAATCAATACGCCTGCCCGAAATTTCACACAATGATATGCCCGGTTCATACGCCTTTAAAAGCCCGGGCTTGCCCGCAGGCACGAATTTTTTAAAACGCCTTGGCAAGTTCAGCCGCCCTTGCGCAGCCGTCCGTCTTTTGTATGTCGCCGCGGTTGAGAACGCCGGGTACCAAAACCTCCCCCACAGACTTCCACTTGAGCAGAGCGACCGAGCGTTCGTAGGGTACGCGCACGCCGTCGAGCACTGTCATATCGTCCTCTTCGCAGCAGGCGATGAGGGCGCACTTTTTGCCCGCGATATCCCTGCCTGCCACGCAGAAGGAATAGAGCTTATCTATTACGCACTTTATCGGCGCGGGGATTGAATACCAATATACGGGCAAGGTAAAAACGACCCCTTCAGCCTCCTCTATGTATGGCGCGATTGTGTTGAAATCGTCGTCGAAGGAGCACGCCCTGCCCGTCGAAAAGCAGGTTTCGCAGGCGTGGCAGCCGCCGAGGTTCATAAAAGCGGCGTCGAACCTTTTTACCTCGCACCCCTCCGCTTCAGCCGCGGAGATAAACGATTCCGTCATGGCAAAGCTGTTGCCGCCCCTGCGGGGACTGCCTGTGATAACTACAATTTTTTTACTCATATCTGCCTCCCTGTTATTTTTTTAATCGTATCGGAATTCTGGTTATAGGCTTTTGCCACGCACTTCCACTCGCCGTTCATTTTTAAAAGGAGAAGCACGTCGGTAAAATCTATTCTGCCTCCCCACCCCTCTTCGAGAACGCGGACGACGGCAAGCGTTTCTTCGAGAAGAAGCACGTCGACGCGGGCTTTGAAGTGTTCGCCGCCGGGGACGGTATCCACATTATGGTAGAACTGCTCGATTGAGCCGTGCTCGAGTTTGCCGTCGAGATAGCCGAAGAGCACCGCTTCGTCGCTGAAAAGTTCGCGGGCGTATTTGCTGTTGCCTTCAGCCACACTCTTTACAAACTTCATTGCCGCCTCCTCGACGGCTTTGTATTCTGAAATATTGCTTCTCATATACAAAAAACCTCCGTTTTGATATTGACAAGATTATTGTATGCCTGTATAATTATTTTGTCAAGTACGCACAATTATGTTAGGTACTAACCAAAAGTAGAGTGTAAGGAGAAAATGATATGGAAAAGAAAGCCGACAGATGCATAGCCTCCGAAAGGCTGTGCGACACGGGATTTTCGTACACCCTCTCCCTTATAAGCGGCAAATACAAGATGACTATTTTGTACACGCTTATGGAGTTCGGCGTGGTGCGTTACAACGAGTTGCAGAGATACATAAAGGGCATATCGTTTAAAACCCTGTCCTCCTCCTTAAAGGAGCTGGAAGCCGACGGACTGATTGTTCGCAAAGAATACCCTCAGATACCGCCCAAGGTCGAATACAGCCTGTCCGCGCGGGGACAGTCGCTCATGCCCATACTCGACGCCATGTGCGACTGGGGTGACAAAAACAG
>CALVMP010000096.1 GCA_944346655.1 uncultured Clostridia bacterium
AGTCTCTGTTTCCATAATACTAATTCTTACTTCTCCTTAGTCAACTCCTGATACATTTTCATAAGCTCGGCGACGCACTCGCTTTCGGTCATGGTTCTGTAATCGAAGCCGTATGCCTGCATAACTACCCTGTCGTTCTGCTGATGTGCGCGGCGAAGCTCCACGGGCATAGTAAGCTCGTCATACAAGTCGGCGAACGAGCTATCGGGGTAAAGAGCGCGGGCGTCCAAAATTGCTTGTGCCGTCTGTTCAATTTTTGCCTTCTGCTCTTCAGTAGGCTCTGGCCAAGGGAAATTATTATAAACTATACGTGCAGAATAATTATAATCACTTTTCATTCTTCCAGCCACAGTACGCATCCAAGCCATATGCACATTAGAGATTAAAACACCAAATTGATATAATGTTGCATCAGGTAAAACTAATAAATGATTACTTGCAATTATATCTTTCGACATATATCCCATAGGTATGTATCTGCGCCGTTCAGAAGAAGTAATGGGTATGGCTAAATAGTTTGTATTTGGTTGCCGTATTTCAGCAAATAATGTTGGTGTTAATGCTGCAGCAACTGTTTCTCGTCTACCACTTTTGCTTCTCCAAACTTGTACTTTCTTAACCTTTTCGGATAATATTTTACTATTGCGAATATCCTTAATATCTGCATTTTTTAACCAAATGCAATATCTTCTTTTTCCGTTAATAAATTCTTCGGAGCCCAAAAATGGGAGTAAATATTTTATTATATTGGGCTCTTTTTCGATAAGTAATTTATATTCTACTTCGTCGATTGTATAATTGCCATCATCTAATGCAAAGCTACCATACACAAGCGGAGTGGTCTCCGAAGATATAGGTTTTGACCTATTATCTATAAAAATATCGGAAAATTCTTTAAGATACGGATGAATATTTTCCACCTTATTTCTTGTATTATTGCTTGAATAAAGCCATTTAGATCTATTCACATCTTTAGTGCTAAATCCAATTATAACACAATAGACCGCAGCTTTTTTCTGAGATTCAGTTTCCCACTTAAATGATTGATAGGCAAAATTTATCTTTATATCCATCTCCTCATAAAGCGGTTTCCAAAATAATGGAATATGCTCACCTTGCACTAGGCTATTAGTTGATACGAAAGCCACCTCTATTGTTGTATTGATTATTGTTTTTGAGGCTTTCTTATACCATGCTGTAACATAGTCTAAATTGCCTATGCCTTTCTGCTTTTCGCCAAAAACAAATTGCATATCGCTTTTTTGACTTGGTGTCTGATATTTTTTACCCACAAACGGCGGGTTGCCCATTATGTAATTCAGCTTATCCTTCGGAACAACACTCTCCCAATCAAGTCGGAGGGCGTTGCCTTCAACAATGTTTGCATAAGATTTGAGCGGGAGAAAGTCGAGACTCATCTTGACGACCTCTTCCGTTTCCTTCATCATTTGGCTTTCAGCGATCCATAAAGCGGTTTTGGCAACCGTTACAGCGAAATCGTTGATTTCGATCCCGTAAAATTGACCGATAGATACCTTTATCAAGTCGTCAAGTCCAAGCACTATTTGTCCTTGATAAATGAGCTTGAGTGCTTCGTTTTCCAATCGGCGCAACGATAGATACGTTTCCGTAAGGAAATTACCCGAACCGCAGGCAGGGTCGAGGAATATAAGAGAAGAGAGCTTTTTACGGTACTCTTCCAACTTCCTAGTACGGGTCTTTTCGACCTGAATCGTTTTGATCTGTGTGAGCTCGTCGCGCAAGTTGTCCAAAAACAATGGATCAATGACTTTATGGATATTTTCAATAGAGGTATAATGCATGCCGCCCGAACGCCTTGTTTCAGGGTTTAACGTGCTTTCAAAGACCGCGCCGAAAATTGTGGGGCTGATCTCGCTCCAATCGAAGTTTTCGCTTGCATTGCGCAGAAGCAGCTGCACGATTTTTTCATTGAATTGCGGAATTTCAATATCTTCATTGGCAAACAACCCGCCGTTTACATAAGGGAATGAAGCGAGCGTTTCGTCCAGATAAGGGTCGCGTTCTTCGGGCTTGGTATCGAGAACTTTGAATAGGTCGATAATTGCGCGGCGGACGTCCTTTACAGCAAACCCTTTGATATAGTTATGAAACTTCATATGCTCGCCGAAAAGTCCGCTGTCCTCTGCATACAGGCAGAAAACAAGTCGAACACACAGCATATTCAAGCTTTTTAACGTACTTTCTGCTGTGGGATCTTTATACTGTTTCAAAATTTCGTCGTACAGTACGCCGACAAGCTCACCCGCTCTTATGGATATTTCCATTTCCTTGCGAACAGACTCGCTGCCCGTATCGACAAGGAATTTGAGCCGGTAACACTCTTTCGGCAAATCGCACAATAAGATGCTCTCAGGTTCGCCCTGTGGATTTTCCATATTGTAAATTAAAAGCTCGCGAAAATTGCAGGTAACGATCCAGCGGGGACGCTCAGAATAGGGCAACTCCGCGGAGTAACGCTTTGCTTGCTGAAAGGGCGTGAGATAAGAACCGTCGGACTGCTTTATGGCTTTGCGCAAATCCTTGTCGGCACTCTT
>CALVMP010000097.1 GCA_944346655.1 uncultured Clostridia bacterium
AATGGTATAATCGCATTGAAATCAAGGAGGAAAATCATGACGGAAAACACCAATACAAAATTTAAAAAGTCAGCCGCTCTCTACAACCTTTTGGCGCGCTCCGATGGACAGGCACTCGACACTGCCGCTATTGCGGAGGGAATGAACGCCGCAGGGTTTACCTGCGACAGAAGGAAGTTACCCGAAGAGGTGGAGGCTCTAAATAATCTCTTTTATAGCTGTGCAATGGGCTCGGACGAGGGCTTTAATGCGGACAGTGCAGACAACGTCATTTTAGCTTCTCGCGGGGCACATAATGCAAGGCTATACAGCTTTAACAAAACTTCTCCTTACTTAACTGCCGGAGGGCCTTCCTCGCTTACTCTGCCTGAATTACGCTTTCTTTGCGACGCGACTCTTTCTGCCGACTTTATGCCCAAGAGCATGGCAAAAGAGCTGTATGGCAAGCTCAAAAATATGGCGGATACAGAGGACAGGGTTTGCCTTGAAAGGTATTCGCGCTATGGCAATGGCAGGCATCATTCAAATGATGAGGTTATGCATTCGACGGAGTGTATATGCAGGGCAATCGCCGCGGGCAAGAAGGTCTCTTTCGATTATTTCATACTCGACGATAAATGCCAGTGCAGCTATTATGGCGAGCGGCGCGTGCTCAATCCCTACGGGTTGGTGTTCAACGACGGCTATTATTACCTCTGCGGCTATTCGGAAAAGTACCGCGGCAACCGCACATACCGCCTCGACAGGATGACGGGAGCAGAAATCGAGGATGAGGATATTATCTGTACAAACGGCAGGGCGGAGTTTCTGTCGCGCGATACGAAGTATCTTTTGACCGGCAACAGCATGTGGAGCGGCAAGAACAAGCAGGTCATTCTGCGCGTGCACGAAAGTTTGCTCGGCGATATATATGATATGTTCGGAGAAGGGGTAGAAGTTACGCCCGACGACCCCGGCTTTTATACGGTAAACGTGCGCGTTACCACCTCCGAGGTGTTCCTGGATTGGGTGGCTCTGTTCGGTTCAAATATGAAAATTATCTCGCCCGACAGCACAAAGACGGAGATGAGAGAGTTTTTGGAAAGAGCACTTAAAAATTATGAGTGAGGCAGGAGGTATGACAATTCAACGGCAGTTTATATGTAAGAATCTCGAAGGCGGTTATACGCTCTTGGCAATAAATGAGTTCGACGGTGTGTTTTATCTTACAAAAAAAGATAAGCCTGTTGCGGGTGCAACCTGTGTCAGCCGCGAAATTTTCGGTATACTTCAACGTGGACTTTTAAATCGCAAGTACACCAAATTTGAGGGCGACTATATTGAATGCATTGACAAAAAATATATCTGGGCTCTGTGGTTGTGTGTAGGCGAAAATGAGGTTTCAACCGAACGTATACAGAAGTTTTGCGGGGTGGAAAGATACACCGCCCTCCGCATGGTCAACTGGATGGAGCACATGGGCTATGTCTCTCCCGAAGAGGACGGCGGGAGAAAAGTGCTCATAGATATGGATAAATTTATCGCCAAATTCGGGCAAACGGAGATATAAATTATGAAGGTTTACTTTGCTCACGGTCATATTATCGGTCAGGACGCCACGGGCAACAATGAAAGGTGGGATAGGTGGAGCACCTTCTCGGAAGTATTTTTCAGCTTTGAAGAGGCGAAGAAATATCTTTTGGATGTATTCAACGGGCGACTTACAAACATTTACCTTGACGACCCTATATTCCGCGACGGGAAGGCTGCCGACCTCGACGACGACAACTGGAAGAGGGAATATATAAGCGAATATATTGAGTATGAGCTGACTATTTCGGAAATTGATCCAGATATATTACCCGACCAATACTCAAATGAGGTCGCGAGGCGCATGGAGTGGGAGCTGCGCTATACGGGCGATATTCGTTCGCGCTATGTTGTCCTGCGCGACGGCGTGGGTGTGGAGTTCCGCCCTTCGGACGAGCTTGCGGAGGCGGGCACGAAGTATAAGGTCGGCGATCTCGTAACTTACAACGACATGGAAAACAAAGAATATTCTGCCGACGTGTTTGTAGTCATTAAAACCCCACAGAAGATTGAGGGCGGAGTATGGCGCAACCATTATGAAGTGGCATATATCGAAAAAAGCAAAATGCTTCGCCCCGTAGTTCATACGGTGGAGTTTCACGAGGAGGACATTCAGCCCTGCTTCAATGCACTTTTAGAGCATAGCCCTCTTAAAGAGCAGCTTTTAGCGCTGCAAAAGGTGGCAAGGGGTGAGGTCGCACTGCCCGAAAAACTGCGCGAGGATATTTTTGACGGTAAAGTTATGTTCAACAATGAGCTTTCGTGGCGGGATATCCCCGAATTAAAATAAAAAGGAGAGTGTCTATGTCAGATTTTATAATTAAAAAGGTTGAAGAAATTGTAAAGGGTAAGCCCTTATGCTATGGCGGTTTGGTATATGATGCCTGCGGCGGGCGTCTGCCTTCGGGAACAATGTCGCTTGCCGAAAGATACAGGCTTGTAGGCAATCTTTTCGGCTTGCAGTTTTCGGAAAG
>CALVMP010000098.1 GCA_944346655.1 uncultured Clostridia bacterium
ATTCCCCCACGAGGGCGTGCTTTTGGATACCGCCTCGCCCGTGCTCCTTTTAAAGGAGGCAAACGAGGGCTCGCCCGTAAGGGTTGCGCTCCAGCAGGCATATTTAAAGCTCGAATGGCACAACGGCGAGGACGCCTACGTGTGGGACGATATTGCCGCAAGGTTCATACTTTATCCTGAACAGTTCACCACAAAGCGCCTTACCGATAAATGGAAAAACAACTTAAACTGCATATTTTACAAATAAAGATAATATAAATCCTCCCGTTTCAGAGAGGATTTTTAATTGTAAGAAAAGTAAGGAAATTCTTACATATATTATATCAAAAAATTCCCGCCGCATAACCGGCGGGGGCTTTGATATTAATTGAAGTGAAGTTTATCCACGGGGTAGTATTTTGCCAGCCCGCCGGAGGAAGTTTCGCGGTAGCTGTTCAAAAGGTCCCTGCCCGTGTTGTACATGGTTTTAACAATAAGGTCAAAGCTTATCTTTCTGGAGTCCGCTAAAAAGTTTGCCAGCGACAGCGCATTTATCGCCCTCATGGCTGCGACGGCGTTGCGCTCTATGCAGGGTATCTGCACGAGCCCCGCAATGGGGTCGCAGGTCAGCCCGAGGTGGTGCTCCATGGCGACTTCCGCTGCGTACTCAATCTGACCGAGCCCCATTTCGAACAGTTCGCCCAAAGCCGCCGCTGCCATCGAGCAAGCCGAGCCAATCTCCGCCTGGCAGCCGCACTCGGCGCCGCTTATCGAGGCGTTGGTCTTTATTATGTTTCCGATGAGCCCTCCTACGGCGAGCGCTTTGACTATCTGTTCGTCGGTAAATCCCCTCGTGTCCTGCATGTATGCCAGCACGCTGGGCACCACTCCGCAGCTGCCGCAGGTGGGCGCGGTGACAATAATTCCGCCCGAAGCGTTCTGTTCGCTCACGGCAAAGGCGTATGAGCATACAAGCCTGTTCTCTCTCGTCTGGGCACTCTCGTCTATGTGGCGCTGGTTGTAAAGGTGTTGCGCCCGCCTCTGTGTTCCGAGGCACCCGGGCAGTACTCCCGATGTCGTAAGCCCGTCGTGAATGGCGTTTCTCATCGTCTCCCATATAACTTCAAGGTAGTCGAAGATGCCGTCGCCCTCGCACTCTTTAACGTACTGCCACAGCCTAATGTTCTTTGAGCGGCAGTATTCGGAGATTTGGTCGTAGGTCGAAAGGGGATAAACGTTGTTGTCAACGCCCGTGTTGGCGTCGGGCTCGCCTTCGATTTTGATTGTGCCGCCGCCCACGCTGTAAAAACGGGTTTTGGCTAAACTTTTGCCCTCCCTCAGAGCCTCGATATCGAGGGTGTTGGGGTGAACGGGAGTGGGGGTATCGTAGTCAAAAAGCACCTCACAGGGAGTGGGCGCAAAGGTCTTTATGAGCACGTCGTCGGTGTTGTGCCCCTTTCCCGTCGAGGCGAGCGAACCGTACAGGGTGACCGCAAATTTGTCGGCGCTGTGGTACCGCCCCTTCATAAGCTTTGCCGCCCTCTCGGGACCCATGGTGTGGGAGCTCGAAGGGCCCCTGCCGATTTTATATAGTTCTTTCAGCGACTGCATAACTGCTCCTTTTGTATTGTCCGAAAATATTATACGCGCCGCCCGCCCTCTTGTCAATGTCTGTACGCTCAGGCGGGAAAAATTTTGCCTTTACCGCCCGCTGCTTCAAATTAATCATTACATGATAAAAATAAACAAAAATATTTGTTTAACTATTGACATTTTTACAATATATGATAATATTAAAATATAGCAATTGCTATAAATTTATCAAAAATCAGAGGGATATCCCTCTCTTCTTTGCCGAAGGCAAAGAAGAAAAATAATTATAAGAAGGAGAGTAACCAGAATGGCTAAAAAACATAAGCTTGTAAAAGTTGTGCTCGGCACGCTCTTTTCGGGCTGCCTTATTGCGGGCGCGGCTGTGGGCTTGTCCGCCTGCGGAGAGGATGCAGTCACCCCGACCAATGACGAAATTTACGCCATATACAACCTTTATGTGGCAAACGCCGACGACGGCGAGGAAGTTTTAAGCTATGAGGAATGGCTTGAAAGCATCAAGGGCGAGCAGGGCGCACAGGGTCCTGCGGGTCAGAACGGTCAGGACGGCGCCACATGGCTGACGGGCACGACCGCTCCCGACGCGGCTGCCGGTTCTGACGGCGACCTCTATCTCGACGTCTCCACATTTACAGTCTACATAAAGGCCCAGGGCGTGTGGACCACCGTAGGAACCATCAAGGGCGAGCAGGGCGCACAGGGACCTGCGGGCGCCGACGGCGAGGACGGAGCGACCGGACCCCAGGGACCTGCGGGCGAGGACGGAGCAGACGGACTCACTCCGTATATCGGCAAAAACGGCAACTGGTGGATAGGAGAAAAAGACACGGGAATACAGGCGCAGGGACCCGCGGGCGCCGACGGCGAACAGGGCGAACAGGGCGAACAGGGCGTGAGCATAGTCGACGTCGGGATCTC
>CALVMP010000099.1 GCA_944346655.1 uncultured Clostridia bacterium
TTCCCTTGCAAGGGCAATGTTGCCAGTCATTCAGGAATACCTTTCCACTGAGGAAGGACAACGAGAATTTGAGCAATGGCGAGCGCAGAGAAATTCACAACTTAATAGACAACTTAATACAAATAACTCCCTTTAAAGTGTACAGGGATAACCGTTAAATGTGTACGGTATATTAGAACCGCCGTGTGAGCGGTATACAAATAGATTTACAACCAGTCAAAAGGTTAAGATTAAGCCGAAGAAATCTTGAACAACGGTAAAGCGGCGGGCGATTTTTAAAATCGACCGCCGCTCTTTAAATTGTTTGAGCAATTATTATTGAATTACTTTTACATAATCGACAATCGTCATACCCTCTTTAATGCTCTTTTCTCTGCCCGTCCGCCTGTATCCCAGTTTTTCATACAGGTGACAATTACCTGCTTCTTGTTTGATAGTATCCAATTTCCACATTTTGACGTTCGGATAAAGCTTTTCTATCCCGGCAAGCGCGCTCTGCGCAATGCCTCTGTTCTGAAATTCTGGAAGAACGGCAAGTGCCGCCACTTTGCAGGCATTATCTGATTTAACTATTCTCACGCACCCTGTAAAGGTGTTCCCTGCAAGAAATAAATATCCGTCCGTGTCCTGCCTCAAATATTTTGAAAGGACGGTATCCTTGCTCTCGCAATATGGGTTAGTCTCTATGTCCGCATATCTTTCAAACAATGGCAAAAACGCTTTTTTCTGAATTTCAAACACAATGTCGATATATTTATCTTCAAACGGCACTATTTTTAATTGTTTTATCGCCATATAACCAATTATATCCTACAATCTGTTGTTTGCAATATCTTCGCCCAAGCGAGTAACTTCGGCTATGATTTTTTCATTCTTTTCAAGCAAATCGGATAAAGTGTCCGTCTGCAATACCGAAATTGCCTTAATCGTCTGTATTCCGAGGTGTCCGAAATAGTGTTCTATCGAGCTTATTATAAGCTCGTTTTCTGCCTGGCGAGTGCCTGCCCTCACCGCGACGGCTATGCCCTTAATTCCGTCCTTTGGGTTTACAATTCTTTTGGGATTAGTATCACCGTAAGGAGTGGTGCGGTCGAAAAGTGCTTTAAGCTGAGCGGGAACGCCTGCCCAATATGAGGGCGCAGCCATAAACACATAGTCGGAGGTCATTATATCACCGACAACTGACTGAACATCGTCGCGCGTCACGCATTCGCCCATTTCATAGCAGTTTTTGCAGCCTTTGCAAAAATGCAAGTCCATATCGCTTACGCAGTACTTTTTTATTTGCGCTTTTCCGTTCAGACCCTTTATGAAGGCGTCGGTCAGATAGGCGCAACTTCCGTCATTTCTCGCACTTCCTACTATACAAGTAACTTTAATCATTTTACCCCTCCCCATAAATAAATTTTTACAATTATAAGGGCAAAACGCCTCTTTGTCAAGTGATATATAAATTTACAATTCTTCCAACCTGCCGCCTTTAAAATAATAGATATTTTCCTTTTTAAAGCCGAAGCAGGATTTTGCTATGTGTGGCTCAAAGGTAAAATAGCTTACATCGCTAATTTTAGTTGCATTGCCCTTTTCTATATAAATTCTGTCCTCTTTCCTTTTGACTATCGAATGTCCTAAATTGCCCAAAAAATCTAAATTTTTATAGCCGTAAGAGCAGATTTGCTCATTCATATAAAAATAAAGTTGCTCGAAAGTAGTTTGGGTATTTACAAAATTGAGTAAGTGGTTGTGCAATTTATCTTCTGTAATCAGACCCTCTTGCCATTCTTTATTTTTTACTTTATTTGCGTGTTCTACAACTTTGCCGTCTTCTATGATAATTGTTCTTGCATAATCGCCCCATATATCCTTCCATTGAGGGCTTAAATCGACGGTTATAATATCGTTTTTCTCTATTTTTCTCTGTGCTGTCAGGTATTCTTTCCCCGAAACAGAAATTGTAGTATCTGCTCCTGAAAAAATAAACGCCCCAATACCCCAATACCAGAATGAGGTTGCGCCAAGCTCAAACATTTTATTTTCAGCAATACTTCTCAATTCTGACAAACTCATACCGACTTTTATAATGCTATGGATATAATTCATCGTACTTCGAGCTATATTTTGTACTTCTTTATGCGTCATACTTATCCCCTGAAACTACCGCAAACTGTAAAACCTTTCATCAACTACATGCTTACTGACGAACACCGTTCCGACCGTAACCAGAATTTTCATAATGCTAACCCCATAATAATCTATATGACCATTATAACACGCAAACCTGAAATTTCAAGAAGTCACAATAATTTATGGTAATTTTTGTATAACAACTCAATCAATAAGCCCCGACCGAATTAGCAATTGTCTATAAAAAGAGAAAATCCGAACCATTCGCCGGTTATCAGCAAATAATTCGGATTATACCTCTTTGGTGCACCTTCAGGGACTCGAACCCTGGGCCCACTGATTAAGAGTCAGTTGCTCTACCAACTGAGCTAAAGGTG